>DASZVN010000024.1:0-16410 GCA_035547055.1 Hyphomicrobiales bacterium
TTGATCGCGATCACCAACACGAAGATGGCGAGGCCCGGCGCCGCGATCAGGTGGGGCTGGAAGAACATGTCGGCGCGGCCCTCCGACACCATGCTTCCCCATGACGGTGTCGGCGGCTGGATGCCGAGGCCGAGGAAGGACAGCGCCGCCTCGACCAGGATCGCGACCGCGGTCTCGAGCGTCAGCACCACGACGACCTGGTTCATCAGGTTGGGCAGGAGCTCGACGACGATGATGCGGAAATGGGAGGAGCCGATCGCCCGTGCGGCAGCGACAAACTCGCTGCCGCGGAGCTGCATCGCCGCGGCGCGGGTGACGACGGCGTAGCGGTCCCAGAACAGGATGGCGATGGCGCCGATCAGGACCGGCACCGAGGCCTTGAAGATCGAGATCAGCGAGAGCGCGACGACGAGGCCCGGCAGCGCGAGCTTGGTCGTGATGACATACATCACCACGCTGTCGACCTTGCCGCCGAAATAGCCGCCGATCACGCCGATCGTCGTGCCGATGATCGCCGCGAGCCCGGCAGCCAGGAAGCCGACCGTCAGCGAGATCCGGGCGCCGTAGATGACGCGGCTCAGGACGTCGCGGCCGAGGCTATCGGTGCCGATCGGATGGGCCCAACTCCCGCCGGCCTGCCATAGCGGTGGCGCAAACTGGTCGGCGATGTCCTGGGCGTAGGGATCGGACGGCGCGATCCACGGTGCGAAGATCGCGACAAGGACGAAGGCCAGCACGATGAAGCCGCCGATCAGGAAGCCGGGATGGCGCCGCGCCCGGTGCAGCGCGAGCCTGGCAGGGGACAGGGGCGGCGGCTCGGTCGCGAGGGCGGCCACAGTCGTGGGATCGGTTGCGGACATGGCGGCTCAGCCGAGCGCGATTCGCGGATCGAGCCGCGCGTTGATGAGGTCGCTCGCGAGCGTCAAGACGATGTAGACCACCGAGACGAAGGCGACGATGGTCTGCACCACCGGGAAGTCGGCCTGCTGGATCGCCCGGAACACCTCGAAGCCGAGCCCGTCGAGCGCGAACACGGTCTCGACCACGACGGTGCCGCCGAGGACATAGCCGAACGTCACCATCAGCACCGAGACCACCGGCAGGAGTGCGTTCCGAAGCGCATGCTTGAACAGCACCACCCGCACCGGCAGGCCCTTGGCGCGAGCCATACGGACATAATCGGAGCGGAGCACGTCCAGCATGCCGGAGCGGGTGAGGCGCATCGGCGCCGGCAGGCTCGCCAGCGCGACCGTGATCGTCGGCAGGATGTAGCTCTGCCAGCTCGCCTGGCCCGACACCGGCGTCCATTTGAGCCAGACGCCGAACACCAGCATGAGGATGAGCGCGAACCAGAAGCTCGGGATCGCTTGGCCGAACGCCGCAAAGGACAGCGCCAGCCGGTCGATCCAACTGTTGCGCCGGGTCGCCGCGAGCACGCCGAGCGGGATCGCCAACACCACGATCAGGATCAGCGAGAAGAAAGCGAGCCGCGCCGTGACCGGCAAGGCGCGGGCAATGATGTCCGCAACGGGTTGGCCGGTGAACAGCGACTTGCCGAGATTGCCGTGCAGCGCGCCGCCGAGCCAATGCAGATATTGCAGATAGAACGGGGCATCGAGGCCATAGAGATGGGCCGTCGCGCGGATCTGGGCATCGGTCGCGCCTTCGCCGGCGAGCTGGGCGGCAAGGTCGCCGGACAGGCGGAGCAGCGCGAACGACAGGACCGACACGGTGATCGCGACCAGTAGTGCGACCACCGCCCGCCGGGCGAGAAAGCGAGCCATCGGCCGGTCTGCTAGGCGTCGGCTGTCGCCGCGGCCGCGGGATCGGCCTCGCTGCGGCGCTCTACCCGCGCGATCGGCCGTGCCGGGTCGGCGCCCCAGCCGACGCGGCGGCGGTTGAAGTCGTCGAGCCAGTCGGTCTCGCTCGGCAGCATCAGGAAGCCGGCGCGGACCCCGCGATAGACCTCGGGGTCGACGATGCCCGGCGGCGGCGTGCCGTGGTCGCGCAGCGCCGTCGCCGCCCGCATCAGCACGCGCCGGGTCAGCATGATCATGCGGTCGCTGGTGCCGAGATGCTCCTTGGTGCGGTTGACGACTGGCCCCATGCTTTCGGTCACGGCCTGGTCCTGCACCGGGATGCCGACGACGCCGGAATAGTTTCGGTCCTGCTGCAGCTCCCGCGAGATCAGGTGATCGTTGCGCGGGTTCTCCTGGATGCGCCAGCGGCCGTACCAGTCGCTCGTGTTCGGCAGGTAGGTGAGGTCGACCGTCTGGCCGGGGAAGCGCTTGCCGTCCTTGTCGGTGCCGTAGGGTGTGCGCCGCGGTGCGGTCATCACCACGAGCATGGAATGCCCGTCGTCGACCGGGAGCCACGCTCGCAGGCGGTTATGGCCGAGCGGCTCGGACGGCGTCATCGTGAAGAACGGCAGGAGGAACTGCGCGACGCGGTGATAGGTCTCGCCCGGGCCGCCGGGGCGGAAGGCGGAGTACATCGTGCCATAGGGCGTCTCGACCACCTCGTATTTCGGGCGGCGGTTGGCGACCCGGTAATAGTCGAGCGAGCCCGGCTCGAAGTCCTCGACCGACGAGCCGCCGCCGTGCAGGAAACCGACATGGCAGGTATCGATGTCGCCCTCGAGCGCCTGCAGCCAGTTGCACTCACGGAACATGAAGCTGACCTCGAGCTCATCCGGCGGGATGTCGCCGAGGTCGAAGGTCGGGAAGGGCGGCGCCTCGTCGCGCTCGCCCATGAAGGCCCACACGACGCCGTAGAGCTCGCGGGTCGCGAGGGCGCGCAGGCGGATGCGGTCGCTGTAGTCAGTCTCCGGCGGTTCGCTCGGCATGTCGATGCACTGGCCGTCGTGGCGGAATTTCCAGCCGTGATAGACGCAGCGGATGCCGCCGGCCTCGTTGCGGCCGTACCACAGCGAGGCGCAGCGATGGGCGCACTCATGGTCGACGATGCCGACCGTGCCGTCGGGTGAGCGGAAGGCGATGAAGTTCTCACCGAGAAGCCGCAGCCGGACCGGAGAACCGCCGGGCGCGAGTTCGTCGGCCTTGATCGCCGGAAACCAATAGCGGCGCATCAGCTCGCCCATCGGCGTGCCAGGGCCGACGCGGGTCAGGAACTCGTTGTCTTCGGCGCGCATGGCCGTTCCTCCTCGCCGTAGGCCTATTTCTTCGCCCACGACAGCATGTCGTAGCTCAACCCCCATGGGGCCATCGGGTGGGTGTCGAAACCGGAGAGCGTCAGGTCCTTCGAATGCACCCACAGCACCGGGTAGCGCGTCAGCGGCACCAAATAGTCGAGCGAGGTGGCGAGGTCGAAGACCTCCCCCGTCTCCTTTTCGCGCTTCGCCTGGTCGAGCTCGTGCTCGCTCGCCTGGACGAGGTCGAAGAAACGCTTGTCGTGGTGGTAGTCGCGGGCCCCTGGGCTGAACAGGAATTCCAGCGTGTGGTCGACGTCCGGCACGGCGCCGCCGCCCCAGGCGCCGATCAGGATCTGCTGCTTGCCGGCGATTTGCTGGGCGCGATAGGCCGCAAAGGTCATCTGCTGCACCTTGGCGTTGACGTTGATCGCGCGGAGCTCGCCGCTGATCACCTCGGCGATCTTGCCCGAAAGGTAGGAGAAGGCCGTCAGGTTGACGGTGAATCCGGTGGGATAGCCGGCCTCGGCCATCAGCTTCTTCGCAG
The DNA here is from genome assembly GCA_035547055.1 of Hyphomicrobiales bacterium. Taxonomy (GTDB): domain Bacteria; phylum Pseudomonadota; class Alphaproteobacteria; order Rhizobiales; family Methylopilaceae; genus DASZVN01. The sequence continues at coordinate 3,696 of DASZVN010000024.1, forward strand.
TCGCCGGGTCGTAGCTCGGCGGCGTGACGGAGAGCTTGCAGCCGATCTGCGACGGGTCGCACAGGCCTTTGGGATCGCTCACCTGGCCGGCCCATTTGCCGGCGATGATGCGCTTGAGATCGTCCGGCTTGATGCTGCGGAGGATCGCTTCGCGCACGCGCCGGTCGGTCAGCGGCTTGAGGCCGCTGCGGCCCGCCGCGTCCATCATGATGTAGTAGACGCCGAAGGTGTCGCCGAGCGTCACCGCGAACTGCCCGCTTGCTTCGAGCGCCGCCGACTGGTTGGCCGGGATGTCGCGGACGAGGTCGAGATTGCCGGCGAGGAGCGATGCCACCCGGGCGCCCGCGTCGGGAATGCCGACGACCTGGATGCGGCCGATTGTGCCGGCGGGCTTGGCGTAGCTGCCCTGCGGATAGGATTTCCGCTTTTCCAGGATGACCCCCTTGGCGGGGTCGACCTGGACGGCGCGATAGGGTCCTGTGCCGATCGGGTGGTGGCCGAAATCGACCTTGTCCTTCAGCGGCCCATGGACATGCTCGGGATAGATCTGGAGCTGGGTCGCGAGCAGCGCGAGGTCGGCCGGCGTCGGCCGCTTCTCCTTGATGCGGACGGTGTAGGGATCGACCGCGGTGGCGCCTGCTATCCACTCATAATCGCTCTTGGTGCGGAGCCGGACCTTGGGGTCGATCAGATAGTCGACCGTATAGACCACGTCGGCCGCGGTGAAAGGCTTGCCGTCGTGCCAGGTCACGTCGTGGCGAAGCTTGAACTCCAGCGTGGTGTCGTCGACATGCGTCCACGACGTCGCGAGCAGCGGCACGAAGATGCGCTTGGCGTAGTCGTAGGTGACGAGGGTGTCGAAAACGGCGTCGCGCAGGAAGAAGATCTCGGGGCGGACGTCGAGATAGGCGTCGAGCGTGCCGACCGGCTCCTGCTGCGAGATGCGCACGGTGTCCTGCGCGTGCTGCGCGCGCGCCGGGATCGCGGCGAACAAGGCCGCCCCGGCAAGAGCCAAGATCGCCAGACGCTTCATGCCGTTTCCTCCCGTTCCCCGCGCGGCCCGGTGCAGCGGGGCGTCCGCGGCCCGGGCCTGTCGGGCGGGATGATGTCGCCCGCCAAACCGGCGCCGCAAATGAAAAAAACGGCAGGGCGTTAACCGCGCGGTTTGGCGGCCTCGCGGCCATCGTCGGCTGCATATTCACGGGAGACATCGCGGAGCGTGGCGAGGAGCTGGCGCGCCGGCCGCGAGAGGGCGCCGTGGCTGCGGTAGAACACGCCGACGGCGTGGTGGGCCGCGGGCAGGCGGAGCGGCAGTTCGCGGAACAGGCCGCGGCTCAATTCGTCGCGGACCCGGAGCCGGCCGGTCGCGACCACGACGTCGCTTTGGGACACGACGGCGCGGAGCGAGCCGATCGGGTTGACTTCGCTCCACGAGTCCAGCGCAGAGAGGCCCTCGGCCCGGAACGCCTTGCGCAGAAGTTGGTCGAGGGCCGTCCCCTTGGTCGGCACAACCCAATGGAACGCCGTGAGGTCGGCAAGCGTCAGCGCGGCACGTTCGGCGAGCGGATGGCCCAGCCGCGCCACCACCACGAGGTCGTCGTGATAGAGCACCTCCATCGCGAGGCCGTCCGGCATCGCGCCTTCGGGCACGGCCGAGACGAAGAAATCGACGTCGCCGACGCGAGTCTGCTCGCTGAGCTGGTCGAACCAGCCGCCGCGCAGCGTGATGCCGGCGTCGCCGCGCCGGGCGGCGCCGATGCGCCGGGCCACCGCCTCGGGCAGCACCGGGTTCAGCGCGTCGGGCAGGGCGCCGACCACCACCCGCGGCGCCGGGCCGCCGTTCATCTCGGCGACCTCCGTGGCGCCGAGCGCGATCTCGGCCAGAGCCACCTTGGCGCGGGCGTAGAACAGCTCGCCGGCCGGCGTCAGCATCATGCCGGTCGAAGTACGATAGAAGAGCTCGGCGCCCAGCGCGCGTTCGAGCTCGCGGACGCTCTTGGTCAGCGCCGGGGCGGTCAGCCCCATGTCGCGGGCCGCACGGCTGATCGCGCCGGCGTCAGCGACGGCGATGAACGCCGCCAGCCGATGCAGGCTGACCTGCAACGGCTTGCCGGCGACATGCTGCACGGAAGAGGGGCGCATCCGCCGCCTGCCGGACATCATCACCCAATCGCAACCGGCCGGTGTGACGTCCGATTGGACATCCAAGGCGCCACCGCCTCACGACCTTTCTAGCCTAGGATCCGATCCACGCATTCGGAAGACGTGATTCAACAGAGATCGATTCTCCTCGGCGTCGGGCGGTTCGACACCCCCGCTTTGGTGACGTCCGCCGCAGCGACCATGTCGCCGACGCTGGTCGCGACGATGCCCTTGGCGAGGAAGAGGCGTTCGGCTGCGTCTATCTCCTAGCGACGCACCTTGGCTGGCTTGGTGCGCGGCCGCAGGGTCGGCACCGCCATCGCCGCGTTCGAGCGCAGGGCACGCCGCATCCTCGGCCGATCTCGACGCGAAGGCGTGCCAGCGCTGCCTCGGGCGCTGCATGGTCAGGCGGCGGGCCGTGCGGGCGGAAGACGTCGTCCGCCAGTCACGCCCGGCGCCGCGGCCGTGTCGGGAAACATCGCCGCCGGCACGCCGAACGCCCGCTTCATGTCCATCCGGCTCATGCGCGTAACGGCGTGCCGAAACGACATTGGCATGGCCCATGACGAGGCGTCGCATGAGCTCCAGGTTGCGCTACGTCCTGGATTGCCCGCTCGCTCGCCGGATCGACGCTGGAGGTGGCAGAGCACGGGCGATGGCGAGGCGCAGCGAGTATGGGAGAGATTGACTGACTGCCGGTCACATCTCAATGCGATTGCGATGCGCTCACAATTAATCGGTACGTGTTGCGTGGCCGTCTAATATATAGAATATATCTAAACTAGAGTATCCTTTGGACATATTCTAGATTATTGTATTTGCGAGCTTATTCTCTGGCTGCTAATTCGGTCGGGAGAGTTGTGGGCAGGACGCTGAAGCCTGCGGCGGCCGGCCCGCTTCGCGAAGCAGACGAGAATAGCGTCATGGCTGGTTGGCGGATCGAGACGAGGCCGAGGCACCGCGTGCCGGCGGCCCTGGCGATGCTGGTCGTCACCATCGCCCCGGCTGTCGCCCAGACGCAGTCGCCTTCCGTTGCAGCGAGGAGCGCGGCGGCTTCGCCCGCGCCCGCGGCGTTTGGGGCGCTGCCGCAGGACCTGTCGCCGTGGTCGATGTTCCTGCATGCCGACATCGTCGTGAAGGCGGTGATGATCGGCCTCGCCTTCGCCTCGCTGGTGACGTGGACGGTGTGGCTGGCGAAGGGGCTCGACCTCCTCGCCGCCAGGCGGAAGGCGCGCCGCGCCGCCCGCAAGCTCGAGCAGGCGGCAAGCCTCGTGGAGGCGGCGCGCGCGATCGAGGCCGGCTGGACCCGGCGCGGCCCGGTCGCCGACCTCGTGCGGGCCGCCGCGCGCGAGGAACAGCGCTCCGACGGCCTCTCGGCCGAGGGCATCAAGGAGCGGCTCGCGATCGCGCTGTCGCGCATCGAGGCCCGCGCCGGCCGCGCCATGGCGCGCGGCACCGGCCTCCTCGCCACCATCGGCGCCACCGCGCCCTTCGTCGGCCTGTTCGGCACGGTGTGGGGCATCATGAACAGCTTCGTCGGCATCTCGAAGGCGCATACCACCAACCTCGCGGTGGTGGCGCCCGGCATCGCCGAGGCGCTGCTCGCGACCGCGATCGGCCTCGTCGCGGCGATCCCGGCGGTGATCCTCTACAACGTCTTCGCCCGCGCCATCGCCGGCTACCGCGCCGTGCTGTCGGATGCCTCGGGCGAGGTGCTGCGCCACCTTTCGCGCGACCTCGAACGGCAGGGCAGCAGCGGGCTGGCCGACGCCGCCCTGGAGGTCCGCCTGCGCGCGGCGGAGTGAGCGATGGCCGTCTCGCTGAAGGAGCCGCAGGACGGCGACCTCGCCGAGATCGCCGAGATCAACGTCACGCCGTTCATCGACGTGATGCTGGTGCTGCTCATCATCTTCATGGTGGCGGCGCCGCTCTCGACGGTGGACGTGGCGGTGAACCTGCCGATCTCGAACGCCGAGCCGCAACCGCGGCCGGACAAGCCGGTGTTCCTCACCGTGAAGGGCGACCTGTCGCTGGCCCTCGGCGACGACGCGGTGCCGCGCGGCGCCGTGCAGGCGGCGCTCGACGGGCAGACCGGCGGCGACCACGACAAGCGCATCTTCCTGCGCGCCGACGGGGCGGTCTCCTACAAGGACCTGATGGCGGTGATGAATCTCTTGCGCGACGCCGGCTACCTCAAGATCGCGCTGGTCGGGCTGGAGGATACCGGGCAGGGGAGCGTAGCGCAGGCGCCGGGCGCCGCCCCCGCGCCGTCCTTGCCTGCGCAGGAAGGGCAGCGGTCGCCGCCGCCATGACGACCACCTGGGACGATCTCGGCGGGCGTCCGCGGCGCGCGGCGTCGCCGTTCGCAGCGCTGCGCTGGGGCGCGGCCGCGGCCATCGTGGTTGCGGCGCATGCCGGCGCCGCCTGGGTCGCGCTCGAATGGTCGCCGGCTTCGACGGTGGCGAACGACCCGCCGCCGGCGGTGACGATCGACCTCGCCCCGCTCGCGGTGGCGTCCCCGGCGCCCCCGGAGGAGATCGCGCCGGGGCCGCCGGTGACGGAAGCCCAGCCGGAGCCGACGCCGGACGTCGTCGATCCGGTGGACGATGCGGTGCCGGATCCGGCACCGCCGACGGAGACCACCGAGGCGGTCGAGCGGGATCCACCCGATCCAACGCCGCCGGCACCGCCGAAGCCGGTCGAGGAGGCGAAGCCGGTTCCCGTGCCGCCGCCTCAGCCCGAGCCCACGGTTCCCGAACTCCCGAAGAGGGACGCCGCCGAGGCGGTGCTGCCAGCGCCGGCGCCGCCGGCCCGCCCGGAGCATCGCGAGCGGCCGGTGCCGAAGCACGAGGCGGCGCGCCCGCGCCCGGTGCATCGCGACCGCCGCGAGGTCCGCCGCACCACGGCGCCGCCAAGCATCGAGGCCCGTCGCGCCGAGATGGCCGCCGCGCCGGCGTCCGGGCAGTCACGCGTGCCCTCGGTCTCGCCGGCGGCGTGGAAGAGCGCGCTGATGGCGCGCCTCAACCGCTACAAGCGCTATCCCGCCGGCGCCGCGGGCTCCGGCACCGCTTCGGTCGCCTTCACCATCGACCGCTCCGGCGCGGTGCTGGCCTCGCGCCTGATCGGCTCCTCCGGCGACCATGCGCTCGACCAGGAGGCCATGTCCCTGCCGCGCCGGGCCAGCCCGGTTCCCGCCCCGCCGCCCGATCTCGGCAGCGGGCGCGCCATCACCCTCACCGTTCCCATCCGCTTCGACCGCTGAACCATCATGCCGACGCCCGCGCCCATGCTTGCAGCGGCGTAGCCGGGCCCGCTGCGCTTGGCGGAGGCCCGGCATTGAGACAGGTCGCGGCCCGACGATGCCGGCTGCGCAGCGGGCCCGCCAAAAGCCCGCCAAACCCGATCGCTGGAGCGCCCCTCGCGAAGCTTTGGCCGGTTATGGCTTCTTCGCGGGAAACCAAAATGCGTCCGGGTCGACTTTCGTGACGCCGACGGCCTTCTCGCCCGAGATCGCCACGAGCGCGTCCAGCAGCTTCTGCGTCGGGGCGATCAGCGAGGCCTTGTACGGAGGGTTGTCGAGGCGGCGCTCGGTGTCGCGGTAGGCGGCGGCAAGCTTCGAATCGTGGATGTTCACCTTCGCAGCGAGCGAGGTCCAGATGGCGTCGTCCGTCTTGAGCTTCTCGTAGGCTTCGTCGAGCACCGCATCGAGTTTCGCGAGCGCTCCGGGATGGGCGTTGCTCCAGGCCTCGTCGACGATCCACACGACATAGAAAGACTGGGGGTCGAAGTCGGCGGCACGCATCAGGCTCGGCAGGTCGGTGACGACGCGCTGCTCGCCGCGCAGCAGCGGACCCATGGTCAGCGAAATGAATTGCAGCGTTGCATCGACCTGGCCGCGGGCCAGGAACTGGTTCAGCAGCGGCGGCGATCCCTGGACCAGCGTCGCGTCGTTCTGCAGGTCGATGCCGTACGCCTTCTTGCCCGCGGCGCGGACGATCAGCCAATCGAGGAAGGTCGGACCGAACTCACCGACCTTCTTCCCCTTGAGGTCGGTGAAGGCCTTGATCGGCGAATCCGCCTTCACGACGATCTGGTTGCCGTAGCCCTGGTAGCCATGGAAGGCGCGCAGCTTGAGTCCCGCCTTTCGCTGGCGCAGGACGTCGACGAAGTTTCCCGCCGCCGCCACGTCGATCGTGTGGCCGCGGAACAGCGTGTATTGCTGGCCGGGCTGGGCATAGTCGACCGCCTGGACATCGAGCCCGTATTTCTTGTCGATCCCGAATTCCTTGATCGCCTCGGTCACCTCGGCCTGGCCGGAAGAGCCGATGATGCCGATGCGCACCGGCACAGCGTCGGCGGCGCGGGCGGGCGCCAGGGCAGCAGCGGCGACGAGCGCAAGGCACGCCGCGACGGCAGTAGTCAGGCGCTGCGGGCTAGTCATGATGGTGTTTCCCCTGTCGTCGTTGGTGAATCGGCGCGCTCCAGCGTGTCCGAGGCGGGCCATTCGGCGATGTCCGGGCTGGTCTCGCGATACGCGAGGACCTGGAGGTAGAGCCCGGCACCGTCGCTCAGGAGCGCGCTGCGGGCGTGGGCGTCGGCGAGATCGTTGGGGCCGCGCTCGGCGCGCCAGCCGCGGTCCATCAGGTCGCTGCGGGTGGCGTCGACGCCATCGCAGCGGAAGGCGAGATGCGCGAGGACAGGGGCCTGCGCGCCAGGGCGCTCGATCAGCTCGATCTTCACCCCGGTGCCGTCGCCGAGCATGGCGATGCGCTGCCCGCTGCGGCCGAGGGCGCCCCGGCGCATCAGGCGCAGTGCGCCGGTCTCGGTCAGCCGCGCGATATAAGCGTCGAGGTCGCCGACCTCGATCGCGACATGGTCGAAGCGCCCGACGGTCACGGCACCTGCCTCGCCGTCCGAAGCCGGCCGCGGGCGAGGAGGTTGTGCGGGTCGGCTTCGGCCTTGAGCGCCCGGATCGGCTCGATGTCGGGGAAGAGGCCGTTGTCCTCGATAACGTTGGTGTGGGAGTTCTGGTAACGCAGCCCGGCACGGTCGCAGAACGCCAGCACTTCATCGACCTTGCCGGGCGTCGTGCCGTCGCGTACCGCGACGACCGCCGCCGGCAACGTCCCGGTGGGATCGTGGCCAAGTACCCGCAGCATCCAGGGCGACCGGATGAACTTCATCTCGAGCAGGACCTCGTCGCCGTAGCGCTCCTTGAGAAGGCGCGCGCCGGCCTCGGGATCGCCCGGATCGAAATAGACGTGGATGAACGCCGCCTCGGGGAGGAGCCGCTTCACCCACAGCATGCGATGACCATAGACCATCGTCGCGATCGACGGCTTCTGGCCGCGCTGCGCTTCGCCGATCGTCCATGGCTGCCACTCGACCAGCGTGCCGCCGTGGGCGGTGGCGAGCGTACCGACTTCGGTGACTTGCTCGGAGTCGAGGATCATGAGAACGCCCGAGCCAGGCCGCAGGATCGGCGCGAGCCCAGTCAACCCGGGCATCAATGCCTCCTCCTGGGCGGCGGCCACTCGATGGCGGAAACGTCGGTCGCGAGACAGCGCGGTCGCGAAGGCAGACGCCTCGGCAAAAGATGGGAAGAAGGCGACCGCCTCGGTCCATTCACGTACCGGAACCGTGCGGAAGGTGATCTCGGTGACGAGGCCGACCGCGCCGAAGGTGTGGAGCACCGGCACGACGTCCGAGCCGGCGAGGGTCATTACCCGCGGGGTCTCCTCTATGGTGACGAGGCGCACGGCGCGCACGAGGTCGTCCCACACCGCGCCGTGGGTGCTGCTCCCCAGACCGACATGGCCGCCGGCGATCCAGCCCGCGATGGTCGCTGCCCCGTAGGTCGTCGTCAGCACCGGCAGCTCGCGCCCGGCCGCGCGGGCGGCCCGCTCGACCTGTCCCTGCAGCGTGCCGGCGGGTGCGCGGACTACTTCGCCTTCGATCACCGGCGTGCCGGCGAGCCGGCGGAAGTCGATGATCAGTCCGCCGTGCTCGGGCGTGATCAGGCCGAAATTGGACGTGCCGGCGCCGCGCGCCGTCAGCGGGATGCGGTGGCGCGCGGCGATCGCCGCGGTCCGCACCACGTCCGCCTCGGTCCGTGGCGTCACCACCGCCTCCACGCCGAGCACCGGCCCGTCGGCTTCGGTGCGGCGGGCGATCGTCTCCTGCAGCACCGGCGACAGCCAGGACTGGTCGCGCAGCACGCGGGTGATGTCGGCCGCGCTCGAGCGCACCGTCTCGGCGCCGAGCGCGCCTTCGAGCTCGCAGACGGCGCCGGTCGCTTCGCGTGTCATCTCACCGTGCTCCTCTGGGATCGGGCTGCTGCCGTTCGCCGCCGCGGCGGGGCTCCGCGTCCGGCGCTCGCGCCATAGGCGACTGCGGCGTCGGCGGTCGCCAGCGCCGCCCGGATCTCCTCGCGCGCAGCCGCCGGCAGCGGCCGCTGCGGCGCGATCGGGCCGCCGACGGCGAAGCCGCGCAGCTCCAGCGCCGTCTTGATGCAGGCGCCGAGCGGGTAGCGGCGGAAGGCCTCGTTGACGGGCCAGAGCCGGCGCTGCAGGTCGAGCGCCCCGGCGGTGTCGCCGGCCTGCACGCGGCGATAGAGCTCGCGGGCCGCTTCGGGAATGACGCAGGCCGGCCCCGCCATCCAGCCGACGCCGCCCAGCATGAAGACGAAGGCCGGAATGTGCGCCGAGGCGCTGAACACCTCCATGCGCCCGCCGAGCCGGTTGGTGAGGCTGAGGATACGCCCGGTGTCGCTGGTCGCGTCCTTGATGTAGCGGATGTTGTCGATCGACGAGAGCTGGACGAGGTTCTCGACCGAGAAGTCGCTGCCGAGCAGCGCCGGATTGGTGTAGAGCACGATCGGCACCGAGACGGCGCGGGCGACCTCGCTGAAATAGGCGAGGATGCCTTCCTCCGACGTGGCGAAGGCGTTCTGCCGCATCACCACGAGCCCGCTGGCGCCGAGCTGTTCCATCTCCCTGGCCTGATCCACGGCATCGCTGGTCGCGAAGGCAGCGATGCCGGGCACCACCGGGACACGCCCGGCGGCGGCGCGGATGGTGGTGGCGACGATGGTGCGGCGCTGCGCGGCGGTCAGGTACATGACCTCGCCGGTGCTGCCGAGCGGGGTCAGCCCGTCGACGCCCGCGGCGATAAGCGCCTCGACGAGACGCTCGATCACGCCTTCGTCGACGCGGCCGCGCTCGTCGACCGGGGAGACGAGATACGGGTAGATGCCATGCGGCAGCGGCGCCAGGGTCACGATGCGAGCTCCAGGGAGGTGGGGGCGGCGGCGTCCTCGATGAAGGCGAGGACGCGCGCCGCAAGAGCGCCGATGGCTTCGGCGTCGGGGCGGCGTGGCCGGGGGACGTCGACCGGGATGTCGGCGACGATGCTGCCGGGATGGCGGCTCAGCACGATGATGCGGTCGGCCAGGTAGCAGGCCTCGCGCACATTGTGCGTGACGAGGAAGATCGTCCGGGACCGTGCGGCGAAGAGCGTGACGATCTCCTCGCGGAGCCGCGCCGCGGTCAGCTCGTCGAGCGCGGAGAACGGCTCGTCCATGAGGAGAATGTCGGGGTCCACCACGAGGGCACGGGCGAGCGCGACGCGCTGCTGCATGCCGCCCGAGAGCTGGGAGGGGAAGCGCCGCGCCGCCGCCGCGAGGCCGACCGTCGAGAGCATGGAATCGGCGCGCTTGAGCGCCGCAGCGCGCGCCGTTCCGCGGGTCTCCAGCACGAAGGCGACGTTGTCGCGGGCACTTTTCCACGGCAGGAGCCGCGGCTGCTGGAACAGGCAGGCGAGCCGCGCGTCGGGCGGCTCGCAGGCGAAGCTGCCATCGTGGCTCGTATCGATGCCGGCGGCGATATGGAGGAGGGTCGACTTGCCGCTCCCGCTCGGTCCGACGATGGCGGTGAACGAGCCCGGCTCGATCACGAGGTCGATGCCGCGCAGCGCCACCACGTCGTGGCCGCGCTCGGCGAAGCGCCGCCCGACCTGGCGAAACGCGAGGCGCGCGCTCACCGCGTCTCCTCCCGCCGCCAGCGGAAGACCCAGCGCTCCAGCGGCCTCAGCAGGCAGAACTCCACCAGCAGCATCAGCACGAGAAAGGGCAGGGCGGCCGCCACCACCCGGCGCATGTCGGCGAGGTTGTAGAAATACTGGATGCGGTAGCCGACTCCCGAGGAGCGCCCGAGCAGCTCCACGAAGATCATGATGCGCCACGTGAGCGACAGGCCGGTGCGCGCCGCGGTGAAGACGAACGGCGTCGTCTGCGGCAGAAGCACGCGGCGGAGGATGGTGAAGCGGGGAACGCGGAACGCGCGCGCCATCTCCTGCAGTTCGGGATTGATGGCACGCATGCCGTCCCAGACGCCGTAGGTCATCGTCGGGGCGACGACGACGGCGGTCGCGACCATGGCGCCGCGATCGTCGATCCCGACGGCGAGATAGACCACGATGATGAGGACGAGCGCCGGCACCGAGGCCGCGATCGTCACCCAGGGCCCGAACAGGCGGGCGAGGACGGGCGACCAGCCGAGCAGTGCACCGCCGACAACGCTGGCCACGAGCGCGAGCGCAAACGCGCCGACGACCCGCAGCGCGGTGATGACGATGTCCGACCAGAGATAGCCGTCGGCTCGCGCCTCTTCGACCGCCCGGAAGGAGGCGATCGGCCCCGGCAGCACATCGGCGCCGACCAGCATGGAGGCGCCCTGCCACAGGAGGCCGAGCAGGATGAGCGAGGCGACGGCATAGGCGGCCGGCACGAGAGAGCCGGCGAACGGACGCCGATCGCGCGGAGCTGGCTCGTCGCCGCCCTCCCGGACTACCGGCTCTTCTACCGCCACCGCCGTCATCGCCAATTCTCGCTATTATGGCTATGATTGACATAATAGTAGGCGAGTCAATCGCGGAAATCCGATCGGGACGGCTACGCGGAGAGGGTCATGGCGGACGTGGCGCAGGGGGAGGACGGCGAGGCGAGGCTGGAGCGGGGCCGTCGGTTGCATCCGGCGCGCATGCCGGGCGTCGTGTCGAGCGCGCTTCGTGACGACATCCTGAGCGGGCGGCTGGCCGACGGCGCGCACCTTCCGAAGGAGGAGGAGCTTCGCGCCGCCTTCGGCGTCGGCCGGCCGGCAATGCGCGAGGCGATGCGCATCCTCGAGGCGGAAGGGCTCGTTTCGATCGTCCGGGGCAACCGAGGCGGCGCGGTCGTCCGCGCGCCCCGCCACCTCCACACCGCCTATGCGCTCGCCCTGGTGTTGAAGTCGCGCGGGGCGCGCTCGCGCGACGTCGCCGACGCGCTTCGCGAGATCGAGCCGGTTTGCGCGGTGCTCTGCGCCCGGCGCGACGATCGCAGGGAGGTCGTCATCGCGCTGACGGAGATCCATGCCAACAGCGCGACCGTGCTCGACGATCCACTGGCCGCGACGGCGGCCTTCCGCCGCTTCCACGAAGCCATCGTCTCCGGCTGCGGCAACGCCACGCTGGCGCTTCTCGTCGGGGCGCTCGAGGCACTGTGGTCGAGCCACGTGAACGACGCCAGCATCCGCTCGCCGAGGCCGCGCACGCGGCAGGACCGCCAGCGGTCGTTCGACGACCACGCCGCAATTCTCGACCGCCTCGCCGCCGGCGACGCCGAGGGCACGCGCGAGGCCGTCTTCGCCCATATCGGGCGCGTCCAAGGCGCTCCGACGCTCGCCAATGTCGACGCACCTCTCGACGTCGATCGTCTCCGGCACGAACTGGGACTTTGATCTGAGGATCGCGTCCGTGGAGCCAGGTCCTCCGTCTTCATCGAATCCTCGCCGGCAAGGCGGCTGCTGCGGTCCAGGTTCGCCCGGCTGCTCTTGATCGCTTCCGCCGACGGTGGTGTTGTGCGGACAACAACGCACGACATGCGAAGAGGGAGGAAAATACGATGGCGATGATGTCCAAGCTGGCGCTCCTGGCCAGTGCGGCGGTCCTGGTGGCCGGGGCGGCGCGGGCCGACACGGTGAAGGTCGGCGTCCTGACCTCCTATTCCGGCATCACCGCCGATGCCGGCCGCCAGGCCGACGCCGACATCACGATCTTCACCGAGAAGTACGGCAAGACCATCGCCGGCCACACCCTCGACTATGTCCGCCGCGACACCACCGGGCCGAACCCCGCGGTCTCCAAGCCGCGGGCGCAGGACCTGATCTTCCGCGAGAAGGTGCAGATCATCGACGGGCTCGACTTCACCCCGAATATTCTCGCGATCGCGCCGCTGGTCACGGCCGGCAAGGTGCCGACCATCATCACCGGCGGCGGGACCGAGAACACCGTCGCGAGCAAGTCGCCCTACTATGCCCGTACGTTCCAGACCGAGGGCCAGGTGTCGCGGCCGATCGCCGACTGGGCCTACAAGAACGGCATCAGGAAGGTCTACACCGTCGTCGCCGACTACGCGCCCGGCTACGAGGCCGAGAAGGCGTTCATCGACGAGTTCAAGAAGGACGGCGGCACCATCGTCGGCAGCGTCCGCGTGCCGACCCGCAGCCCCGAGTTCTCCGCCTACATGCAGCGGGTG
>DASZVN010000025.1:0-13550 GCA_035547055.1 Hyphomicrobiales bacterium
TACGACGACATCCCCGGCACGGTGATCTTCGACGCCCAGCGCGCGCGCCGGGGCTATTTCCTCAACCAGTTCCTGATGTCGCTGATGAAGCCGGAGAACCGCACCGAGTTCCTGGCCGACGAGAAGGCCTACCTCAAGAAATATCCGCTGACGCCGGCGCAGGCCGAGGGCGTGCTGAAGCGCGACTGGAACACGCTGCTCGAGCTCGGCGGCGTCTCCTACGCGCTCGCCAAGCTCGCCTTCACCGACGGCCATTCTTACCAGTTCATGGCGGCGGAGATGACCGGCATGACCCAGGAGGGATACGCGAACATGATGATGGCAGGCGGGCGCTCGCCCGACGGCTGGCGCAGCAAGCGCGAGCGGGGAGAAGCCTGATGGCCCGGATCATCGGCGGGGTCGGCACCTCGCACACGCCCGCGATCGGCGCCGCGCTCGACAACGGCAAGTCCGAAGAGGCCTATTGGGCGCCGCTGTTCAAGGGCTACGAGCCGGCCAAGAAATGGATGGCGGAGGTCAAGCCCGACGTCGCCATCATCGTCTTCAACGATCATGCCGATGCGTTCGACTTCCGCATGATCCCGACCTTCGCGATCGGCTGCGCCGAGCGCTACGAGTCGACCGACGAGGGCTGGGGCCCGCGCCCGGTGCCGCCGGTGATCGGCCATCCGGAGCTGGCCTCGCACATGGTGCAGTCGCTCGTCCTCGACGAGTTCGACATCACCATCGTCAACGAGATGTCGGTCGACCACGGCCTCACCGTGCCGATGAGCCTGCTGTTCGGCTCGCCCGAGGCCTGGCCGGTGAAGGTGGTGCCGCTCGCCGTCAACGTCATCCAGTATCCGACGCCGACCGGCCACCGCTGCTACAATCTCGGCAAGGCCATCAAGAAGGCGGTCGAGGCCTGGGACGAGGACATCAACGTCGTCGTGTTCGGCACCGGCGGCATGTCGCACCAGATCCAGAACAGGCGCGCCGGCCTCGTCAACAGCACCTTCGACAAGGTTTTCCTCGACAACATGACGAAGGACCCGGCGAAGCTCGCCGCGATCAAGCCGATCGAGTATCTCCGCGACGCCGGGGCCGAGGCGATCGAGCTCGTGATGTGGCTGATCATGCGCGGCGCGCTCGGCGAGGGCGCCGAGGAGGTCTACCGCTTCTACCACGTGCCGGCGTCCTCGACCGCGGTCGGCAACATCATCCTGGAGACCAAGGAGTTCCACGCCGGGCGCAAGGGGAAGAAAGCGGCATGAAGATCGTCGTCGCCGGCCAGGGCGCGTTCGGGCAGAAGCATCTCGAAGGCATCCAGAACATCCCCGACGTCGAGGTCGTGAGCCTCGCCGGCGGCAACCCGAAGCAGACCGAGGAGATCGCGAAGAAATTCAAGATCCCGCATTGGACGGGCGACCTCGGCGAGGCGCTGAAGCAGCCCGGCGTCGAGGCGGCGATCCTCGCGACGCCGACCCAGATGCATGCCGACCAGGCGGTGCAGTGCCTGCGCGCCGGCAAGCACGTCGAGGTCGAGATCCCGATGGCGGATACGCTGAAGGATGCCGAGCGCATCCTCCAGGCGCAGAAGGAGACCGGCCTCGTCGCCATGGCCGGCCACACCCGGCGCTTCAACCCGAGCCACCAGTGGGTCCGCAAGAAGATCGAGTCCGGCGAGCTGCACATCCAGCAGATGGACGTGCAGACCTATTTCTTCCGCCGCACCAACATGAACGCGGCCGGCCAGCCGCGGAGCTGGACCGACCATCTCCTCTGGCACCACGCCTGCCACACCGTCGACCTGTTCCAGTACCAGACCGGCGAGACCGCCTCGGTCGCGCACGCGGTGCAGGGGCCGCTGCACCCCGAGCTCAAGATCGCGATGGACATGAGCATCCAGCTCAAGGTGCCGTCGGGGGCGATCTGCACGCTGTCCTTGTCGTTCAACAACAACGGGCCGCTCGGCTCGTTCTTCCGCTACATCGGCGATACGGGCACCTACATCGCCCGCTACGACGACCTCTTCGACGGCTACGACAAGCCGATCGACGTCTCCAAGGTCGACGTCTCGATGAACGGCATCGAGCTGCAGGACCGCGAGTTCTTCGCCGCGATCCGCGAGCACCGCGAGCCCAATTCCAGCGTCGCCCAGGCCTTCACCGCGATGCAGACCCTCGACCGCCTCGAGCAGGAGCTGAAGCGGGGGGATTGAGGGGCGGATCGTCCGCAGCGTCTGCGCTCCCTCTCTCCGCGCAGCGGGGAGCGGGTCGGGGTGAGGGGCGGGCTATCCTCGAACTCAGAAGTCCGCGGCGAGGCCCCAGCCCCTCACCCGGTCGCGTCGCGACTCGACCTCTCCCCGCTTCGCGGGGGTGAGGTAAGGGAGGCACCGCATGACCCTCAAGCTCATCGGCGCGGGATGGCCGCGCACCGGGACCGGATCGCTCAAGCTCGCGCTGGAGGAGCTCGGCGTCGGCCGCTGCTACCACATGCGCGAGGTCATGATGAACGCGGCCACGACGATCCCGCAGTGGATCCGGGCCGCGGAGGGCCAGCCGGACTGGGATGCGATCTTCGCCGGCTATGCCGCGTCGACCGATGCGCCGGGCTGCGTGTTCTGGCGCGAGCTCGCGGCCCATTTTCCCGAGGCGAAGGTGCTTCTGTCCGAGCGCGACCCGGAAGAATGGTTCCGCTCGACCCAGGCCACGGTGTTCTCGCCGCAGGCCGTCGAGCGCATCATGGCGACGCCGCTCCACCCGTTCTTCGAGAAGGTCACCTTCAGCCCCTACGGCGCCCGCATCCACGACCACGATTTCATGGTCGAGGCGTTCCGCCGTCACAACGATGACGTCCGCCGCACCGTGCCGCCGGAGCGCCTGCTCGTCTATCGCGTCGGCGAAGGCTGGGGCCCGCTCGCAGCCTTTCTCGGCGTGCCGGTGCCGGACGTGCCGTTCCCGCACGCCAACACCCGCGAGGAGATGGCGGCGATCTTCTCCGACAGGCTGCCGGGCAGCCTCGACCAGCTCCAGGCCGGGGCCCGCAGCCGCTTCGAGGCGAGCGGCGGAAAACCGCCGGGATAGGATGAGCGGGCAAGCCTGCCTTAAACCGGACGGACGCGAGCGGCGTTGACGGGGAGAGGGATCGCTGAACGGAGCCAGCCCATGACCGCGCCGCAGCCGACCGTGACGGCGCCCCCGGCCGCGGCGCCGGGGCCCGGCTTTCCGGCCGGGCCGCGCATCTACAATCTCTTTCCGCTCCTGGTCGGCAGCGTCGCCGCCTGGCGGCGCGAGCTGCCGCGGATCGCGGCGATGGCGTTCGACTGGGTCTACGTCAACCCGTTCCACGCCGCGGGCTTCTCCGGCAGCCTCTACGCCATCAAGGACCCGGCCGCGCTCGACCCCCGCTTCCGCGACGAGGGGACCGATGGCGAGGAGGCGATCCGCGGCTTCGTCGCGGAGGCCCGCGGGCTCGGCCTCCGCGTGATGGCCGACCTCGTCGTCAACCACACCTCGAAGGACGCGCCGCTCGCCGCCGAGCACCCCGAGCTCTACCGCCACGAGGACGACGGCGCGCTGGCGAGCCCGTTCGCGGTCGACCCGGTCGATCCCACGGTCAGGACGGTGTGGGGCGACCTCGCCGAGCTCGACTGGTCGGGCGCCGAGGCCCGCGCCGCGCTCCTCGCCTATTGGGACGGCTACCTCGCCCGGCTGCAGGGGCTCGGCATCGCGGGCTTTCGCTGCGACGCCGCCTACAAGGTGCCCGCCGCGGTGTGGCGCGACCTCATCGCCCGCGCCAAGGCGCGCGACCCGCGGGCGATGTTCGTCGCCGAGACGCTGGGCTGCACCCTGGAGGAGACCCGGGCGATCGCCTCGGCCGGGTTCGACTATCTCTTCAACAGCTTCGCCTGGTGGGACCTCCAGGCGCCGTGGGCGCTGGAGCAGTACGAGACGTTCCGCCTGGTCGCCCCGTCGATCGCCTTCCCCGAAAGCCACGACACCGAGCGCGCCGCCGCCGCGCTGCCGGCCGGGGATCCGGCCGGCGTGGCCCGCCACCTCCGCTGCCGCTACGCCATGGCGGCATGCTTCTCCGCCGGCGTGATGATGCCGATCGGCTTCGAGTGGGGCTTCCGCCGGCCGCTCCACGTCGTCGAGACGACGCCGGCCGACCGCGAGGACACCGGCGTCGACATTTCGGCCTTCATCGCCGGCATCAACCGCCTCCGCGCCGAGCTGCCGCCGCTCAACGTCGAGGGCGCCGAGTGGCGGGCGACGCCGCCCTCGACGCCGGTGATGGCGCTGGTCCGGCTCGACGCCGGCCACGTCGCCGCGGCGAACTACGCGACGCTGGTCCTCGCCAATCCCGGCGAGCGGGAAGCGGCGGTCGACCCCGGCACCCTGATCGCGGGCGCCGGCGGCGTGTTCGGCAGCTTCGCCGACATGACGCCGGGCGAAACTGCGCGGGCGTTCCTCCCCGGCTCCCCGCTCGTGCTGGCGCCGGGCGAGGTCCGCATCCTCGCCGCGGCGCGGGCCGAGCCGCGCGAGGGCCGGGCGCCGCGGCGCGAGCCGCGCGGCGAGGGCCGCGTCATGATCGAGGCGGTGAGCCCCGAGATCGACGGCGGCCGCACCCCGATCAAGCGCGTCGCCGGCGAGACGGTCGCGGTCGCGGCGACGATCTTCAGCGACGGCCACGACGTCCTCGGCGCCCAGATCCTCTATCGCGGCCAGGACGAGCCGGAATGGCGCCGCGCCCCGCTGAGCCCCGGCGACAACGATCGCTGGAGCGGCCGCTTCGGCCTCGATCGCAACCGCCGCTACCTCTACACGATCGAGGCGTGGCACGATGCCTTCGCCTCGTGGCGGAGCGAGATCGGCAAGAAGATCGCCGCCGGGCGCGACGTCCATCTCGAGACCATCGAGGGCTTTGCCCTGGCGCGTGGCGCCGCCGCCATCGCCGAGGGCGCCGACGGCGCGTCGCTCGCCGCGCTGGTCGCGCGGCTCGACGCCGCCACGCCCGGCTCGGAGGCGCAGCGCGACCTCCTGCTCGACCCGGAGAACGCCGCCCTCGTCGGCGCCTATGCCGAGCGCCGCAACGTCTCCCGCTACGACCGCGTGCTGGAGGTGATCGCCGACCGCACCGCGGCACGCTCCTCCGCCTGGTACGAGCTGTTCCCGCGCTCGCAGGCCGGCGACGGCGGGCGCCACGGCACCTTCGACGACGTGATCGCCCGCCTGCCCT
The DNA here is from genome assembly GCA_035547055.1 of Hyphomicrobiales bacterium. Taxonomy (GTDB): domain Bacteria; phylum Pseudomonadota; class Alphaproteobacteria; order Rhizobiales; family Methylopilaceae; genus DASZVN01. The sequence goes on from DASZVN010000025.1 coordinate 5,221, forward strand.
ATGTCCGCGACATGGGCTTCGACGTGCTCTATTTCCCGCCGATCCACCCGGTCGGCACCACCAACCGCAAGGGCCGGAACAACGCGCTGACCGCGACGCCGGACGATGTCGGCTCGGTCTACGCGATCGGCTCCGACGCCGGCGGCCACGACGCGATCGACCCCAATCTCGGTACCCTCGACGATTTCCGCCGCCTCGTCGCCGCCGCGAATGCCCACGGCCTCGAGATCGCGCTCGACTTCGCCATCCAGTGCTCGCCCGACCACCCCTGGATCAAGGCGCATCCGGAGTGGTTCGACTGGCGGCCCGACGGCTCGCTGAAATATGCCGAGAACCCGCCCAAGACCTACGAGGACATCGTCAACGTCGATTTCTACCGCGGCGGCCTGCCCGGCCTGTGGTTCGCGCTCCGCGACATCGTGCTGTTCTGGATCGGGCAGGGGGTGCGGATCTTCCGCGTCGACAACCCCCACACCAAGCCGCTGCCGTTCTGGCGCTGGCTGATCCGCGCGGTGAACGAGCGTCACCCCGACGTGATCTTCCTGGCCGAGGCTTTCACCCGCCCGGCGATGATGAAGGCGCTGGCCAAGGCCGGCTTCCAGCAGTCCTACACCTATTTCACCTGGCGCAACACGAAGGGGGAGATGACGGAGTACCTGAACGAGCTGGCCCATACCGAGATGGCCGAATATTACCGGCCGAATTTCTTCGTCAACACGCCGGACATCAACCCGTTCTACCTCCAGACCTCGGGCCGTGCCGGCTTCGTCGTGCGCGCGACGCTGGCGGCGACGCTGTCGCCGGCCTGGGGGATGTACTCGGGCTTCGAGCTCGGCGAGGCGACGCCGCTGCCGGGGCGCGAGGAATATCTCGACTCGGAAAAATACGAGCTGAAGGCCTGGGACTGGGACCGTCCCGGCCATCTCCGCGCCGAGATCGCGATGCTGAATCGCATCCGCGCCCAGAACCCGGCGCTGCACGACCTCCGCAACCTCTTGTTCCTCAACGCCTGGAACGACAACATCCTGGCCTATGCGCGGATCGCACCGGACAAGTCGAACGCCGTCATGGTGCTGGTCAATCTCGACCCCCGGAACCGCCAGGAAGCCGACTACGAGGTGCCGCTGTGGGAATTCGGCCTGCCCGACCATGCCTCGATCGAGGCCGAGGACCTGTTCGGCGGGGCCGGCCGCTTCGCGATCCACGGCAAGGTCAACCGCATCGCGCTCGACCCGGCGGTGCGCCCCGTGGCGATCTGGCGCCTGATCCCGCCGGGAGGGCGGTGATGGCGGCGAGCATTGGGATGACGGCCGCGGCGCCCGTGCCTCCTCCACCATGCTTCGCATGGTCCCTCTCCCCCGCTGACGCGGGGGAGAGTTCAGTGGCGGCGCCAATCCTCCCCTGCGAAGCGGGGGAGGCCGCGAGCGCAGCGAGCCGGAGGGGGCCCGGCGCCGGCCACGGGCGCGTGCTTCGCCGAGAGGGTGCATCCCTCACCCGATCGCCGACCTCTCCCCGCAAGCGGGGCGAGGTGAAGGAAGCCTGCGCTGCCCGCGGGAGCGCGGCATGATCGATCGCAGCGACCCGCAATGGTATCGCGACGCCATCGTCTACCAGCTCCACGTCAAGTCGTTCTTCGACTCGACCAACGACGGCATCGGCGACTTCGCCGGCCTCGCCGAGAAGCTCGACTACATCCGCGACCTCGGCGTCACCGCGATCTGGCTGATGCCGTTCTACCCCTCGCCGCTCCGCGACGACGGCTACGACATCGCCGACTATCGCGGCATCAACCCGGCCTACGGCTCGATGCGCGACTTCCGCCGCCTGGTGCGCGAGGCGCACGACCGCGGCCTGCGCGTCATCACCGAGCTCGTCATCAACCACACCTCGGACCAGCATCCCTGGTTCCAGAAGGCGCGGGCGGCGAAGCCGGGCTCGGCGGCGCGGAACTTCTATGTCTGGTCGGACAGCGACCAGCGCTACAAGGACACCCGCATCATCTTCCTCGACACCGAGCCCTCCAACTGGTCGTGGGACCCGGTGGCGAAGGCCTATTACTGGCACCGCTTCTACAGCCACCAGCCCGACCTCAACTTCGACAACCCGCGCGTCCTCGAAGCGGTGCTCGACGTGATGCGGTTCTGGCTCGACATCGGGGTCGACGGGCTCCGCCTCGACGCCATCCCCTACCTCGTCGAGCGCGAGGGAACGAACTGCGAGAACCTCCCCGAGACCCACGCCGTCATCAAGAAGATCCGGGCCGCGCTCGACGCCGCCTATCCCGACCGCATGCTCCTCGCCGAGGCCAACCAGTGGCCGGAAGACACCGCGCCCTATTTCGGCGACGGCGACGAATGCCACATGGCGTTCCACTTCCCGCTGATGCCGCGCATGTACATGGCGATCGCCCAGGAGGACCGGCACCCGATCACCGACATCATGCGCCAGACGCCGGACATCCCGGAGGGCGCGCAATGGGCGATCTTCCTCAGGAACCACGACGAGCTGACGCTCGAGATGGTGACTGCCGAGGAGCGCGACTATCTCTGGAGCTTCTATGCCGCCGACCGCCGGGCGCGGCTCAACCTCGGCATCCGCCGCCGCCTCGCGCCGCTCCTCGAGAACGACCGCCGCAAGACCGAGCTGCTGGTCTCGCTGCTGCTCTCGATGCCGGGCACCCCGGTGCTCTACTACGGCGACGAGATCGGCATGGGCGACAACATCTATCTCGGCGACCGCGACGGGGTGCGGACGCCGATGCAGTGGTCGCCCGACAGGAATGGCGGCTTCAGCCGGGCCGACCCGGCGCGGCTGTTCCTGCCGGCGGTGCAGGACCCGATCTACGGCTACGAATCCGTCAATGTCGAAGCCCAGCTCCGCAGCCCGTCGAGCCTTCTCAACTGGCTTCGCCGCCTGCTGTCGGTGCGCAAGACCAGCCGCGCCTTCGGTCGCGGCACGCTGACCTTCCTCTACCCGTCGAACCGCAAGGTCCTCGCCTATATCCGCGAGTTCGAGGGCGACCGCATCCTCTGCGTCGCCAATCTCGCGCCCTCGCCCCAGGCGGTCGAGCTCGACCTCGCCGAGTTCAAGGACGCGACGCCGATCGAGATGACCGGCGGCGCCAATTTCCCGCCCGTCGGCGAGCTGCCCTATCTGATGACCCTGCCCGGCTTCGGCTTCTACTGGTTCAAGCTGGAGGCGACGCCGGCCGAGGCGCGGTTCGGCCCGCAGCCGCAGCCGGAGCTGTTCACCCTGGTGTTCCAGGGCCACGCCGAGTCGCTCGTCACCGGCCGCGAGAAGACCGCGCTGGAGCGGAACGCGGCGCCGGGATTCCTCGCCGGGCAGCGCTGGTTCGCCGGCAAGGCGAGCCGCATCCGCAGCGTCGAGATGATCGACGAGGCCATTCTCGATCGGCCGGCGCGGGCCGACAATTTCCCGCTGGTCATCCTGAAGACGCGACTTCGCGACGGCGGCGAGCAGACCTATTTCGTGCCGATGGCGATCGAGCCCGGCGAGCGGGCGGAGCTCCTGCCGTTCGCGCTGGCCCGGGTGCGGCGGGGCCCGCGCGTCGGCCTCCTCTACGACGCCGCCGCCTCCGGTCCCTTCGCCGCGACGATGGCCGCGGCGATGATGGACGGCCAGGCGATCAGGACCCGTTCGGGCGGCGAGATGCGTTTCCGCGGCATGGCCGCGCTCGGCGAGGAGCTGAAGCGCCCCGAGGCGGAGCTGGCGCCGCGGCGGCTGACCGGCGAGCAGTCCAACACCTCGATCGCCTTCGGCGAGGCGATGGTGATGAAGCTCTATCGCCGCATCCAGCCGGGCGTGCATCCCGAGCTCGAGGTCGGCCGCTTCCTGACCGAGGCCGGCTTCGCCAACACCCCGGCGCTGCTCGGCTCGCTGGAGCACGTCGCCGCCGACGACACGCCGACCGCACTCGCCATCCTGCAGCGCTTCGTCCGCAACCAGGGCGACGCCTGGACCCGCGTGGTGAGCTTCCTCGTCCGCGAGTTCGAGACCCGGGCGCTGGTGCCCGAGGAGGCGGCGCCGCCGCTCGCCGAGAGCTTCGGCGGCATGCTGCAATACGCGGCGACGCTCGGCCGCCGCACCGCCGAGATGCACATCGCCTTCGCCCGGCCGACCAAGGATGAGGCCTTCGCGGCCGAGCCCTTCGGCGCCAAGGACCGCGACGACGCCGTCGCCGATGCCCGCGCCCAGGCCGAGCGCGCCTTCGCGGGGCTCGCGCGGGTCGGCGCGCCGAGCGGTGCGGTGGCCGAGCTCCTCGCCCGCCGCGCCGAGGTCGAGGCCGCGATCGCCGATCTCGCGCGGCGCCCGATGGGCGGCCTCAAGACCCGCATCCACGGCGACTACCATCTCGGCCAGGTGCTGATCGTCCAGGACGACGTCTCGATCGTCGATTTCGAGGGCGAGCCGTCCCGACCGGCCGCGGAGCGCCGCGCCAAGGCCTCGCCGCTCCGCGACGTCGCCGGCATGCTGCGCTCCTTCGCCTATGCCGGCGCGGCGGCGGCGAAGGACCTCGGCGGCCGCATGCCCGAGGCGATGCCCCGCATCGAGGCGATCGCCGAGGCCGCCCACGCGCTCGCCGTCGAGGCCTTCCTCGACGGCTACCGCCTCGCCTGCGAGGACACGCCGGTGTGGATCGGGGACGGCGAAATGCGCGGCACCATGCTGCGCCTCTTCCTCCTCACCAAGGCGCTCTACGAGGTGGCCTACGAGGCCAACAACCGGCCGGACTGGATCGACACCCCGGTCGCCGGCGTTCAATCCCTGATCGGCGACATGGAGAGAGAGCCCGCATGAGCGATGCCCTTCGCACCCGTCATTGCGAGCGAAGCGAAGCAATCCAGGGGCGGCAGGCGCCGGAACCCGAGGCCCCTGGATTGCTTCGCCGGCCACGCCTCCTCGCAATGACGGGAGGGAGCCGATCGACATGAGCGATGCCCCGCGGCGCCATCCGTATTCGCCTCCGCCGACGCGGCGTGCCGGCCCGGACGCGCCGGCGGAGCTGCCCTTCGCCGCGCTCGACGCCCTTGCGAATGCCCGCCACGGCGACCCGTTCGCCGTGCTCGGCCCGCACCGGGTCGCGCCCGGCCTGTGGGAGATCCGCGCCGTGCTGCCGGAGGCGAAGGCGGCCCAGGTCGTCGGCCCCGACGGCGGCCTCATCGCGGCGATGGAGAAGCGCCATCCCGCCGGCATCTTCGTCGCCCGCTTCGCCGCGCGCGAGCGTCCGGTCTATCGCCTCGCCGTCGAGGTCGAGGGCGGCGTCGATCTGCGCTACGACCCCTACAGCTTCGGCCCGGTGCTGCCGGACGACCAGCTCGGCCTGCTCCACGACGTCGGCAACGACGCCGCGGAGCGCCTCCTCGGCGCTCGGCCGGTGACCCATGGCGGGGTCGATGGCTTCGTCTTCGCGCTATGGGCGCCGAACGCCCGCTCGGTCGCGGTGGTCGGCGACTTCAACGGCTGGGACGGCCGCCGCCACCCGATGCGGATGCGCTACGAAGCGGGGGTGTGGGAGCTGTTCCTGCCCGGCCTGCAGAAGGGCGAGCGCTACAAGTTCGAGGTCCGTGGCGCCGACGGCATCCTGCAGCCGGCCAAGGCCGACCCGGTCGCCTTCGCCGCCGAGCGCCCGCCGGCGACCGCCTCGATCCTGCACGGCCTGCCGGCCTTCGCCTGGAACGATGCGTCCTGGATGGCCCGCCGCGCCGAGGGCGACCCGCGCCACCGGCCGCTGGCGATCTACGAGGCCCATCTCGGCTCCTGGGCCCGTATCGCCGAGGAGAACAACCGCTACCTCACCTATCGCGAGCTCGCCGACCGGCTCGTGCCCTATGTGCGGGACCTCGGCTTCACCCATATCGAGCTGCTCCCGATCACCGAGCACCCGTTCGACGGCTCCTGGGGCTACCAGCCGGTCTCGCTATTCGCGCCGACCAGCCGCTTCGGCACGCCGGAAGACTTCGCCCATTTCGTCGAGGCCGCGCACGACGCCGGGCTCGGCCTGATGCTCGACTGGGTGCCCGGCCATTTCCCGACCGACGCGCACGGCTTCGGCCGGCTCGACGGCACCCATCTCTACGAGCACGCCGATCCGCGCCAGGGCTTCCACCAGGACTGGGGCACCTACATCTACAATTTCGGGCGCGAGGAGGTGGCGGCGTTCCTGGTCGACAACGCCCGCTTCTGGGCGAGCCGCTACCACATCGACGGGCTTCGCGTCGATGCGGTCGCCTCGATGCTCTATCTCGACTACTCGCGCCGCCCCGGCGAATGGATCCCGAACCGCTACGGCGGCAACGAGAACCTCGAGGCCATCCAGTTCCTCAAGAAGATGAACGAGGCGGTCTACGCCCACAATCCCGGCATCGTCACCGTCGCCGAGGAATCGACCGCCTGGCCCGGCGTCTCGCACCCCACCTACACCGGCGGCCTCGGCTTCGGCTTCAAGTGGAACATGGGGTGGATGCACGACACGCTGGAATACATGCAGCGCGACCCAATGTATCGGAGCTGGCACCACGACCAGATGACCTTCGGCCTCGTCTATGCCTGGTCGGAGAACTACATCCTGCCGCTCAGCCACGACGAGGTGGTGCACGGCAAGCGCTCGCTGCTCGGCCGCATGCCGGGCGACGAGTGGCAGCGCTTCGCGAACCTCCGTGCCTATTACGGCTTCATGTGGGGCCACCCCGGCAAGAAGCTGATCTTCATGGGCGGCGAGCTCGGCCAGTACCGCGAGTGGAACCACGACGCCGGGCTCGACTGGCACCTCCTCCAGTACCCGCTCCACGCCGGCGTGCAGAGGCTGATCGGCGATCTCAACCGCGCCTACCGCGCCATCCCGGCCCTGTACGAGCGCGACAGCGAGCCCGCCGGCTTCACCTGGCTGGTCGGCAACGACCGCGACAACTCGGTGTTCGCCTGGGCCCGCCACGGCCTTCAGGACTCGCTCGCCGTGGTGGTGTCGAACTTCACCCCGGTGCCGCGCGAGGGCTACCGCATCGGCGTGCCCGGGCCGGGCTTCTACCGCGAGGCCGTCAACACCGACGCCCTCGACTATGGCGGCAGCGGCATCGGCAATCTCGGCGGCGTCCACGCGGAGGAGACGGAGAGCCACGGCCGCCCCTGGTCGATCGCGCTGACGCTGCCGCCGCTCGCGACGCTGATCCTGGAGCGGGTGCCGGCGTAGGGTGGGCAACGCATCGCGTTGCCCATGGCGCGGGAGGGTCGGCAGCGCGTTGCGGGCGTCCGCCCGGCGGAGCCCTTGAAAACCGCCGCCGCCGCCCAATCTCCCTGGAGTGGCCGCCGCGGTCTTGCGCCGGCAGACCACGGGATCGAGGCGATGATCGGGATCGTGACGGTGTGGTTCGTGGGACTGCTCGCGCTGGCGGCGTCGCTGGCGCTGCGCCCGCAAGCACGCGTCCAGCCGGCGCTCGTCCCCGTCCGGGCGCGCGCCCCGCGCCGCCAGGGCCACGACCCCCTCGCGCGCGACTGACCTCCGCATAGCGTCGGATTTCGGAGCGGGCGGCCCGGGCGGGCCGCGGCTTCCGCCGTGCGCGGCGGCATTTCCCTCCTGCCCATAACAAACCCAGAGGAATCACAGCCATGACCGCCATCCGCGAAGCCACCCACGCGCCCTGGATCGTCCTCGACGAGACCCAGCACGAGCGGCTGTCGCAGCTCGCCGCGGCCGCGCGCGACCGTGCGCCGGAGGCGGCCACGCGGCTCCTCGCCGAGCTCGACCGTGCCGAGGTGGTGAGCGCCGGCCGGCTGCCGGCCAACGTCGTGACGATCGGCTCGACCGTCACCTTCCGCGACCACGACAGCGAGCGGCCGCGCCGGGTGACGCTGGTCTACCCGGCCGAGGCCGACATCGCCGCGGGCCGCATCTCGGTGCTGACCCCGGTCGGCACGGCGCTGCTCGGCCTCTCGACCGGCCAGTCGATCGCCTGGCTCGGCCTCGACGGCCACGACCGCCACCTCACGGTGCTGGCCGTGACCCCGCCCGCGCCCGAACCCGCCGCGGCCGCCTGACCGCGGTGGCCGTCATTGCGAGGAGCGGAGCGCCGAAGCAATCCAGGGGCGGGCAGCGCCGGCGCCCGGGACTCCTGGATTGCTTCGCTGCGCTCGCAATGACGGCGGCGAGGCCGATGCAACCTCGCGGCGGCGTCGGCTACACTTGAGCGAATGCCCACCGCCCTCGTCATCGCCGGCCCGAACGGCGCCGGCAAGACCACCTTCGCCAGCGAATATCTCGCCGCCGACGAGCGCCCCTTCGCCTTCGTCAACGCCGATGAGATTTTTCGCGAGCT
>DASZVN010000026.1:0-41532 GCA_035547055.1 Hyphomicrobiales bacterium
GCCCTGGGCGTAGAGCGCGGCGACCGGCTCGGCGCGGAGCCACTTGCCCCGCGTCGCGCGGACCAGCGTCACCGGCACCGCGGGATCGACCTGGCCGATCACCGCGCGCACCATCTCGCCGCCCTGGTTGGCCTCGGCGACGAGGACGTCGGCCTCGACGGCGCGCCAGCACTCGATCGCGGCGCGGGCCCAGCGTTCCGGCCGCGGCGTCAGCACGGTGTCGTCGCGGATCACCACCACCGCGCCGTCGCTCGTCCGCCCGCAGGCGACGATGCCGCAGGCGTCGCTCTTGCCGGTCCCGCCGGCCGGCGGATCGACCGCGACCACGATCCGCCCGAGCGGCGGCGCCGCGCCGATCCGCGCGGCCTCGATCATGGCGCGCGTCCACAGGGCGTCGGCGCGCTCCTCGACGATCTCGCCGTCGAGCTCCTGGCGGCCGAGCCGCGTGCCGGCATAGCGCTTGACCACCGCCTCCAGGAAGCCCGGCGCGAGGTGGTAGGCGTTGGCCTGGGTCGGTGCCCGCGTCACCGCCGTCTTCGGATCCGCGACGAGCCGTCTGAGCAAAGGCAGCGGGCGCGGCGTGGTGGTGATGAGCTCGCGCGGCGCCTCGCCGAGGCGCAGGCCGAATTGCAGCATGTCCCAGGTCTCCTCGACATGGTTCCACTTGGCCAGCTCGTCGGCCCAGGCGGCGGCGAATTGCGGGCCGCGCAGCGACTCCGGATCCTCGGCGGAGAAGGCCTGTGCCACCGCGCCGTTCGGCCAGGTGAGGCGCCGCCGTGACGGCTCCCAGTCCGGCCGCTCGTCCGGCCGATGGGCCGCGAGCAGGCCGGAGACGCCCTCGATCATCACGTCGCGGACGTCGGCGAAGGTCTCGCCCACCAGCGCGATGCGCCCGACCGGCCCGGCGGCGAACGGCGCGCGGCCGAGCGCGAGCCCCCTCACCCACTCGGCGCCGGCGCGGGTCTTGCCGGCGCCGCGGCCGCCGAGGAAGAGCCACACCGTCCACGGCCCGCCGCCCTGCGCCGCGGCCGGCGGCATCTGCTCGGGCCGCCCCCAAAGCTCCCAGTCGGTCGCGACGGCCGCGAGCTCGCCGCTGGCGAGGGCGCCGAAGAACCGATCAGTCGTCCCCTTCCTGGCAGAGCGCTTCAAGGCGGCGCGCAAGATCAAGCCGGAGCGTGTCGAGATCCGCGAAGGCGCCATCGTCCACCTCTGCCGCGGCCGGCGGCGCGGTTGTTTCGAGCCGGCGCAGCTCCGCGAGCGTCTTCACCAGGGTCGCGAGCGTCCGCGCCGAACCGTCGAGCGCGCCGCGCCCGCCGCTGCGGCGAAGCAGCCGCTCGACCTTCGCCAGCTCCTGCTCCACCGCCCGGCGGATCCGCGCCGTCAGCGCCGCGCGGTCGACCGCCGCGGCCGCCGCATCCTCGGGCGGCGGCGGGGCGGACGGCGGTGCCGCGGCCTGCGCCTCCATCAGCGTGAGAATGTGGTTCAGCGTGGCGGCGCGCTCGACGGCGAGGTGCCGGCGCACCGAATTGGTGCGCCCCCGCATGACCCAGCCCCACTCCCGGGCGCGGCCGAACAGGGTGCGGGGCGCCATGTTCAGGCTCGGCGCGATCGCCTTCAGCGACTCGCCGTTCTCCTCGTAGCGCCGCCGCGCGGCCTCCTGCTGCTCGGGCGTGATCTCGATCCGCAGCACCGCCGCCCTCCCAAACGAAAAGGCGGCCCCGCCGGGAACCGCCTTCGCCCCGGCTTGCGTCCGAGGCACAATTCTGAAGTCTGGCACAACCCTACCGGAGCAGCGTCACGCTGTCAAGGACTATTTTCCGTGTAAGGTATTTTTTCTTGAAAAAGACGGTACGGCTGCCGTCACGCCGGTTCGCGCACCGCGGGACTGCCGGTGCGGAGCGGCCGCTCCTCCAGGCGCCACAGCGCCATGAGCGACAGCGCGAAGCCCACCGAGGTGCCGAAGAAGACGAGCTGGAACGCTTCGGCCAGCCCCGCACGCTGGTCGAGCGCGACCGCGGTGCCCCCCTGCACGACGTCACCGCCCAGCCGGACGGCGAGAATCGCCCCGACCACGCCGACCAGGATCGTGGAGGCGAGGTTGCGGGCGAAATTCAGCGAGGCCGTGGCGGCGCCGAGCTGGTCCCATTCGACCGCGTTCTGCAGCGCCACCGTCGCGACCGGCGGCACGGTGCCGAAGCCGAGGCCGATCAGCGTGAGCAGCGCCTCGACCGCGATCAGCCGCAAATCCCCGACCGCGACGCCGAGCGCCACCGTCCCCGCCAGCGCCAGCACCACCCCGATCATCGGCAGGAGCTTGTAGCGGCGGACCCGGGCGGTGAGCTGGCCGGAAATCCCGGCGCCGATGTTGAAGCTGAACATCAGCGTCATCAGCAGCAGGCCGGAATGCGACGCGCTCAGCCCGACGACGAGCTGGAGGAACATCGGCACGAAGACGTTCAGCACCGTCACCGAGCTCGAGCCGGTGGCGTTGGCGAGGACCGCGAAGATGACCACGGGGTTGGACAGGACGCCGAGCGGCACCAGCGGCTCGGGCGCCCGCCGCAGCCTGACCGCGAAGCATACCCAGCCCATGGCCGACAGCGCCGCGAGGCCGAGAATCGGCGCCGAGACCCAGCCGAAGCGCTTGCCGCCGAGGTCGACCGCCGCCATCAGCGCCGCCGTCGCGACCATGACGAGGCCGGCGCCGAGAAGATCGAGCCGGTGCCGCCGCCCGTGCCGTGGCAGCCGCCGGAGCTGCACGCTCGAGAGCGCGAAGGAGAGGAGGCCGAGCGGCAGGTTGACCCAGAAGATCACCGTCCAGTCGAGATATTGCGCGATCAGCCCGCCGAGCGCCGGCCCGAGCGCGCCCGCGCTCGCGAAGACGACGACGAAATAGGTGTAGTATCTGGCGCGGTCCTTCGGCGCGGCGATGTCGCCGAGGACGGTCATGGCGATCAGGATCAGGCTGCCGCCGCCGAGGCCCTGCACCGCGCGCCCGAGGATCAGGACGACGAGGCTCGGCGCCAGCCCGCACAGGATCGAGCCGGCCAGGAAGACGGCGATGGCCGCGAGCATGGTGATGCGGCGGCCATGGATGTCGCTGAGCTTGCCGACCACCGGCGTCACCGCGGTGCCGGTGAGGAGGTAGGCCGTCACCACCCACGGCAGGTTCGAGAGGTCGCCGAAATCCCGCCCGATGGTCGGCAGCGCCGCGCCGACGATGGTCTGGTCGATCGAGCCGAGGAACACCGGCAGCAGCACGCCGAGCGTGATCTTCAGCGCCTCGCGGTGTCCGAGGCGGGAGGACGGGTCCCTGCTGTCCATTTCTGAATCGTATCGCCGGTGGTGCGGAAGGAGGCGGCGTTTTTCGAGGAAGGTCAATCGGGACGCCCCGGCGCCCTCCTCCGCCCCCCGGGCCGACGACCGCTAGGCGTAATGGTTCTGCACCACCGCCTTGGCGATCTCCGGCGAATCGATGACGCCGACGACGCTGTCGGGGCGCGGGACCCCGTCGCCGTGGACGACCACGACGAAGCTGCGGCCGCGCCGCGCCATGCGCGAGATCACGTCGTTGAAGACGCTCTTTTCGCCGACCACCGCGAAGTCGGTCGCGAACACGTCGCCGAGCGTCTTGCCGAGGTCGCGTTCGCCGTAGCCGACGGTGCCGGCGCGGACATAGCCCATGATGCGGCCGTTGCCGGCGACGACGATATGCGTGCCCGGCGCCTGGGCGAGGTGGGCGAGCGCGTCGGCGACCGGCATCCGCGCCGGCAGCACGACGAAGCGGTCGTTCATCAGCTCCCCGGCCTGCTGCACCAGGTACATGTTGGTGTGGCGGATGGTCGGGATCGGGCGGCCCCGCTTGCGGAGCTTCACCGTGTAGATGTTCTCCACCACGAGCCGCCGCCGCACGCTGACCGCGATCGCCACCGCCAGCACCAGCGGGACGACCACCCCGTAGTCGCGCGTCATCTCGAAGATCATCACGATCGCGGTCATCGAGGCGCCGGTCGCGCCGCCGACCATCGCGCCCATGCCGACGACGGCGAACTGGTCGGCGGAAAATCCGACGGCCGGGAACAGCGCATGCCCGAGCGCGCCGACCGCGCCGCCGAGCGCCGCGCCGAGGAACAGGCTCGGCGAGAACACCCCGCCCGACGCGCCGGAGCCGAGGCTGACCGACGTCGCCACCGTCTTGCCGACGAACAGCGCCACCAGCACCGCGATCGAGAACGGCGTGCCGTCCAGGATATCCTGGACGGTGGAATAGCCGACGCCCTCGGTGTGGTAGTGCCCGGTGACGAGCATGAAGCCGTACATCAGGCAGCCGAGGATCAGCATCCCGATGACGTTCTGGGTGTAGGCGTTGCCGGGCAGGCGCGGGAAGACGTCCTCGCACCACGCGAGCAGGCGCACGAACGCCCAGGCGCCGACGCCACACAGCGCCCCGAGCACGGCGAAGCCGAGAAGCTGCAGCCCGTTGTTCGTCGCGCTCCAGGTCAACTCGGCGGTGTCGGGGACGGCGAACGCCGGCGACAGCCCGAGGACGATGCGCCCGATGAAGGTCGCGGTCGCGGTCGCCACCACGACCGGAAGGAAGGTGCGGTTGCTGATCTCGGGCAGCAGCAGCTCCACCGCGAACAGCACCCCGCCGAGCGGCGTGTTGAAGGTCGCGGCGATGCCGGCGCCGCCGCCGGCGGCCAGCAGCACGATCTTCTGCCACCGCGCGAGGCCGAGGAGCCGACCGAGCGTCGAGCCGAACGAGGCGCCGATCTGGACGATCGGCCCTTCGCGCCCGACCGACGCGCCGCTGCCGATCGAGATCGCCGAGGCGATCGACTTGATGACGGCAACGATGCCGCGGACGTTGCCGTTGTTGTGGAAGATGGCGAACATCACCTCCGGCACGCCGTGGCCCTTGGCCTCCGGCGCGAAGGTCTTCACCACCCACACCACGATCAGCCCGCCGACGACCGGCACCAGGATGACGAAGGGGCCCCACGGGCTCGGATGGGTGTACAGGCTGGTGTTGTAGTGGCCGGACAAGCGGCCGAAGAAGAAGAGGTTGTGAACGAAGGCGATCATGCCGCGGAACACGACCGCGCCGAACGCGGCGACGACGCCGATCAGGAAGGCAAGCAGCGAGAGCGTCGGCAGCGCGACGGCCCTCTCCTCTGCCGGGGCTGGCGTGGCCGCGGCGGGCGTGGCGTGGGGTATGTCGGTCATGGCTCGGAAGGCCGGCGGCCGCAGTCGGGGAACGGCCGGGCCATGCGCATGACGGCTCCGGCTGGCCGTTGCGCATCGATCCGGCGCGCGTGAGGTGTGAACGGTACGTCGCCGTCCTGCACCGTCGGGCAGTCGAGGTCAAGGCGGACGGTCCGCGCCTGCAGGGGACGGAACCGGCGCCCGGCCGCCCGCTTCTCCTGGCGGACCCGCGATCGAAGCAGACATGGACCCGACCCCCGCGACGTTTCCCCTCGGTCTTCACCTCCTCGCCTCGGCATCGGTGGCGCTGGGCGGACTATGTGCCGCCGCCATCGCCGTCGACGAATGGCGCCGCCCGCAACGCATGTGGATCATGAACGCGGTATGGCCGCTGACGGCCCTGTTCGGCAGCGTGCTGTGGCTCGCGGCCTACGGTGCCTGGGGCCGCTCCGCGAAATCGCCGGCGGCCGACGCGCGCCGGCCGCCGTTCCCGGCGATGGTGCTCAAGGGATCGAGCCATTGCGGCGCCGGCTGCACGCTCGGCGACATCGTCGCCGAGTGGCTGGCCTATGCGGCGCCGGTGGTCGCGCTCTGGTTCGGCTGGCGGCACGTGTTCGCGGAGAAGACCTTTGCCGTATGGATCCTGGATTTCCTGCTCGCCTTCCTGATCGGCATCGCCTTCCAGTACTGGACGATCGCGCCCATGCGAAACCTCTCCCTATGGCGGGGAATCGGGGCGGCCCTGAAGGCGGACATCGCTTCGATCACGGCCTGGCAGGTCGGGATGTACGCCATGATGGCGCTCATCCAGTTCGCCTGGTTCCGACCGGCGTTCGGCGGCATCGCACCGGTCGCGAGCCCGGAATTCTGGTTCGCGATGCAGGTCGCGATGCTGGCCGGCTTCGCCACCTCCTATCCCGTGAACTGGCTGCTGATCCGGGCAGGCTGGAAGGAGGAAATGTGAGAAGGAGATCGACCCCGATCACGAGGGCCGTCTTGCCCCCCGCTCTCCCCCGGCGTTAGCCTTCCGGAAAAGCCGGGCATTCAAATCGGGCCTGTCCGATTTGAACACTGTGATGCAATCGGGCCTGCCCGATTTGAACACTCTGGGTGCTGAACTTGGGCAAGCCCAAGTTCGGCCTCCTGTTTCGCGGTCGAACCCGGCACGCGTTCCAACCATGGGAGGCCACCGATGACTGACCGTATCCTCACGAGCCATGTGGGCAGCCTGCCGCGGCCGCAGGCGCTGCTCGACCTCAGCCAGAAGAAGACGCTCGGCAAGGCCGTCGACCAGGCCGAGTTCGACCGCGTGCTGAAGGAAGCCGTCGCCGAGGTGGTGCGGCGGCAGAAGGAGGTCGGGATCGACCTCGTCAACGACGGCGAGCTCGGCCACACCATGGGCTGGGCCTATGATTTCGGCGCCTGGTGGTCCTACGTGGTGCGCCGGCTCGGCGGGCTCGAGATCGTCGAGACCGGCCTCTGGGCGACCGAGCTCTCGGCCCACACCAGGGCGCCGATGGCGCCGAACGATTTCGTCGTCGGCAACTGGGTCAGCCGCCGCGACATGGCGCGCTTCCAGGACGCCTACATGGATCCGGCGTCGGGCTGCGCGCTGCCCGAGCAGTTCATGACCGGGCACAGCCCGCTCGCCTCCGGCCCGATCAGCTATCGCGGCCAGGCCGAGATCAAGCGCGACATCGACAACCTCAAGGCCGGCCTCGAGGCCGCGGGCCTGCCGCTCGAAGGCGCGTGGATGAACGCCATCGCCCCGGCGAGCTGCGCGCGGGTGCCGACCAACCACTACAAGAGCGAGGAGGAGCTGCTCTACGCCTGCGCCGACGCCATGCGCGAGGAATACAAGGCGATCATCGACGCCGGCCTGATCGTGCAGCTCGACGACCCCGCGATCGGCGAGAACTGGGACCAGCAGGAGAAGGAGCCTTCGGTCGAGGGCTATCGCCGCTACACGATGATGCAGATCGAGGCGCTGAACCACGCGATCAAGGGCCTGCCGGCGGACAGGATCCGCTTCCATTTGTGCTGGGGAAGCTGGCACGGCCCCCACACCACCGACATCCCGATGAAGCACATCGTCGACCTGATGCTGAAGATCGACTGCGACTACTATTCGTTCGAGGCCGGCAATGCGCGGCACGAGCACGAGTGGAAGGTGTGGAAGGACGTGAAGCTGCCCGCGGGCAAGAAGATCCTGCCCGGCGTCGTCAGCCACTCGACCAACCTGATCGAGGATCCTGAGCTGGTGGCGGACCGCATCTGCCGCTTCGCCGAGTGCGTCGGCCGCGACAACGTCATCGCCTCGACCGACTGCGGCCTCGGCGGCCGCGTCCACCCCCAGATCGCCTGGGCCAAGCTGGAGGCGCTGTCCCAAGGCGCCGAGATGGCGACCCGCCGCCTCTGGCAGAAGGCGGCGGCGTAAAGACGCCGCGCGCCGGGCGCCCCCCTCCACCATGCTCAGCATGGTCCCCCCTCCCCCGCCGACGCGGGGGAGGATTCCCTTGCCGCAGCGTCAATCCTCCCCCGCGAAGCGGGGGAGGCGGCGAGCGCAGCGAGCCGGAGGGGGCCCGTCGCTCGTTCTTTGAAAAGGACACTCCAGATTTCGTAGGGTGGGCACCGGAAACGGCCGATGCCCACGTCTGACGTCGGCCGTGGGCATGCTGCGCATGCCCGCTCTGCAAGAAAGGCTCACCATGGACATCGCGCGCTCAGGCTCCCAGCCGTCCCGGGACGGCGACCCGCGATGGTTCGTCGGCCCGGTCCGGATCGAGCCCTTGTTCAACCCGTTCGACAAGGCGCGGGCGCAAGGCTCGCGCGTCACCTTCGAGCCCCGCTCCCGCACCAACTGGCACACCCACCCGCTCGGCCAGATCCTCGTGATCGTCTCGGGCCTCGGCCGCGTCGGACGCTGGGGCGGCCCGGTCGAGGAGGTCCATCCGGGCGACGTCGTCTGGTTCGCGCCGGGCGAAAAGCATTGGCACGGCGCCGGCCCGACCAGCAGCATGGTGCACCTCGCCGTCCAGGAGGCCGAGAACGGCAGCGTGGTCGAGTGGATGGAGCCGGTCAGCGACGAGCAATACGGCGGCTGACTTAGCCGCTCAGCGCCGGAAGAACAGGTCGGGCAGCAAGGTCGCGATCGCCGGGCGAAGCGCTAGCATCGCATTGCGATAGAACCAAACGGGAGGCGGGCTTGAGGCCTGATGATGAAAGCCTGCGCCGAAAATAGCGGAGGAGCGCGATGGTGGCAAGGAATTTATTCTCAATTATATACGTGACAAAGCACATCGGATGGGCTAAGGTCGGCCATCAAGTCAAGAGACCCTTGGGCCATGAACCTCTCTGATCCCCGCTTCGTCGACCCCAACGCCGCCCGCGAATGGCTTGAGGCGCAGCGCTGGCCCAATGGCCCGGTCTGCCCGCATTGCGGCAACTTCGATCCCGCCGCGATCCGCCCGCTGGCAGGCAAGGCGCATCGCCCCGGCGTCTACCAGTGCAACGCCTGCCGCGAGCAGTTCACCGTCACGGTCGGTTCCGTCATGGAGCGCAGCAAGATCCCGCTGAACAAATGGGTTCTCGCGATGCACCTCATGTCTGCCAGCAAGAAAGGCATGAGCGCGCATCAGCTCCATCGCATGCTCGGCGTCACCTACAAGACGGCCTGGTTCCTCGCCCATCGCATCCGCGAGGCCATGACCGACGATGGCGAGGCCGGCCCGCTCGGCGGCGAAGGCAAGGTCGTCGAGGCCGACGAAACCTATTTCGGCCACCGCGAGGACAAGTCGCTCGGCAAGACCACGATCCGCGGCAAGCGCGGCCTTGGCGGCAAGCGCCCTGTCGTCGCTCTGGTCGAGCGCGGCGGCCGCGCCCGCATGTTCCACGTTGAACACGCCGACGCCGCGACCGTCCGCGAGGTCCTGGTCCGCAACGTCTCCCGCAAGAGCACGCTGCATACCGACGAAAGCCGCCTCTACACCGTGACAGGCGCCGAGTTCGCCAGCCACGGCACCACGAAGCATTCGGCCGGCAAGTATGTCCGCTACGAGGACGGCCTGCCAATCCACTCAAACACGGTCGAAAACGTGTTCTCGGTGTTCAAGCGCGGCATGAAGGGCGTCTACCAGCATTGCAGCGAAAAAGCACCTTCACCGCTACGTCACGGAATTTGAGTTCCGCTACAACAACCGCACCGGCCTTGGCATTGCAGACGCCGAGCGCGCTGAGAACCTTGCCAAGGGCACCGCCGGCAAGCGCCTCACCTATCGCAGTCCTGACGAAGCCACGTACCAATAAGCAACAGGCCATGCGTTTTTTGCGCTGGCGGAAGAGCAAGCACGGCATTTAGGGCTGCTTCGACCGGCCTTTCCGGGACGGCCGGGGCCTGTCCTTCGCCGTCTCAGAATTGCTAAGTTCCGATCTCTCGCGCGCCCGAGGCGGCCGCCTCAGGAGCCGCTTCGCGAGCGCCGAAAGCCGTGCTTCTTCATCCTCTGTTTGTGGGGGCTCGCTCATGGCCTTGGAAATCCCATTGCTGCGCGTTGAATGGGCCGAGGAGCACATCCGCAATCTTAGCCGGGCCTCCGATGCGCTCTTTGCCAGTGGCGCCTATGGCCTCGTTGTCGCGGAAAATTCCAAAGCCCAGCAGCGCCGATTGCGGATCGTACCTTACGACCCCCTCCCACCACATTTCGGGTTGCGGATTGGGGATGCGATCCACAACTTGCGCTCCGCCCTCGATCTTGCCACGTGGGAAATCGTTTCGCCGCTTAATCCCAGGAATCCCGAGCAGGTCCAATTTCCATTCGTCAAAAAGTTCGAGGGTCCTCAGAGCCTTGAACGTGCCATTGAAAACCGAGGAATAAATCTCGCCAGCAAAAACATCATCCAAGCATTCCGCGAATCCCGCCCATATGACGGAGGGAATAAGGATCTCTTCGGACTGCACATCTTGGATATTGCCGATAAGCATAAGCTGCTTGTCCCAGCGATCACCATCCTGTCGATTAACAAACTCGACCTTGGCGCCATCGACCCCGGCAATATGCCCAACGCATCTCTCATTGGTGGTCGCGTCAGACCGAACAAAGAGGGCCATCTTCCCTTCTTTTGGACGTTCAAGCCCGGCTCCCCACCCATCAACCAGAATGCAGTAATCAATGCGAGCTTCGGCATAATGTTTGACACAGGGCTGCATTTCGATGGGGAGATGGTGGTCCCCACCCTGGTCCGCATAGCCACTGAAGTACGTCGCACGATCGACCACATTCGCTCCGCGGTTACATGATGCCGGCCTGTCACGCTCCGGCGGCGTAGCATCGTGATTTTGCTTTGTCATCTATATAATTGGGAATTTATTCTTTAAGAACCAAAGTGGCGGCGGTGCGCCTAGCCAGGTGCGATGATCCGGCTCAGCCCCAGGCCGGCCGCTGCCTTCCGCCCTGCCCTACTCGTCTTCGCCGAACCGCGAGGCCACCAACGCGGCGAGCGCTTCCAGGGCGGGGGCGGCGTCGCGGCCTTCGGCGGCGACGGTGATGACGGTGCCGCGGGCGGCGGCCAGCGTCATGATGCCCATGATCGAGGTGCCGTCGACGGTCTCGCCGCCGCGGCTCACCGTGACCGCGGCATCGAAGCGCTCGACGCACTGCACGAACTTCGCCGAGGCGCGGGCGTGGAGGCCGCGCTTGTTCACGATCGGGAACTCGCGCACCAGGGGGGGAGCCGCGGCGGCGCCGTCGCCGTCCTGCCGGCCGGTCGCCTCGCTCATTTGCCCGACAGCACCCGGCTCGCCACGCTGATGTATTTGCGGCCGGCGTCCTGGGCCATCAGCACGGCCTCGCCGAGCGGCAGCTCGTCGCGCACGCGGGCGAGCTTGATCAGCATCGGCAGGTTGACCCCGGCCACGACCTCGACCTTGCGGCCCGAGGTCATGCACGAGATCGCGAGGTTCGACGGGGTGCCGCCGAACATGTCGGTGAGGACGGCGACGCCCTCGCCGCTGTCGACGCGGCGGACGGCGGCGACGATGTCCTCGCGCCGCCGCTCCATGTCGTCGTCCGGGCCGATGACCACGGTCTCGACCTGCTGCTGGGGGCCCACCACATGCTCCAGCGCGGAGCGGAACTCGCAGGCCAGGCGGCCGTGGGTAACCAGTACGACGCCGATCATTCAGTCCTCGCGACCCCCGGCCAAGTCGTCGGTCCCGGCGGCGGGCGTCAAAGAGCGCGCATGATTTGCGCGTTGCGTGGCAAAGGCAAGGGGCGAGCCCGGCTTTGCCAACAGTTGCACGACGATGACCGCCGCGGCGGCGGCGTCGGCGGCGAACAATCGGGGAACAACGATGCCCTGGAGGCGGGCGGTGCCTTCGGCGGAGCGCGGCATGCGCGGCATATCGTCTGCCGCGACCAGTTCCACAAGGAGGCGCACGACCGCCGCCGCCTCATAGGACAATTCGGCAAGTCCGAGGCCGCGGACCTCCACCAGGCCGGCGAGCCGGGGATGGGGCCGCGCGATCAGGCGGCCGCCGGTCGCGGCCAGTGCGACGCGGTCGTCCGCGACGAGGCTGACGAAGCGCCCGAGCGCGGCGCCGCGGGCGATCAACTCCCTGACCAGGCGCGATTTTCCGGCCCCGGAGGCGCCGCGGATCAGAACGCCGGCGTCGCCCACGACGACGCAACTGGCGTGAATCGTGTCCATGATCGGCGCGGCCGGCGCTAGTGCGCCGCCGCCGGCAGGCGGACGACGAAGCGGGCGCCCAGGACCGGCGGCTCCTCGCCCGGCGCGGCAGGCTTGCCATAGCGGTTCTCGGCCCAGATGCGGCCGCCGTGGGCCTCGACGATCTGCTTGGAGATCGACAGGCCGAGGCCGGAGTTCTGGCCGAAGCCCTGCTCCGGCCGGTCGGTGTAGAAGCGCTCGAAGATGCGGCTGAGCGCGTCGGGCCGGATGCCGGGGCCGTCGTCATCCACCGTGATCTCGGTCTCGCCCTGCACCGGCCGCGCCGTCACCCGGACCTCGCCGCCATGGGGCGAGAACGAACGCGCGTTCTCGATGAGGTTGGTGATGACCTGGGCGAGCCGCGAATCGTGGCCGAACACGAACATGCGGTCGCGCCGGCGCTTCTCGGGCGGCAGCGTCAGCTTGACCCGGACGCAGTCCTCGCGCGCGACCTCGTTCTGGAGGTCGCTCACCGCGGCGAGGAGCGCGCCGATGTCGACCGGCTCGGAGTCCTGGCGCTGCAGCTCGGCGTCGAGCCGCGAGGCGTCGGAGATGTCGGTGATCAGCCGGTCGAGCCGGCGGACGTCGTGCTGGATGACCGAGACGAGCCGCTCCCGCGATTCGGGGGTCTTGGCGAGCGGCAGGGTTTCGACCGCGGAGCGCAGCGAGGTCAGCGGGTTCTTGAGCTCGTGGGCGACGTCGGCGGCGAAGCGCTCGATCGCCTCGATGCGCTGGTAGAGCGCCCCGGTCATCTCGCGGAGCGCGCCGGAGAGGTGGCCGATCTCGTCGGAGCGCTCGGTGAAGTCCGGGATCTCGGCGCGGCCGCGGCCGTCGCGGTGGCGCACCCGCTCGGCGGCCGCGGCGAGGCGGCGCACCGGCCCGGCGATGGTGCCCGCGAGCAGCACCGAGAGCACCACCATCACGCCCGCGGCGACGAGGAACACGCGGACGATGCCGGTGCGCTCGGCCGCCACGATGGCGTCGATGTCGCCGCCCTGGGTCGAGAGCAGCAGTGCCCCGGTGACGGCGCGGAAGCGCTGGATCGGCACGGCGACGGAGACGATGATCTCGCCGCGCGAGTTCGCCCTGACCATGGTCGCCGGCGCACCCTGCAGGGCGCGCGTCACCTCGGGATAGCCCTTGCCGTTGGCCGAGCCGAGCTCCTGGTAGAGCGGCAGGTCGCGATGGAGCACCCAGCCGCGCACGCTCTGATAGATGCGCTGGAACACGCTCGGCGGCTCCTCGGCCGGCGGCGGCAGGTCGAGCTGGAGGATGTTGCCGCGGTAGATGTTCTGCGAGTCGAGGAGGATGTTGCCTTCGCGGTCGTAGATGCGGGCGCGGGTGTGGGTCGGCGTGATGAGGCGCCGCAGCACCGGCGCGACGCGCTCCGGGTTGATCGGAAACTCCAGCGAGTCGTTCTCGTTGCTCGGCGCCACGGTCTGGCCGGCGTCGAGCGAAAGCAGCTTGTTGGGATCGACCCAGATCTGGTTGGTGTCGACGGTGGCGGACGCCGCGACCGCCGCGGCGATGATCTCGCCCTGGATCAGCAGGCTCTGGATCTTGGCGTCGATCAGCCCGGCGCGGAACTGGTTGAGGTAGAGAATGCCGGCGAGGAGCGCGACCAGGCCGGCGAGGTTGAGAACGACGATCCGTCGCGTCAGGCTGGACGAGCCGAGGGTGAGCAGCCAGCGCAAGCCGTGGCGCAGCCGTTGGCGCGGGGTCGGCGCCACCGCCCCCGTGCCGTCCTCGGCGATGAATTCGGCGCGTTCGCTGTCTGCGGTCATCAGGCCCCAGGGCGTGCGCTAAAGCCGCGTCACGCTTCCTTGAAGCGGTAGCCGACGCCGTAAAGCGTCTCGATCATGTCGAAGCCGTCGTCGGCCGCCTTGAACTTCTTGCGCAGCCGCTTGATGTGGCTGTCGATGGTGCGGTCGTCTACATACACCTGATCGTCGTAGGCCGCATCCATCAGGGCGTTGCGGCTCTTCACCACGCCGGGGCGCTGCGCCAGCGCGTGGAGAATCAGGAACTCGGTCACGGTCAGCGTCACGCCGGCACCCTTCCAGGTGCAGGTATGGCGCTCGGGGTCCATCATCAGGGCGCCGCGCTCGAGCGCCTTGCCCTCGTTGGCCTTGGCCGGACCGGGCTCGCGCGCCGCGGCGCGGCGCAGCACGGCCTTGACCCGCTCGACGAGAAGACGCTGCGAGAACGGCTTCCGGATGAAATCGTCGGCACCCATCTTGAGGCCGAACAGCTCGTCGATCTCCTCGTCCTTCGAGGTGAGGAAGATCACCGGCATCTCGGACTTCTGGCGCAGCCGGCGCAGCAGCTCCATGCCGTCCATGCGCGGCATCTTGATGTCGAGAATGGCGAGGTCTGGCGGGGCCGCCTTCAGCCCCTCGAGCGCCGAGGCTCCGTCGGTGTAGGTCTGGATGCGATAGCCCTCGGCCTCGAGGGCTATCGACACCGAGGCCAGGATGTTGCGATCGTCGTCGACCAGCGCGATGGTTGGCATCGTCCTCTCGTGTGTTGCCTCGCCCCCGCGGCGGCGTTCAAGGCGCGTCGGGTGGCCGAATTGTGGCCGCACGCCTTAGCCAACATGGTCTCTCGCGCGGCCGATGTCACGGCCGCCTGATTTTCCGCAGCATCTTCCGATAGAATGGACGCTGGGAATTGCGTGAATTCCGCACCGTACCGTCGATCCCGCGCCGATTTCCCCGCCCGACCGCTCGCCCCGCCCGAGGACATGATGCCGACCGACGACGAGAAACCCGATCCCGCCGCCGAAGCGCGCGCCCTGCTGCATGCCGCCCGTCACGGCGCGCTGTCGACGCTCGCGCCCGACGGCTCCCCCTTCGTCTCGCTCGTCGCCGTGGCCACCGCGGAAGCGGGCATCCCGCTCTTCCTGCTGTCCCGCCTCGCCCGCCATACCCAGCACCTCATGGCCGACCCGCGCGCCGCACTGCTCGTCGCAACCGCGAGCGGGCACCCGATGGCCGCGGCCCGCCTCAGCGTCGCCGGGCGAATGGAACGAACCGAGGGCGACGATCTCCTGGGGCATTTCCTCGCTGCCCATCCCGACGCCCGCGCCTATGCCGGCTTCTCCGATTTCGCGCTGTGGCGGCTCCAGATCGAGGGCGCCCATTTGGTCGCGGGATTCGGCCGCATTCACGACCTTCCTGCTGCCGCGCTGGCGCCTCCCGGGAGCTTCAGCCCCGCGGACCTTGCGGTGGGATAGAACGTCGCAGCGTCGCCCTGCACTCTTGGCAAAGGCTGCGGCCAAACGCGCGTTAACCCAAGATTTTCTTGCGTTTGTCCCCCCTTTTGCCTAATTGATCGGCGCATCAAACTCGGACAGGCTTTCGTGCGTTTCCATCGCAGGGGAGCGTCCGACTCCCCGCAGATGACAGTGGTCCCCAGGAGGAGCTGCCCGTGGAACAGACCGGTGTGTGGAACCGCGCCCATGGCGCCGAGGCGTTCGGCTTCGAAGGGCTCTCCGCCGTCCACTGGAATCTCCTGGCCCCGGTTCTGGTCGAGCAGGCGATGCGCCGCGGCGAGGCCGAGTTTTCGGCCGACGGCGCCGTTGTCGCCGAGACCGGCCAGCACACCGGCCGCAGTCCCAAGGACAAGTTCATCGTCCGTGACGCCACCACCGAGAACGAGGTGTGGTGGGAGGAGAACCAGCCGCTCGCGCCGGAGAAGTTCGACCTGCTCCTCGCCGATTTCTTGAAGCACGCCCGCGGCAAGGAGCTGTTCGCGCAGGACCTCTATGGCGGCGCCGATCCGGCGAACCGCATCAAGGCCCGCATCTTCACCGAATATGCCTGGCACTCCCTGTTCATCCGCAATCTGCTCCGGCGGCCCGAGGCTGCCGAGCTCGCAAGCTACGTACCCACCCTCACGATCGTCGACCTGCCGAGCTTCAAGGCCGACAAGGTCCGCCACGGCGTCCGCTCGGAGACGATCATCGCGGTCAATTTCGCCAAGGGCATCGTGCTGATCGGCGGCACCCGCTACGCCGGCGAGATGAAGAAGTCGGTCTTCACCGCGCTGAACTATGCGCTGCCCCCCAAGGGCGTGATGCCGATGCACTGCTCCGCCAATGTCGGGCCCGACGGCGACGCCGCCCTGTTCTTTGGCCTTTCCGGCACCGGCAAGACCACGCTCTCGGCCGATTCGTCGCGCACGCTGATCGGCGACGACGAGCACGGCTGGGGGCCGAGTGGCATCTTCAATTTCGAGGGCGGCTGCTACGCCAAGTGCATCAACCTCTCGCAGGAGGCCGAGCCCGAGATCTACGCCACGACCAAGCGCTTCGGCACGGTGCTGGAGAACGTGGTGCTCGACCCCGTGACCCGGCAGCCGGACTTTGCCGATGGCTCCAAGACCGAGAACACCCGCGCCGCCTATCCGCTCGATTTCGTCTCGAACGCGAGCCCGACCGGGCGCACCGGCCACCCCCGCAACGTCGTGATGCTGACCGCCGACGCCTTCGGCGTCATGCCCCCGATCGCCAAGCTGACCCCGGCCCAGGCGATGTATCACTTCCTGTCGGGCTACACCGCCAAGGTTGCCGGCACCGAACGCGGCGTGACCGAGCCGCAGGCGACCTTCTCGACCTGCTTCGGCGCGCCCTTCATGCCGCGGCATCCCACGGTCTATGGCGAGCTCCTGAAGAAGCTGATCGCCGAGCACGAGGCCGATTGCTGGCTGGTCTCGACCGGCTGGACCGGCGGCGCCTATGGGATCGGCCGGCGCATGCCGATCAAGGCGACGCGCACCCTTCTCGCCGCCGCGCTGTCGGGCGAGCTCGCCGGCCGCGACTTCCGCACCGATCCCTATTTCGGCTTCGCGGTGCCGACCTCGGTGCCGGGCGTCGAGCCGCACCTGCTGCACCCGCGCAAGACCTGGGCCGACAAGGCGGCCTACGACCAGGCCGCGGCCAAGCTGGTGAAGATGTTCCAGGACAACTTCGCGCAGTACGAGAGCCACGTCGACGCCGAGATTCGGGCCGCCGCGCCTGCGGTCCGCCTCGCAGCGGAATAGCTCTTCCGATCCGCCTCCGCCGGGGCGCGCATCCCTGGCCGCTCAGGCCAGGGATGCGGCCGTTCGCGCATTGGTGATACCATCTGTAGTTGCTATCGCTCTGATTTAACCTCTTTTTAGCGACGGTCCCCCTAGATCTCGCGCCGCGTCGAGCCGCGGCTCGCGGCGGGGACGGGGGCCCATGAAGGGCATTGTCTTCAATCTGCTGGAAGAGGTCGTTCGCCGCGGTTACGGCGAGCAGGTCTGGGACGACCTGCTCGATGCCGCCGGGGCGGATGGTTCCTATACGGCGCTCGGCACCTATTCGGATGCCGAGATCGTGGGGCTGGTCGGCGCAGCCTCGCAAGCCCTGCGCCTGCCGCCGCGCGAGGTGCTGCGCTGGTTCGGCCGCGAAGCGATGGGACTGATGGCCGAGCGCTTCCCCGGGCTGTTCGAGCCCCACCGCTCGGCCCGTCCCTTCATCCTCAGCGTCAACAGCATCATCCATCCCGAAGTCCGCAAGCTCTATGTCGGCGCCGCCTGCCCCTACATCGACCTGCGCGAGGAGCCGGACGGCACGCTGACGGTCGGCTACCGCTCGATGCGGCGGATGTGCGGCCTCGCCCAGGGCTTCATGGAAGGCGCCGCGGCGCATTACGGCGAGCGCATCGCCGTCGAGCATCGCCAGTGCATGGAAGGCGGCGACGCCAAGTGCACGATGGCCGTGAGCTGGAGCTGAACGTCGTGGCGCTGCCTTCCGAGCAAAGCGAAGATCCGCGCATCGCGTTGCTCCGGCTCGAGCGCCGCGTCGAGCGGGAGCGCCGCGCCCGGCTGGAGGCGGAGGCCATCGCCGAGGGCGGCACCCGCGCGCTCCACGAAAAGCAGCGCCAGCTCAAGCTGCTGCAGACGATCGCGACCGCGGCCAACGAAAGCTCCTCGATCGCCGATACGCTGCGCTTCGCGCTGAAGGAAATCTGCGCCTTCGCCGGCTGGTCGCTGGGCCATGTCTACGAGGTCAGCCGCGGCGACCACGAGCTGCTGCCGACCGCGATCTGGCATGCGGCGGACGAGGCGATGGCGGGCGTCTTCCGCGACGCCACGCTGCTCACCCCGCTGCCGCGCGGGGTCGGCCTGCCCGGCCGCGTGCTCGCGACCGGGGCGCCCGCCTGGCTGACCGACGTCACCGACGCCACCAACTTCCCCCGCGCGCAGGTTGCGGCCGCGAGCGGGCTCCGCGCCGGCTTCGCCTTTCCCGTCATGGTCGGCCGCGAGGTCGCCGCGGTGATGGAGTTCTTCACCAGCGAGACGCGCGAGCCCGACAACGCGCTCCTCGCGCTGATGGCGCAGATCGGCACCCAGCTCGGCCGCGTCATCGAGCGCAAGCGCGCCGAGGAGCGGCTCGTCCACGACGCCTCGCACGATCCGCTGACCGGGCTGCCCAACCGTGCCCTCCTGCTCGACCGCCTGAACTACGCGATCGCGCGCCGCAGGCGCGACGAGGATTTTCAGTTCGCCCTGCTGTTCGTGGACCTCGATCGCTTCAAGCTGGTCAACGACAGCCTCGGCCATGCCGCCGGCGACGTTCTCCTGATCGAGGTCGGCCGCCGCCTCCAGGCGGCGCTCCGCCAGGAGGACCTTGCCGCCCGGCCGGTGGCCGGCGCCGCCTCCTCGCCGCACACGCTGGCGCGGCTCGGCGGCGACGAGTTCATCGTCCTGATCGAGGAGCTCGCGCATCCGAGCGATGCGGTCAGGATCGGCGAGCGGCTGATCGAGACGCTGGCCCGCCCGATCACGGTCGACGGCCAGGAGGTCTACGCCACGGCGAGCGTCGGCGTCGCCACCAGCACGGCCGAGCATGCCGCCGCGGAAGACATCCTCCGCGACGCGGACCTCGCGATGTACCGGGCGAAGTCGTCTGGGCGCGGCCGCATCGAGATCTATGACCACGGCCTGCACGAGGTCGCCATCAGCCGCCTGAAGCTGGAGAGCGACATCCGCCGTGCCGTACGCGAGCATGAATTCACGCTGCACTACCAGCCGATCGTCGCGCTCGAAAGCCGCGAGGTCGTGGGCTTCGAGGCGCTGGTGCGCTGGCAGCGCAGCCCGCAGGAGCTGGTCTATCCCGACCGTTTCATCGCGGTCGCCGAGGAGACCGGGCTGATCGTGTTCATCGGACTATGGGTGCTGCGCGAGGCCTGCCGGACGGCGGCGCGCTGGCAGCGCGCCTTCCCGCGGCCGCAGCCTTTGACGATGAGCATCAACCTGTCGCCGCGCCAGTTCCAGCAGCCCGACCTGGTCGAGCAGGTCCGGGCGATCGTCACGGAAGCCGGCGTTGCCCCCGAGACCGTCCACCTCGAGGTCACCGAGGGCGTCACCATCGACGACCCCGAGCGCACCATCCGCATCATCGAGGAATTGCGCGCCTTCGGCGTCGGCGTCGGCATCGACGATTTCGGCACCGGCTATTCGTCGCTCAGCTATATCCACCGCCTGCCGCTCGACGTGCTGAAGATCGACCGCTCGTTCGTTCTCGGCATGGACGCCAGCGGCGAAGGCCGCCAGATCGTCCGCACCATCATGGACCTCGCGCAGAACCTCGACATCGACGTGATCGCCGAGGGCGCCGAGCAGGCCTCCCACGTCGACCAGCTCCAGGCGATGGGCTGCCATTTCGGCCAGGGCTATTTCTTCTCGCGGCCCGTCGAAGCCGCGGCTGCCGAGGCGCTGCTCGCCCAGGGCCCGTTCAAATAGGGCGCGGACCCGCGGGTCCGCGCGCCGCGCGACCGAGGTAACTGGTCTCAGGCCTGGCGCGGGCGCGTCTTGTCGCGCCGGAAGGCCGTGCCGAACACCATGTCCCAGAAATCGGTGGTGACGCCGAAATTCTGGTCCGGGCAGATATGGTGGTGCAGCGCGTGGCGGCGCTTGGCGGCATAGAAATAGGAGCGGTGGTCGACGACCCAATGATGGGTGGCGTGATGCACCACCATGTACCAGAAATAGCCGACGATCATGCCGGTCCCGAAGCCGCTGGCGAACCGCTCGCCGAACGCGAGCCAGAGCGGGAGGAGGACGGCCGCCATCGCCATCCCGCTGAGCCAGACCGGGGTGCCGATCATCTCCACCGGCGAGTGATGGTGCACCTCGTGCATCCGGTCGAAATAGGCGATGCGGTGGAAGACGATGCGGTGCATGCCGTATTCCACCAGCGTCCAC
Organism: Hyphomicrobiales bacterium; assembly: GCA_035547055.1. GTDB lineage: Bacteria > Pseudomonadota > Alphaproteobacteria > Rhizobiales > Methylopilaceae > DASZVN01. The sequence continues at coordinate 20,161 of DASZVN010000026.1, forward strand.
AGCGCGAGCCCGACCACCGCCCACGCGGCCCAGCCGGCGACGCCGCGCGCCGGCAGCGTCAGCACGGCATGCGCGGTCAACCCCGCCGCCACCGCCGGGTAGACGTAGAAGTCCGCATAGTACCAGGTCCTGCTGAGGTGCATGGGAGTTCCCCGGTCGCGGCGCGAGCGCCACCTCTGTAGCCGATTCGCTGCCGGCGCGGGTGCGCAGGCGGCGGCATCGTGGTCGGGCTGTGCGTGACGGTCGGGCTGCCATCCTCCGCCCCGACCGGAGGACCACGTGCAGCCGGTGCCCTCACCGCTTGCCCCGCATCGGCCGGGCGGCACCATCGCGATCATAACCCTCCCGCAGCAGGGAATACAGTGCCGCGTGATGCGCGGAAGCGCGCAGCCTATTTCTCGCGGAAGGCGCGTATCACCTGGTCGCGGAGCGGCTTGATCAGGTAGGAGATCACCGTGCGCTCGGGCGTCTGCACGAAGGCTTCGACCGGCATGCCGGGGATCAAGGTCACCTGGCCGAGCTTGGCCAGCTCTTCCGGCGGGACGCCGATGCGGATCACATAATAGGCGGCGCCGGTCTTCTGGTCGGTCACGATGTCGGGCGAGACGAAGCGCACCGTGCCGTCGATCTCGGGGGTCGAGCGCAGGTCCTCGAGGCTCGAGAAGCGCAGCATTGCCATCTGGCCGAGATGGACGTCCTCGATGTCGTGCGGCGAGACCTTGGCCTCGACGAGCAACTGGTCGGCGCTCGGCACGATCAGCATGATCTGCTCGCCCGGACTGATGACGGCGCCCGGGGCGTGAACCGCCAGTTCGTGGACGAAGCCGTCCTGCGGCGAGCGGATGTCGATGCGGTTGAGCTGATCCTTGGCGGCGATCTCGCGCTCGACCAGTTCGGACGTCTTGCCGCGAATATCCGCCAGATCCTTCCCGTCCTGGGACTGCTGGTCCTTGTCGAGCTGGATGATCTGCAGCTCCATCTCCGCGATCTTGCCCTTGGCCTCGGCGACGGAGGCCACGAGCTGGCCCTTGTCGCCCTTGAGCTGGGCCGCGGTGCGCTCGACCTCCGTGACCTTGCTGATCGGCACGAGGTTCTTCTTCCAGAGCGTGGTGACGCTGTCGAGCTCCTTGCCGTTCAACGCGATCTCGTCGCTCTTGGCGGCTTCGACCGCGTTCAGCCCGTCGATCTGCTGGTGGAGCTGGGCGACGCGCTCCTCGAGCTGCGACTTCTGACCCCTGAGCGCGGTGCGACGCGAATCGAACAGCCTCTGTTCCCCGCTGACGACGCGATCGACCTCCGGGTCGCTGCGGCGGGCGAGGAGCCCCGGCGGGAAGTCGATCGTCGCCGCGCCCTCCTGCTCGGCCTCGAGCCGGGCGCGCTGGGCGGCGAGCTCGTCGAGCGCGCGCTCGATGATCGCGAGGTTGGCCTTGGTCTGGGTGTCGTCGAGGCGGATCAGGACCTCGCCGGTATGGACCCGGTCGCCGTTGCGGACGAAGAGCTCCTTCACGACGCCGCCGGTCGGGTGCTGCACCTTCTTCACGTCGGATTGCACCACCAGCGTGCCCGAGGCGATCACCGCGCCCGCGATCCTGGTCACGGCCGCCCAGGTGCCCGCGCCGAACACCAGCGCCAGCCCGATCGCGAGCGCGATCGCGAGGTGGCGGCGGATCGACCACAGCGCGGTGTGCGGAGCGGGATCGGTCATCCGGCCTCGGACCCCTCGGCGCGGCCGACCAGCTTCAGGCCGTCGGCCGAGGCCGCCGCCGCCGGGGCCGGCGCCCGCTGCTGGAGAACCCTCTTCAGCACCTCGTCCTTGGGGCCGAACGCCTGCATCCGCCCCGCCGCCATCATCAGCACGTGATCGACGCCGGCCAGCGCGTTCGGCCGGTGGGCGATGACCACGGGGATGCCGCCGCGGGCGCGGACGCCGAGAATGGCCTGGGTCAACGCCCCCTCGCCCTCCGCGTCGAGATTGGAATTGGGCTCGTCGAGCACGACGAGGAACGGGTCGCCGTAGAGCGCGCGGGCGAGCGCGATGCGCTGGCGCTGCCCGGCCGAGAGCGCCGTGCCGGCCTCGCCGATCTGGGTCTCGTAGCCGTTCGGCAGGCGCAGGATGAGGTCGTGGACGCCGGCGGCGCGTGCCGCGGATATGATCGCCTCCGGATCGGGCTCGCTTTCGAAGCGGGCGATGTTCTGGGCAACCGAGCCGGCGAACAGCTCGACGTCCTGCGGCAGGTAGCCGATCCAGCGGCCGAGCGCCTCGTCGGACCATTGGTCGAGGGTGGCGTCGTCGATCCTGACCGAGCCGCGCACGACGGGCCAGACCCCGACCAGGGCGCGGGCGAACGAGGACTTGCCCGAGGCGCTCGGCCCGATGATGCCGAGGCCGCTGCCGGCGTGGAGGGTGAAGTTCACGTCCTGCACGACCAGGAAGTTGCCGCCGGGCGGCGCCACGCTGACATTGCCGACGGCGAGGCTCGCCTTGGGCCGCGGCAGCGCCATCGGCTGCGCGCGGTGCGGGAAGGCGATGAGGAGCTCGCGCAGGCGTGCCCAGCTCTGCCGCGCGGCCGTGAAATTCTTCCAGTTGCCGATGGCGAGCTCGACCGGCGCCAGCGCACGGGTGGTCAGGATCGAGCTTGCGATGATGATGCCCGACGAGGCCTGCTGCTCGATCACCAGATAGGCGCCGATGCCGAGCACGGTCGATTGGAGGATCATGCGCAGCATCTTGGAGATGCCGCCGAGCCCGGTGCCGACGTCGGAGGCGCGGCGGTTGCTCTGCTGGTAGCGGGCGTTGGCGGTGCCCCAGATGGCGCCGACGCGGCCGGCCATGCCCATCGCCTGGAGCACCTCGAAATTGCGCCGGCTGGCTTCCACGAGGCCGTTGCGCCCGACGGCCGCCGCCGCCGCGGCCTTGGCCGGCTTGCGCGTCATGAACTCGGTGACGAGCGTCAGCGACACCAGGATGAGGCCGCCGATCGTCGCGGCAATGCCGATCAGCGGGTGGAACATGTAGCAGATCGCGAGGTAGATCGGCAGCCACGGCAAGTCGAACAGGGCGATCGGCCCATAGCTCGACAGGAAGCTTCGGATCTGGTCGAGATCGCGCAGGGGTTGCATTCCGTCGCCGACCAGACCGCGCCGGGTCGGCAGCCAGACGATGGCGCTGAAGATGCGCGACGACAGGCTCTCGTCGAGGACGGAGCCGATGCGGATCATGATGCGGCCGCGCAGCACGTCGAGCACGCCCTGGAAACCGTAGAGGGCGAACGCGATGATGAACAGGCCGACCAGCGTCGGGATGCTGCGGCTCGGGATCACCCGGTCGTAGACTTCGAGCATGAAGAACGAGCCGGTGAGATAGAGGATGTTGATGATGCCGCTGAGGATCGCGAGCCCGACGAAGGCGCCGCGGCAGGACGACAGTGCCGCCGCCAATTCCGAAGGCAGGTTTGCCGCGGAGCTACTCGAACGAACAACGGCCACCGGACACCTTCCCCGTCAGGGTGGGCGAGGACGCAGGATGGAATAACCTATTGTCGCAATACTAGCACAACACAGAACAATATCGTGCTATATCTGCAACCCAGGATTTCGTCAAGTCCATCAATCATTTCTTAAAAGGATATGGTTTCGCGCCGCCAGGAACCGGCTTGCGCTGCCGGCGTTGCCGAAATGGGGCTGCGCAAGGGCAAGATCATGGGCGGCCACGTCTACAAGGTGATCGAGCTGGTCGGCTCGTCGGAGACCTCGATCGAGGATGCGGTGACGACCGCGGTCGAACGCGCCAGCGCAACGCTGCGGAACCTCGACTGGTTCGAGATCGCGGAGACCCGGGGCCACATCCGCGACGGCCGGGTGGATCACTATCAGGTCCGGCTCCGCGTCGGCTTCACGCTCCAGGACGACGACTAGAGCACGATCCCGAGAACCGGACGGCGGTTTTCGGAAAGGATCGCGCTCGAACAAGCGGCTGGAGCGGGCCGCGGCTCGAAGAAGCCGTCACGCTCGAGAAGCGGTCAGAGGCCGAGGCCGCGGACCAGAAGCTCGCAGGCGATGAAGCCGAGAATGCCGAGGATGATGCGGTCGAACCATTCGCGGCTGAGGCGCCGGCCGAGCCGCGCGCCGACCGGCATCAGCACGACGACCGGGATCAGGGCGAGCGCGCTTTCGACGAGGCGGCCGGGCGTTAGCACGCCGGCGAACCACAGCGCCGGAAACTGGAACAGGGTCGGCAGCAGGAAGATGCAGGAGAGCGCGGCGACCTGCTCGGCCCGCGGCATCCTGAGCGCGTTGACGAAGGTGATGGTGATCGGAGCCGACACGCCCGTCGCCCCCTGCAGCGTTCCCGCGCCGAAGCCGACCGCGGGCGCCATCGCCCGCGCCACCGCGAGCGGCAGCGCGAAATCGGGCCGGGCGAGCCTGAGGCCGATATAGCTCAGCACCATGACGGCCAGCACCAGCGACAGCGTCTTCGCCGGGAGCGCGGTCAGGAGGTAGGTGCCGACCGCGATCCCGACGACCGACATCGCGAGGAGCCAGGGCAGGAAGCCGAGGCCGCGGATGCCGTGGCGATGCTGCCAGACCTGCCAGGCGTTGCTGAGCAGGATCGGCAGGCTCATCACCGCGATGGCGTGGGGCACGCCGAGGAACGATGCCAGGATCGGCAGCGCCACCATCGGCAGGCCCATGCCGGTGGCGCCCTTGACGATCGAGCCGGCGCTGAGCGCGACCGCGATCCATAACAGCTCGATGCTCACGCCGCCCGTCCCGCATCCCCGCCCGCGCGGCTTCATAGCCGGATTGGCGGCCGCCGCAAAACCCGGCCGGGCAGCGGACGCCGACGTCGCCGATCCGCGGCAGGCGAGCAGGCCCGCCGCCCTTGCTCCCGGCCGCGCAACCTGCTTCCTGCGCGGACGATGCAAATCCCGCCGCACTCCCTCCGCTTCACCATCCTCCTCGCCGCGATGTCGGCGCTGCCGCCGCTGTCGGTCGACATGGCGCTGCCGGCGCTGGCCGTGCTCGGCCGCGACCTCGAGGCGGCGCCGCAGACCGCCGGCCTCACGCTCAGCGCCTTCCTGGTGGGCTTCGCCGCCTCGCAGCTCGTGTTCGGCCCGCTCGGCGACCGCTACGGCCGGCGGCGTCCGCTGCTGCTCGGCACCGCGCTGTTCGCCATCGCCGACCTCGCCGGCGCAGCGACGCCGACGATCGGCTTCCTCATCGCCGCCTGCTTCCTCAGCGGCATCGGCGCCGGCGCCGCGGCGACGCTGTCGCGGAGCGTCGTGCGCGACCTCTTCGAGGGCGCCGAGGCCCAGGCCAAGTTCTCCTATGTCAGCGTCGTCAGCATCCTCGCGCCGCTGACGGCGCCGGCGATCGGCGCGGGGCTGCTCGCCGCGGCGAGCTGGCGCGCCATCTACGCCGTGCAGGGCAGCTTCGGGCTGGTGCTGATGGCGGTGATCGCGCTCGGCCTCGGCGAGACGCTGCCGCCGGGCGTCGCGCAGCCGCTCCATCCCGCCACGATCGCCCGGAACTTCGCGCGGGTGCTCCGCCACCGCGTCTCGGGCGGCTATGTCCTCGTCAACGCCTGCGCGTTCGGCATGATGTTCTCCTACATCTCGTCCTCGCCGCTGGTCTTCTCGCACGCCTTCGGCGTCGGCTCGGGCGGCTTCGCCGGCCTGTTCGCGATCACCGCGCTCGGCATCATGGCCGGCTCCTTCTTCACCGGCCGGCTGGCGCGGCAGCTCGCGCCGCGGCGGCTCGCGCTGCTCGCGGTCGGCACCTCGGCCGCCGGCGCCTTCGGGGCATTGGCGCTGACGCTCTGCGGCGAGGCGACGCTGGCGCGGCTGATGCCGTTCCTCACCGCCGCGACCGGCGGCTACGGCATGCTGATCGGCGTCGCGACGCAGGGCGCGCTCCAGCCGATGCACGACATCGCCGGGCTGACGTCGGGCCTCTACGGCGCGATGCAGATGCTGGGCGGCGCGGTCGGCGGCGCGATCGCCGCCAGCCTGATCGGGGCGACCGGCTCGCCGCTGGTCGGCATGACCGCGTCGATGAGCGGGTTCGTGCTGGCGGGGCTCCTCGTGTTCCTCTTCGTCGTCCGCCCGGGACTTCGCCGAACCGGCGCGGCCGCGGCGACGCCCGGACTGCCGTGATGGCCGGCCCCGCCCTCGACGCCACCGCCGGCGCCGCCGCGCAGGCCGCGGCCGCCGTCACGGAGATCGACGGCTCGTCGCTCTCGCTGCTGTGGGGGCTGCCCTTCGCCGGGATGCTGCTCTCGATCGCGCTGCTGCCGCTCGTGGCGCCCCATCTGTGGGAGCGCCGCGCCGGCGCCGTCGCGCTGTTCTGGGCGCTGGCCTTCGTCGTGCCCTTCGCCGTGCTTCACGGCATCGGAACGGCCTGGGCGGCCGTGGTCGGTGCGGCGGTGTTCGAGTACCTGCCCTTCATCCTGCTGCTGTTCGCGCTGTTCACGATCGCCGGCGGCATCCATCTCGGCGGCAATCTCCACGGCGGCCCCGCGGTCAACACGCTCTTCCTCCTGATCGGCGCGGTGCTCGCGAGCGCCATCGGCACCACCGGCGCCTCGATGGTGCTGATCCGGCCGCTCCTCCGCGCCAACGACGCCCGCCGCTTCAACGTCCACGTCGTCGTGTTCTTCATCTTCCTGGTATCGAACGTCGGCGGGGCGCTGACGCCGCTCGGCGATCCGCCGCTGTTCCTCGGCTTCCTCCAGGGCGTCGGCTTCTTCTGGACGACGGTCCATCTCGCGCCGGTGACGGGATTCGCCGCCGCGTTGCTGCTGGCCGCCTTCTTCGTGCTCGACACGGTGCTGTGGCGGCGCGAGGCCGGCGGGCCGCCGCCGCGCGACCCGACGCCGGACGCGCGGCTCCGCCTGCGCGGGCTCGTCAACCTGCCGCTCCTCCTCGGCGTCGTCGGGGCGATCCTGATGAGCGGGCTGTGGCGGTCCGGCGTCGCGGTGTCGATCTATGGCGAGCACCTGACGCTCGAGGCCGGGCTCCGCGATCTCCTGGTCCTCGGCCTCGGCCTGCTCTCGCTCAAGCTGACCCGGCGGGAGGACCGCGCGGCCAACGGCTTCGAGTGGGGACCGATCGCCGAGGTCGCGAAGCTGTTCGCCGCGATCTTCGTCACCATCATCCCGGCGATCGCGATCCTGCGCGCCGGCAGCGCCGGCCACGCCGCCCCGCTGGTCGCGGCAGTGAGCGACAGCGCCGGCCAGCCGATCGTGGCGATGTATTTCTGGCTGACCGGCGCGCTGTCGAGCGTGCTCGACAACGCGCCGACCTATCTCGTGTTCTTCAACCTCGCCGGAGGCGATGCCCAGCACCTCATGGGCCCGCTCGCCACCACGCTCGAGGCGATCTCCGCCGGCGCGGTGTTCATGGGCGCCCTCACCTATATCGGCAACGCGCCCAACTTCATGGTGCTCGCGATCGCGAAGCGCCGCGGCGTCGCCATGCCGAGCTTCTTCGGCTACCTCGCCTGGTCGCTCGCCGTCCTGGTGCCGGTCTTCCTGCTGGCCACGCTGGTGTTCTTCGCCTGACGGGTCACTCCGCCGGCTGCAGCGCCGGACGGCGCGGCGCCTCCAGGCGGAACATCTGCGGCCGCTCGAACAGGAAGCGCAGGCGGGTTCCCTTGACGAGCTCGTAGATGACGAGCGGCGCCACGAAGGTGACGAGCGTCACGACGAGCGACATCCAGCCGATGTCGGGGATGACGTGGGTCTTGAGCAGCACCGTGCGCGTCACGTCCATCGGCAGGAAGAAGGCGAGGTAGATCACGAGCGAATGCTCGCCGGCATAGCGCAGGACGCCGAGCCATTCCTTGCGCGCCAGCACCGCAGCGAAGGCAATGACCGCCAGCGCCCCGGCCCAGCCGAGGACGAGGCTGATGCCGGGCAGCGTCGCGACCCCCGCCTGGACCAGCGCCTCCTCGGCGACCGCCCAGGCGAGCAACCCGGCGATGCCCCGGGCCGGGTTGGCCCGCACCCAGGCGGCGAACGCGAAGATGCGCGGCGCGAAGTACCAGCCGGTGAAGAAGAAGACGCCGCGGAAGCCGAACTCGTCGACGATGGTCCAGCCGGTCTCGATATGCACCGTCTGGAGCAGCGCCATGACCGCCAGCACCAGCGCCGGCGGCACGCGGCGGACCAGCTTCGCCGTGACCAGGAAGATCGGCAGGAGATAGATGAACCACATCGAGCCGGGCGGATCGATCAGCCCGAGCAGCGCCGCCTGCCCCGCCGCCGCGGGACCCTCGTGCCAGGCCAGGACCGGCCATTTGAAGAAGCCCTGGATGAGGAACCAGAGCACGTAGAAATAGGCGAAGTGCACGACCTTGCGGTCGAGATAGGTGCGCCAGTCGCGATCGATCACGCGGGCCAGGAACAGGCCGGAGATCATGAAGAAATCCGGCATCCGGAACGGCAGCGCGAAGTCGGTGACGTAGTGCATGAAGCCGGTCGAGCCGGCATATTTCTCGACGCCGAGCGTCGAGTGCATCAGCACCACCATGAAGATGCAGAAGCCCTTTGAGTAATCGACCCAGTCGACCCGGTCGGTGGCAGCGCTGAGGCGCGGCGGCATAGCGGTCGTTCCTCGCAACGGGAATGCTTCCGGACGTGCGAACAATATCTCCTAAAGCTGTAATTGTCGGCGCCGACGTCGAAAATGCGTCGGAATTTACGATAGTGCCTGAATGCTTGGTTAATCGCGGTTCATATCATCGCGATTTCGGGCGCGAACTCAAAGGCATGCCTGAAGCAGCGCCGGTCCCGCCGCGTCATGGCGTCCACCCCTCCGACGCGGCTTCGTGCTCCGTCTCCTCGGCCGGCGCCGTGCCTCCGATCGCGGCGGCGAGCGCGCGCAGCGCCGCCTGGACGCCTTCGCCCGAATGGGCCGAAAGCATCAGCGGCGCGCGGCCGGCGGCGCGGCGCAGCCGCTCGCGCTGGGCCTTGCGGCTCTCGGGGTCGAGGGCGTCGACCTTGGACAACGCGACGATCTCAGGCTTCTCGGCGAGGCCGTGGCCATAGGCCTCGATCTCGCGCCGGATGGTCTTGTAGGCACGACCGGCGTGCTCGCCCGAGCCATCGACGAGGTGGAGCAACACGCGGCAGCGCTCGACATGGCCGAGGAAGCGGTCGCCGAGGCCGATCCCCTCGTGCGCGCCCTCGATGAGGCCGGGAATGTCGGCGAGCACGAACTCGCGGCCGTCGATCGCGACCACGCCGAGCCCCGGGTTCAGCGTCGTGAAGGGATAGTCCGCGATCTTCGGCTTCGCCGCGGTCACCGCGGCAAGGAAGGTCGACTTGCCGGCATTGGGGAGGCCGACCAGGCCGGCGTCGGCGATCAGCTTCAGGCGGAGCCAGATCCAGCGCTCCACGCCCTCCTGGCCGGGATTGGCGCGGCGCGGCGCCCGGTTGGTCGAGGACTTGAAGCGGAGGTTGCCGAAGCCGCCGTTGCCGCCGCGCGCCAGCAGCACCCGCTCGCCCGGCCTGACGAGGTCCGCGATCAGGGTCTCGTCGTCCTCGGCCAGGATCTGGGTGCCGGCCGGCACCGTCAGCACCACGTCGCGGCCGCCTGCGCCGGTGCGCTGCTTGCCCATGCCATGGCCGCCCGTGCCGGCCTTGAAATGCTGGCGAAAGCGATAGTCGACGAGCGTGTTCAGCCCCTCGACGCATTCGGCCCAGACATCGCCGCCGCGCCCGCCGTCGCCCCCGTCGGGCCCGCCGAACTCGATGAATTTCTCGCGCCGGAACGACACGGCGCCGGCGCCGCCGTCGCCGGAGCGGATATAGACCTTGGCCTGATCGAGGAACTGCATGGCTCAACTATCCGGCACCATCGCCGTCATTGCGAGCGAAGCGAAGCAATCCAGGAGCCGCAAGCGCCAGCGCCTCCTGGATTGCTTCGTCGCTCTGAAGTCGGGCCTGCCCGACTTCAGCACTGAACGTGCCGAACTTGGGCAAGCCCAAGTTCGGTGCTCCTCGTCATGACGGTCGCGGGGGCGCATCTTGCCCCTCAAGCCGCCATCTTCACGACGGGCTTCACGGTCTCGCCGGTCTCGCTGTCGTGGATCGCGCGGTTGATCTCGGCGAAGGGATAGAACCGCACCAGCCGGTCGAACGGGAACAGGCCCTTGCGGTAGAGCTCGATCAGGCGAGGGATGAAGATGTCGGGCACGCTGTTGCCCTCGACGATGCCGCGGATCTTACGGCCGAGCAGCAGCTTCTGCACCGCGACGCCGAGCTCCTCGCCGCTCCAGGGCGAGGTGACGAAGCCGATCGTACCGCGCGGCGCCAGCACGTCGATCGCTTGGTGCATCACCTGGAGCGCCCCGGTGGTGTCGAGCACGAAATCGACCCCCTCGCCGTCCGGCGTCGCCTTCATCACCGCGGGCGTCACCGGCCCGTCGCCGGCCTCCACCAGCGCGTCGGCGCCAAGCTCGCGGGCGAGGTCGAGCCGGTGGGCATGGCGGTCGATCGCGACGATACGACCCGCGCCCGCAAGCCGCGCCGCCATCACCGCGCTGAGGCCGAGGCTGCCGACGCCATAGACCGCGATCGACTGGCCGGGCCGCAGGCGGAACTCGTTCAGCACGGCGCCCGCGCCCGACTGGATGCCGCAGCCGAGGGGGCCGAGCAGCTCGAGCGGCACGTCGCGCGGCACCTTCACCGTGTTGCGCTCGGTCGCGATGGCGTGGCTCGCGAACGACGACTGGCCGAAGAAGCTGCCCTGCACCGGCTTCCCCGCTTCGTCGGCGAGGTAGGGCCCTTCCCCATTCGCGCGCTGGCAGCCGAAATTCAACGGCCACTGCCGATGGCAATAGGCCGGCGCGGCCTCCAGGCAGGCCCGGCAATGGCCGCAATAGGCGAAGGTCAGGACGACGTGGTCGCCGGGCACGACCTTGGTCACGCCGGGGCCGACCGCCTCGACGATCCCGGCGCCCTCGTGGCCCAGCACCACCGGCCCCGGCACCGCGCTCCCGGGGTCGGCTGCCTTGACGTCGGTGTGGCAGATGCCCGCGGCGACGATCCTGACCAGGACCTCGCCGGGGCCGGGCCCGGCGAGGTCGAGCCGCGCCAGCGCGAGGTCCGGCCGGCCGGCCTTGGCGACGGCGGCTTCGATCTTCATGGGCCCTCCCCTTCCGGCCGATGGCGGCCGGCGAGGCATAGAGGCGACGATTGCCGTCCCGGTCAACCGGCGAGGCGCATCGGGTCCGGCCCTGCCACGGACCGGGCGCTGCCCCAAGCCCGCAGGCTCTGCCAGGTGCCGCGGTCGAGCCGGAAGCGGTCGGCGGGGAACGCGCCGCCGAAGCCGACGGACGACACCAGCGCGACGCCCTCCCACTGGAAGCCGCACTTGGCGAGCACGCGCCGCGAGGCATCGTTGGTGACGCGGCAGCTCGCCGACAGCCGCTCCGCCTCGCCGGCGAAGGCGAGGTCGACCAGCGCATGGGCCATCTCGGTCGCGAACCCCTGGCCCCGGAAGGGCGCGCCGACCCAGTAGCCGAGCTCGCCCCCGCCGGTGGCACCGCGGCCATCGAGGCCGGCCGAGCCGATCAGCACATCGGGTGCCGCGGCGAGGCAGGCGACGAAGACCGGCTTCGCCCCGCTGCCGCCGGCCATCGCGATGAAGGCGCGGGCGTCGGCGAGCGTGTAGGGATGCGGGATCAGCGCGGTGTTGTCGGCAATGGCGCGGTCGTTGGCGAGCACGGCAAGGCGCTCGGCGTCGGCCGGGCGCGGACGGCGCAGTACGAGGCGCGCCGTCACGATGGTGCTGTCGTCGAAGGCGTCCGCAGAACGGGCGGAGGGGACCATGACCGAGCTCCAGGCGCGACGGGGAACGGCGCTCCGCCCCTCAGCCGGACCCTGCTCGGTCATCCGCCGGGGCGTCTTGCGCCGGCGGATTCGTCGCTGAAATCCGCCGTCTACTCCGCAGCCTCGGCCATGGCCGGGACCACCTTCACGTAGGTTCGGCCATCCGCCTTCGCTTCGAAGGCGACATGACCGGCAACAAGCGCGAAGAGGGTATGGTCGGTTCCCATCCCCACATGCGCGCCGGGGTGCCATTTGGTGCCGCGCTGGCGTACCAGGATGTTGCCCGGAATCACCGCCTCGCCACCGAACTTCTTCACGCCGAGGCGACGCCCGTCGGAGTCGCGCCCGTTGCGCGACGAGCCGCCAGCCTTCTTGTGAGCCATCGGGTTGCTCCTTTTATGACGGCGGTGCGGTCAGGCTGTGGCCTGGCCGGCGCGGATGGCGGTGATGCGCAGCACCGTCAGCTCCTGGCGGTGGCCGCGCTTGCGGCGCGAGTTCTGGCGGCGGCGCTTCTTGAAGGCGATGACCTTCTCGCCGCGCGTCTGCTCGACGATGGTGGCCGCGACCACCGCGCCGTCGACCAGCGGCGCGCCGATGGTGGTGGCGCCGTCGTCGGCACCGACCATCAGGACCCCGCCGAGCTCGACGCTCGCGCCGGCATCGCCGGCAATCTTCTCGACGGCGATCACGTCGTCGGGGGCGACCCGGTACTGCTTGCCGCCCGTCTTGAGGACCGCGAACATCTCGTCTCTCCTCGTGTTCGTTCCGCCGCGTGGGCGGACTTCTTGGCGGTCGCGATGGAATGCAAACGGCGCGGAGCCCATGAGACCCGCGCCGGGAAGCGGCACTATAGGCAGGCCGGGCCGCGCGTCAAGGATTTCGTCGGGCGGCGCGGCCATATGGCCGTCCGCGCGCCTTGCCGCTCGCGTGCCGAGCGGCTAGATAGCACGCGCCCACCGACCGGGGTCATCGCGGAGAGGTGCCGGAGTGGTCGATCGGGGCGGTCTCGAAAACCGTTGTGCGGGCAACCGTACCGTGGGTTCGAATCCCACCCTCTCCGCCAGGCTCCTCCGCCCGGGAGGATCGACGCGCAGGGTCTTGCGCAGATCGCCGGCGGCGCGTCAGCCGATCCCGAAATGCGCCTTGGCCTCTGGGCTCATCATCTCGGGCGACCAGCGCGGGTCGTAGGTCAGCGCCACCTCGGCGGCCGCGACGCCCTCGACATTGGCGGCGCAGTCCCCCGCCCCCTGTCTGAGATAGGCGGTGGCCGGGCAGCCGGGCGTCGTCGTCGTCATCGTGACGCGGGCCCGGCCGCCGGCAACCGCGACGTCGTAGACGAGCCCGAGATCCACGATGTTGTAGCCGAGCTCGGGGTCGATCACCCGGCGGAGGGCGTCGCGGATCACGGCAGCGAGCGCCCCGTCGGTGCCCGCTGCGCCACGCTCCGCCGGACGGCGGTCGAGGACGATCGGCGCGCCCGAGAGGACATGCTCCATGATGGCGCCGAGGATCGCCGGCTTCAGGTGCTGCCACTCCCCCGCGGCCTTCGTCACCGCGATATGGTCGGGGCCGAGACCGACCGCCGCGACGCCGGCGATGCCGAACAGGCGCTGCGCGAGCGGCGAGATCGCCGCCTGGCTTTCGTCGTCGAACCGCAGCGTCCCCTGCCCGAGCACCGGCTGCCCCGGCAGGAACTTCAGCACGGCCGGATCCGCGGTCGCCTCGGTCTGGATGAACATCGTCCCGAGCCTTCCCTGGGCGAGAGGCCTTGCCAGGCAGCGCGGCTGCCTCACCGCATCGCTCCATGCCCTCCCGCCGGCACAAAGCAATATTTACAATGCATCTTTATGCCCGACACGACCTTGGGACGCTGCGGCATTTTCGCGGGCCGCGGAGGGTCAGGGCACGAGCGACATGCCGTGGCTGCCGGCCACCGCGGCGAACACGGTGACGAGGCTGAGCACCAGCAGGATCCAGTGCATCCACTGCAGGAGCGTGAAGACGCGCTCGTCGCCGGCAAGGGCGCGGCGGTGGACGAGACGGTGCACGATCAGCGGCTCGGCCACGAACAGGAGCAGCGTGAAGATCAGCCAGGTCCCGACCATCGCGTGCATCCACCAGAACTCGGCGGCGGCGAAGCGGCTCCAGAGGCCGAAGCGGACGACCATGTAGAAGCCGCTCGCCGCCACGAGGAGGGTGGCGATCCGGGCCTGCCAGACGAAGCGGCTCTCGATCGACTCGAAGAAGGCGACGCGCTCGGCGATCGGGCGGTCGCGCCGGCGCGCCAGCGGCAGCACGACGGTCGTCGCCATCGCGACGCCCCCGATCCAGACCACGACCGCGAGCACATGGACGGCGCGGGCGACGGCGGTCTCGATCATCCTCGGCTCCTTCCGCGTCAGGGCAGATCCCGCACCAGCCGGTGCAACAGCGCATTGAAGCGGTGCCAGGTGCCGGCGTCGCAGCGGCGGAGAGCCGCACAGGCCTCGCCGGCCAGCCGGCACGCCGCATCGACCTCCCCGGCCGCGGCCAGCGCCTGAAGGCTCGCGAGCAGGATTCCGGCAAGATCCGCCGGCGTCGACGGCCGACCATGGCGTTGCGGGCTCGCGGGGACGTCCATGTCAGGCGTCAGGCAGCGCCGACGCGCACCAGCACCCGATACGTCCTGCCGTCGGCCTCGAACGCGCCGCGCCAGCCATGGCCGCGCTTGGCGAGCTCCGGGAACAGGAAGATCGGCTCGCGGCAGAGCAGCGCCGACAGCACCTCCCCGGGCGCCATCGCCTCGGTCGCCTCGAGGATGCGGACCATCGGCTCGGGCGGGTCGAGATCGCGGTTGTCGAGCGCGCGCACCGGCGCCGGCCAGTCCTCCGCCCGGTCCGGCGCCGGCGTCGCGGCCGCCGGCGCGTCCTTCGCCTCCGCCGGGGTGAACAGCACCTCCCAGTCGCCGCCGTCGAGCTCGCGGGCGACATGGGCGAACCCCTTGCCGTCGAGCACATGGAACAGCGGGATCGGCTTGAAGGTCGCGAGCAGGCGCAGCCCCTGCCCGGCCGCGAGCCCGTTCACCGCCGCCATGATCTCGGCGAACGGCTCGCCTCCGGCGCGCAGCGTCGGGCGCACATCGAGTTCCAGAAATGGCGTCATGACGGCCTCCAGGCCCGTTGCACCGATGAGAACAGGAGCCGCGGGCGCCGCACGCCCTGCGGCAGCCGGCGCGCGGCCTCGACCTCGTCGAGCCGCCGCGTCCGCACGAGCTGGGCGACGATGGCGGCGGTCGCGACCAGCATCAGCCCGGCGCCGGCCCGGAACGCGACCGGCTGGCCGGCCAGAAGGCAGGCGCTCGCGAACCAGACCGCGGCAAAATAGAGCCGGAACCACGGCACCGCGCGCGCTTCGGCAACGAGGTCCTGCACCCGCGGGGTCGGCGCCTTGCCGAGCACCGGCCCATAGGATTCGAGCCACGTCAGGAAGGCGACGATCTTGTAGAGCTTGGCGAGCGCGAGCCCGGACAGCCAGCCGAAGGCGGCGAGGAAGACGACGGCAGCGGCATGGCGCTGGAGCGCGCCGACGGCGAGCAGCCCCACCGCGAGCGCCGCCGCTGCTGCGAGGCTCGCCAGCGCGAAGGCCGCCATGTGGCTGTTCAGCTCGATCTTCGGCCGCTTGCGCTCCTCGTAGAGGCGCACCGCGTCGCGGCCGTAGAGCACGAGGCCGGCGAAGCCCAGGAGCCAGGCCGCGCCCAGCGCGGCGCGAAGCCCGAGATCGGTGCCGATCGCGATCGCCAGGGTTCCGCCGAGGATCGCGACGGCCAGCGCTGCGGCGGCGAGGCGTAGGGCGCCCCGGGTCGTCGCCCGGTCGAGCTCGGGCGCCAGCATGAACATCGCGAGCAGGCGGTAGCTGACCCCGATGGCCGTCAGGGTCAGCCACCCGCCGAGGCCGGCGACCACATGAAGCGGAAGGCCGCCGCCGGCGAAGGCGAGAAACGGGGCGAAGCTGGTCGCCCCGCCGAAGACGAGGGCGAAGACGATGCCGAACGCGACCGTCGCCGCGAGCGAGGCGAGGCCGACCGCGACGAAGCGGGCCGGCAGCGGCAACGGCCGTGCGCGCCACAGCGTCAACCCGAGATTCCAGATGACGAGCGAGAAGCCCGCCCCGAGCAGGCACGCCGCGGCGGGGAAGAAGGGCAGGTCGGCGTCGATGCCGCCGCCGAGGCGCACGAAGGCGCAGAGCAGCGCCGCGATCCCGCCGAGCAGGAGCCCGAGCGCCGGAAGCGGCAGCCGGTCGCTGTAGAGCGGCCGTGCCACCAGCACCGGCACGAACTGGAACAGCGCGCCGCACATGAGGAGGCTCAGCCACCCGAGCGCGACGACATGAACCAGGACCAGCGTCGCGGGTGCGGCCACCGGCGCCGCCGGAAAGCCGTAGCCGGCCGCCATCAGCGCCTCGGCCGCGAACAGGAACACCAGCGCCGCGGCGAAGTAGGACATCGTCCAGCGCGAGAGCGTGGCGCCGAGCACGTAAACCTCCTCGGACGAAGCGCGCCGGCGCGCCGCCGGCGCGGGTTGACCGCCCCCTTTCAGGCCGCCGCCGCGAAGCGGCCGATCTCGACCCGCCAGACCTCCGGCCCCTGCTCGAGATAGGTCCACGAGAACTGCCGCGGATGCTCGGCCTCGAGCTGGTAATAGAGCGGCTTGGGATCATGGTCGTTGACGAAGACGAAGGAGCCGCCGGGCACGAGTTCGTCGACGAGCTGGAAGATGAGCTGATGGCGCTGCATCGGCACGAGGCTGCGCAGGTCGACCTGCTGGCGGGCGGCGACTTCCGACATTCGACGGCTCCTTCGATCGTAGGCTCGCGGCACGGGCGGCAATCGGCGCCCCCGCGCCGGCCCGCCGCGCCGTCAGCCGAGGCGCGGGCGAACGGCTGCATTCTGGATGTAAAAGAGTCATTGTCAATGTATGTTTTGACGCAGCGCCGGCCGCCGCAGCCCCCGCCAGTCCGTCATGCTTGAAAATGATGACGCGCGCGTGCATCTTCAGACGCTTAGCCGCGGCGCGAGCAATCCGGACTTTTTTTCATGCGACTGACGAATTTCACCGACTACGCGCTGCGCCTTTTGACCTACGCAGCGGCGCAGGACCAAAGCCGCCTCGTCACGATCGAAGAGACCGCGGCGTTCTACGGCATCTCCCGCGCGCACCTGATGAAGGTCGCGAACCAGCTCACGCGCTCGGGTTTCCTGAAAGCGGTGCGCGGCCGCTCGGGCGGCCTGGCGCTGGGCCTCCGGCCGAACAAGATCCGGCTCGGCGACGTCCTCCGCGCGACCGAGCCCGATTTCGCGCTCGTCGAGTGCTTCTCCACCGACAACCGCTGCCGCATCACGCCGCGCTGCCGCGCCCGCGGCGCCCTACAGGAGGCGCTGTCCGCCTTCCTGTCGACGCTCGACCGCTACACCCTGGCCGACGTCATGCTGAGCCCTGCCGATTTCGGGCTCCGCCCCGCCGCCTGAGCCGTCCGGGCGCCAGACGACGCTCCGCCCCTGCGGCGACGTGCCGTGCGGCATAAACATACATTGACAATGATCCTTTGCGGCCAAGACTGGCACGCGTGCGGTGCCGGTCCGTCCGGGACCGCCGGCATGGAGGCGAGGTCATGGTCGGTGCGACGAGTGCTCTTCAACAGGCGCAGGCGCTGCCTCAGGGAGGGGCGCACGCCCGACCGCACGGCTGGCGCCGCTTCGTCTACTCGACCAATCATAAAGACATCGGCACCATGTATTTCACCTTCGCGATCTGCGCGGGGATACTCGGTGCCATCCTCTCCCTTCTGATCCGCGCCGAGCTGCAGGAGCCGGGCCTCCAGATCTTCACCGACCCGCAGACCTACAACACGGTCGTCACCGGCCACGGCCTCATCATGATCTTCTTCGTGCTGATGCCGGCCACCATGGGCGGCTTCGGCAACTGGTTCGTGCCGCTGATGATCGGGGCGCCCGACATGGCGTTCCCGCGCATGAACAACATCTCGTTCTGGCTGCTGCCGGTCGCCCTGGTGCTCCTCGTCATCTCGGTCTTCATGCCGGGGCCGGCAGGCGACACCGGCGCCGGCACCGGCTGGACGCTCTATCCGCCGCTCTCGACCTCGGGCCACCCCGGCCCGGCGGTGGACTTCGTCATCCTCGCGATCCACATCGCCGGCGCCTCCTCGATCCTCGGCTCGATCAACTTCATCACCACCATCCTCAACATGCGCGCGCCGGGCATGACCTTGCACCGGATGCCGCTGTTCGCCTGGTCGGTGCTCGTTACCGCCTTCATGCTGCTGCTGTCGCTGCCGGTGCTGGCGGGCGCGATCACCATGCTCCTGACCGACCGCAATTTCGGCACGACCTTCTTCAACGCCACCGGCGGCGGTGACCCGCTGCTGTTCCAGCACCTGTTCTGGTTCTTCGGCCATCCCGAAGTCTACATCATGATCCTGCCGGGCTTCGGCATCATCAGCCACGTCATTTCGACGTTCTCGAAGAAGCCGGTGTTCGGCTATCTCGGCATGGCCTACGCCATGGTCGCGATCGGGGTGATCGGGTTCGTCGTGTGGGCCCACCACATGTTCGTCGCCGGCATCTCGGTGAACACCCAGGCCTATTTCGTGTTCGCCACGATGGTCATCGCGGTGCCGACCGGCGTGAAGGTGTTCTCCTGGATCGCCACGATGTGGGGCGGCTCGATCGAGTTCAAGACGCCGATGCTGTGGGCAGTCGGCTTCGTCTTCCTGTTCACGATCGGCGGCGTCACCGGCGTCGTCCTCGCCAATGCGGGCGTCGACCGCTATCTGACCGACACCTATTACGTGGTGGCGCATTTCCACTACGTGCTGTCGCTCGGCACGGTGTTCGCGATCTTCGCCGGCTGGTACTACTGGTTCCCCAAGATCACCGGCTACATGTATTCCGAGACGCTGAGCAAGCTGCACTTCTGGGTGACGTTCATCGGCGTCAACATCGCGTTCTTCCCGATGCATTTCCTCGGCCTCGCCGGCATGCCGCGCCGCTATGCCGACTACCCCGACGCCTATGCGGGCTGGAACTTCGTCTCCTCGATCGGCGCCTACATCTCGGGGTTCGCGGTGCTGATCTTCCTGTGGTGCATCGTCGACGCCTTCGCGAAGAAGCGCGTTGCGGGCAACAATCCGTGGGGGGCGGGCGCGACGACGCTGGAATGGACGCTGCCGTCGCCGCCGCCGTTCCACCAGTTCGAGAGGCTGCCGCGGATCAAATGACGGCCGCGGCGCGCGGCCCGGCGCCGCGTGCCCGCCGTCGAGGGGGCAGCGCGCCGGGCAGCCGCCGCCGCTGCCCATTTTTCCCCATCGGGATGCCGGAGGAGCTGACGGCCCTCCTGCTCCGGGCGATTCCCTCGTAGGGTGGGCGCGCGCAGCGTGCCCACGTCCCGTGGGCCACGAGCCTCTTGGGGAGGGATCACATGGCTGACCACATTCCGACGACCCATGTCGGGAGCCTGCCGCGGCCGGAAAAGCTGATCGCGTTCAACCACAAGCGGGCCCTCGGCGGGGCCGTCGACGAGGCCGAGTTCAACCAGGTGCTGAAGGAGGCCGTCGCCGAGGTGGTGCGGCGGCAGAAGGAGGTCGGGATCGACCTCGTCAACGACGGCGAGCTCGGCCACGTCATGGGCTGGGCCTACGATTACGGCGCCTGGTGGGCCTATGTGGTGCGGCGGCTGGCGGGGCTGACGATCGCGAGCCACGGCCTCCGCGAGACGACGCTGTCGACGCACATCAACGCCCCGATGGCACCGAACGACTTCGTCGTCGGCAACTGGGGCGACCGCCGCGACCGCGTGCGCTTCCGCGAGGCCTATATGGACCCGCAGTCGGGCTGCAACGTCTCGGTCAGCTTCATGAGCGAGCGCAGCCCGCTCGTGACCGGCCCGATCCGCTACGCCGGCCACGACGAGATCAAGCGCGACATCGACAACCTCAAGGCCGGCCTCGAGGCCGCCGGGCTCCCGCTCGAAGGCGCCTGGATCGCCGCCGTCGCCCCGGCGAGCTGCGCGCGGGTGCCGAACGACTATTACAGAAGCGAGGAGGAGCTGCTCTATGCCTGCGCCGATGCCATGCGCGAGGAATACAAGGCGATCATCGACGCCGGGCTGATCGTGCAGCTCGACGATCCCGCCATCGCCGAGAACTGGGACCAGCAGAAGATGGAGCCCTCGGTCGAGGGCTATCGCCGCTACACGACGATGCAGATCGAGGCGCTGAACCACGCGATCAAGGGCCTGCCGGCGGACAGGATCCGCTTCCATCTGTGCTGGGGAAGCTGGCACGGGCCGCACTCGACCGACCTGCCGATGAAGCACCTGATCGACTTGATGCTCAAGATCGACTGCAACTGCTACTCGTTCGAAGCGGCGAATGTCCGCCACGAGCACGAGTGGAAGCTGTGGAAGGACGTGAAGCTGCCCGAGGGCAAGAAGATCCTGCCCGGCGTCGTCAGCCACTCGACCAACCTGATCGAGGATCCCGAGCTGGTGGCCGACCGCATCTGCCGCTTCGCCGAGTGCGTCGGCCGCGACAACGTCATCGCCTCGACCGACTGTGGCCTCGGCGGCCGCGTCCACCCCCAGATCGCCTGGGCCAAGCTCAAGGCACTGTCGGATGGCGCAGCGCTGGCGACCCGGCGCCTGTGGCAGCGCGCAGCGGCCTGAGTACGGGCTCACTCATCGGCGCGGCGGTTCGCCTCGTAGAGGAACCAGACGCGCCGTTCGGCCTCGTCGATCCAGTTCTCAAGGAGGCTGGCGGTGGCCACGTCGCCGGCCTCGTCGCAGGTCACGTGGGTCTCGCGCAGCCACACCACGAGCTGCTCGTTGTCGTCGCGTAGCTCCGCCAGCATGTCGGCGGCGGTGACGAAGTCGGCATCGTTGTCGAGCACGCGCTGCAGCCGGGCGATATGGCCGATCGAGCGGATCGTCGGCCGGCCGAGCTTGCGGCCACGCTCGGCGATGGCATCGGTCGTCGCAAAAATCTGGGTGCCCTGCTCGTCGAGCATCAGATGGTAGTCGCGGAAATGCCGGCCCGACATGTGCCAGTGAAAGTTCTTCGTCTTGAGATACAAGGCGAACATGTCGGCCAGAAGCTTTTCCAGCGCCGCGCCGACGTCTGTCGCGCTCTCGGACGAGAGATCGGTGGGAGTGTCGAGCGGCGCCATCCGCCGTTGCCGAGCTGCCGTGCGATCCATGGTGATGCCTCCTGCCGGAAAAGGGCTAGCAGCCTCACTATAGCAAGCCCGCCGGCGCGGGGGATCCGCCCGAAGCGCTCCGTCGCGGCTCGGCGACTTTCAGCGCAGCTTCAGGCGCCGAGCAGGCGGGCGATGCCTTGGCCGAGCAGCGAGGCGGGGTCCGCGACCAAATCGAGCATGTCGAAATGCTGGCGGCCCGGCATCAGCAGGAAGTCGACCGGGCAGCCGGCCTCGCGCCAGGTCCAGGCGAACAGGCGGCTCTGTTCGTGGAAGGCGATCGGCTCGCGCT
>DASZVN010000027.1:0-2428 GCA_035547055.1 Hyphomicrobiales bacterium
GCTACGACCCGCGCGACTTCGCGATGGTCGCGATGGGCGGCGCCGGGCCGCTCCACGCCGTCGAGATCGCCCGCGAGCTCGCGATCCCGAGCGTGGTGGTGCCGAACCTGCCGTCGCATTTCTCGGCGCTCGGCATGCTGATGGCCGACATGCGCCACGACTATGTCCGCACCTATTACCGCCGGCTCGACCAGACCGATTTCGCCGAGCTCGCGGCCCTCTACGACGAGCTGGTCGCGAACGGGCGCGGTGTCCTCGACCGCTCCGGCGTCGCGGCGGCGGACATGCGGTTCCAGTGGACGATGGACCTGCGCTATCTCGGCCAGGAATTCTCGCTCCAGGTGCCGGTCGACGAAGCGGAGGTCCGCCGCGGCGACCATGCCGCGATCCTCCACCGCTTCAACGAAACCCACGACCGCCATTTCGGCCATGCCGCGACCGACGAGCCGCTGGAGCTTGTCAACATCCGCCTCGCCGCCGAGGGAATGCGGCCCAAGATCGAGTTCCCGAAGCTGTCCGAGGGCACCGCCGAGGCCCGCATCGGGAGCCGCCCGGTCTATCTCGACGACCCGCGAAAGCCGGTCGACTGCGCGGTCTTCCGGCGCGAGCGGCTCGGTCCCGGCGCGCGCCTCGCCGGCCCCTGCGTCGTCGAGGAGTACGGCTCGACGACCGTGCTGTTCGCCGACGACCGGCTGACCGTGACCGAGACCGGGGAAATGCTGATCGAGGTGGCCCAGCCATGAACGCGCCCGACGCCCGCACCGCCATCCATCCGGTCACGCTCGAGGTCATCCGCAACGCCCTGCCGGCGATCTCGCAGGAGATGAGCACCGATCTCCAGCGCACCTCCTACAACATGATGATCTACGAGGTGCGCGACTATTGCACCGCGCTGCTCGGCCCCGACGGCGACCTCATCACCCAGGACATGGGCGGCGTGTCGCATTTCGTCGCCGACCTCGGCTTCGTCATCAAGGACGGCCTCCGGCGCTACGGCAAGGACGGCTTCGCCCCCGGCGACGTGGTGATGCACAACCACCAGCGCAGCGCCGGCCAGCACCTCAACAACGTCGTCATCTACACACCGATCTTCTTCGCGGGCACGCTGGCCGCCTTCGCGGTGGTGCGGGCGCACTGGGTCGACATCGGCGGCCTCTCGACCGGCTTCGGCGGCGCCACCGCCTTCGACCCGTGGAGCGAGGGGCTCCAGATCGACCAGATCAAGCTCTACGAGGGCGGCAAGCCGGACGAGAAGGTGATGCGCATCGTCCGCGACAACATCCGCTATCCCGACGCCGCGATGGGCGACCTCCGCTCGCAGCTCGCCGCCTGCCGCCTCGCCGAACGGCGCTACCAGGAGCTCCTCGGCCGCTACGGCAAGGACGTGGTGCAGGCCGCAATCCGGACGATCTACGCCCAGACCGAGGCGCGCTGCCGCGCTGCCGTCGCCGAGATACCGGACGGCACCTACGAGGCCGAGAGCGTCTTCGACGGCCGGGCGGGCGAGCCGCCCTACGAGATCAAGGCCAAGGTGATCGTCGCGGGCAGCGACATGACGATCGACCTCTCCGGCTGCTCGCCGGCGCGGCCCGAGGCGCCGATCAATTCGCGCACCTTCGCTGGCGCCTACATCGCCTACAAGGCGTTGACCGCGCCGTTCGAGCCGCTGAACGAGGGCGCGTTCTCGGCGCTGAAGGTCATCATCCCCGAGGGCAACATGATGATGGCGCCCTACCCCTCGTTCATGGCGAGCTGGGGCTCGGCGCTGCCGACGGTGGTCGACACCGTGTGGCGAGCCCTGGCCGACGCCCTGCCGGACCGCATCCCCGCGGCGCATTCGGGCTCGCTCGGCGGCACCTTCTTCTTCGCGAGCCAGAGCGTCGACGGCAGTCCGAGCGTCGTCGCCCAGAGCATCGAGGCGAGCGGCTGGGGCGGCCGCCCGTTCGAGGACGGCGAGGACGCCGCGATGTCGGTCTGCCAGGGCGATGTCCGCAACGCGCCGATCGAGACGATCGAGCTGAAGAGCCCGGTGCTGGTGGTGGAGCGCGCGCTGCGCCCGGATTCGGGCGGCGCCGGCAAGTTCCGCGGCGGGCTCGGCGTCCAGACCACCGCGCGCGGCCTTGCGCCCGGACGATGGAACGTCGGCGGCCAGGCCGCCCTCGGCCGCACCACCTGCCCGCCCTGGGGCCTGTGGGGCGGCAAGAGCGGCACCGTCGCGGGCACCGAAGTGAAGGCGCCGGGGGAGCCCGGCTTCACCCGGACCCGGAGCGCAGGCCGCTACGCGGGCGTGGCCGGCAGCGAGATCCGCTACCTCACCGCCGGGGGCGGCGGCTGGGGCGATCCGCTGGAACGCGACCCGGAGCGGGTGCTGGCCGACGTGATCGAGGGCTACGTGTCGGCGGCGGCCGCTCGCGACGAGTACGGCGTG
>DASZVN010000028.1:0-22659 GCA_035547055.1 Hyphomicrobiales bacterium
CCGGTCAGCATGTCGACCTGGAACCGCGGCACGGCGCTTGGGATCACGGCGGGGGGCGAACGGTGAGGGTTGCAGTCATCGGGGCGGGCGGCGTCGGCGGCTTCGTCGGCGGGCTTCTCGCCAAGGCCGGCCACGAGGTGACCTTCCTCGCCCGCGGCGCCCATCTCGCCGCGATCCGCGAGCGCGGGCTTACCCTGAAGAGCGTCCAGGCCGGCGACTTCACGATCGCCGCCGCGGCGACCGACCGGCCGGCGGAGCTCGGCCGGAACGATCTCGTCGTGGTCGCGGTCAAGATGTACGACTTCGCCGGCATCGTCGCCGCCGCCGCGGCGGCGCTCGCGCCCGAGGGCGTCGTGCTGCCGCTCCAGAACGGCCTCGAGGCGCCCGACCTTCTCGCCGCGGCGGCCGGGCGCGAGCGGACGCTGGTCGGCACCATCTCGGTCGAGGCCGCGATCGCCGCGCCCGGCACCGTCGCCCACACCACGCCGAACCACCAGCTCTCGCTCGCCGCGCTGTCCGGGCCGCCGGGCCCGCGGCTCGAAGCGCTTGCCGCCGCCTTCCGCGAGGCCGGCGTCAATGTCCGGGTCGGCCAGGGCGGGCGCCAGATCCTGTGGGAAAAGGCGTCGGTGCTGATCCCGTTCGCGACCCTGACCTCGGCCGGCGACTGCACTCTCGGCGACATCTGGGCGGTGCCCGCCCTGAAGCAGGCCTGGGACCGGCTCGCCGCCGAGGCGATCGCGGCGGCGGCGGCCGACGGCTACGACGTCCGCCGGGAGGCTGCCGCGATGGCGGCGACGTTCGAGAAGATGCTGCCGCGCGCGGCGGGCTTCACCTCCTCGATGAACCGCGATTTCCGCGCCGGACGCCCGACCGAGCTGGAGTGGCTGACCGGCGCCGTGGTCCGCGTCGGCCGCGACAAGGGTGCCCCGGCGCCCGCCCACGAAGCCCTCTACGGCGTGCTGAACCTCCGCGAGCGGCGGCGCTCCTAGCCCGTGCTAGGCGGTCCAGTCGAACTCCGGCTGTTGCGATCCAATTTTGATTGAGGCCAAGCGCGGAATGGCCTCACGGGCCAATCCTGCGTAGCGAGGATCCTTTTCGACGCCAATGCTTCGGTAACCGACGGCGGACGAGGCGGCCAACGTCGATCCCGACCCGGCAAAAGGATCGACCACGACCCCGCTTCCCAGCGGAAGCGATGCTCGCACGATCTGACGCAAAAAGGCTTGCGGCTTAAGTGAAGGGTGGGGCGCGATCTTTCGCTCAGCCCGAGGGGTGGGATTGGATTTGATCACGTCGCCGAACGGTTTGTGTTCGGATAATCGACGGAACCCGCCGGTGCCCCATTTTCGCAAATTATCCTGCACGCGGCCTTCGAGGGGAGTCCGCAGGATGATCCACGGCTCCCACATTGAGCGCGGCATCACCGATACGTCGGTGAATTCGCGATGTGCGTTCTTGGGTCGATCGCCACCGCGCATCGTCATCACGAGGCGCACGAGGTAGCCACGCAATTCAAGGCCACCTTCGGTCATCGCCCCGGCCACGACATGGGCCAGTAGGGGGTTAGATGCCACGACGACATTCGCGCCAGGGACGGCCGCTCGATGGATCAGAATGGCCAGCCGTTTGAAAAAGGCACGGAGCGCCAGCCGCTCCTCGTGTCCTAAAACGGTAAAGCGCGGAAGCGGCGCGCGCTTGTGTCCGTCAAAGGAGGGAGGAATGCGCCACACGCCGCCTCTTCCTGCGACGAGTTTGGCTTGCTCCGTTTCCGAATATTCGACCAAACCGTAGGGCGGGTCCGTGACAATCGCTTGAAATGATCGCTCAGGCTGCCGGGCCAACCAGGAAAAGCAATCGCCCCGATAAAGCCTGGCCCGCCCATCGTCGAAAACAGGTTCGTCCTGGGAATCATCGGAGCCGACGCCACCAGCCAGCGGATCGCCTGAGACCAGGCGGTACCGCCCGCGACCGACCCTTTCAAAGATGGTCGGCGTATTCAGGTTGAGATAGGAGCGGACCGAGGAAGGCGCTACCTCCAGGCCGAGCCTTCGGCAGACGGCGTCGTAGATGTCCTCGATTGGAACGTCCGTTCCGAGCATCGCGAGATGTTCGACGATCGCGTCGCGGACCGCGCCGGGTGGTGTCTGCATGTGCTCAGGCCTTCTTGACCAGAGCACGATAGTGACGTCCGGACGTCAAGCGGTTTTCGGAAGATCGATGTGGATATCAGATGACACGGCGCGAGAGCGCTACGCGTGGGAGGTCTTGTAGACCCACCCAGCGCGGAGCTTTACGATACCTTGTCGGTGCAACGTAGAAGTTCTGGTTCCGAGTGTGCCACGTGGATTAGAGCGAAAATCGTCTTCGGCTACTTCAGCCAGATAGACTTCCGTGAACGTCATCGGTTGACGTACCGCCGCGGGTTCGGTGTCGTTGTCGACCGCATAGACGAATACCCCCATCCATTGTGCCCGCGCGCCGTGCGTGTCGACAGCGCCGCCGGATTTGCGGGTGCTCTTGATTTCGACTCCGTCACTACCTGCGGCAACTGAATCGTTGGGATAGTGGCCACGGACGAGAAGGTCCGGGTGTCCGTTGAAATGGCGATTCTCAACCAGCGCTCGGGAGAATTTTGCCAGCGATGCCGTGATCATATCGCTGAGAATGCCACTCATGGCTGCCGGCCTCAACATGTCGTCCAGACGACGCAATCCCTTTCGCGAGAGCAGTTCATTCACATCGTAGAAGAAGTCGTACACGTCCTGCATTGCCATTTCGAAGTCGGCAAGGCGAAGCTCGAATGGCAAAACCGCGTGAGGATTGAACGCCTTGCGATCCACCTGGGCTTTTTTCACGTCAGCTCCATTCAAAGATAGGTGCGAGCCGCTGTGGGCAGCTTGACTCGCAACCGTTGCCATCAGGTGTCCACCCTTGCCTTTTCCGTGACGGCGGGCATTGTTACCAGTGCGGCGTTAACGGACTGGTAACCATGAGCCTCGACTCGTCTGCCTCCGTGCCGCCCCAGGTGCCCAGCCTGCGCGACGCGCTGCGCCGGGCGCGTTCCGAATCGGCCGAGCGAAGCGGGGTCCTGGTCGAGCTCCGCACCGCCGAGATGGCGCGGCTCGACCTCCTCAAGGAGGCGCTGGAGCCGGTGCTGGCCCAGGTGCCCGAGGACATCGACCTGTTCGAGAGCGCGCTGATGCCGGGCGACCCGGCGCGGCTGTTCGTCGACCAGCTCGGCTTCGTCGAGATGGGCGCCGACAAGCGCACCTACCGCTTCTTCCAGGACACCCGCTACGGTCGCCGCCTGATCGCCGAGTCGGAGAAGCTGCCGGTGATCCTGCCGGCGATGACCGACTATATCGCGCGCCGCATGGTCGAGCGCGAGAAGGCGCTGGCCTCCGACCTGGTCGAGACGGCGCCGGCCGCTGCGGCGCCGCGCCCGGCTGCCGCGCCGGCGGAGAAGCCGCGGCGCGGCGCGCGGCTGGTCGGCCTGGTCGCGCTCGCGGCGATCGCCGCCTTCGTCGTGTTCTTCATCCTCGCCGATCTCTGGCAGAGCTATTTCGCGCCGTAGAGAAGGCTGCTCACGGACGGCCACCGTCATTGCGAGAAGCGCAGCGACGAAGCAATCCGGTGGGCCAAGCGCCACGCTGCTGCCCTGGACTGCTTCGCTTCGCTCGCAATGACGCCGGTGCCTCTACTGGCTGGCCCAGAGGATGCGGGCGATCCAGGCGACCTCCTTGAGCGGCAGCACCCGGTCGGGGTGGTCGGGGTTCAGCGAGCGCAGCTCGATCAGCCGCGCGGTCTCGCGCTTCAGCTCCTTGGCCAGCACCTCGCCCTCGACGGTCTTGACCACGACGCGGTCGCCGCGCCGGCGCTGCGCCGCCGGCGAGACCACGATCACGTCGCCGTCGCGATAGAGCGGCAGCATCGAATCGCCCGAAATCTCGAGCGCGTAGGCGTGCTCGTCATGGACGTTGGGGAAGCGGACCTCGTCCCAGCTTCCGCCGACCGGAAAGCCGGCGTCGTCGAAGAAGCCGCCCTTGCCGGCCTGGGCGAGGCCGATCAGCGGGATCGGCGGCGCGGCCGCGGGCGGCGGCGCCAGGAAACCGAGGAAGCTGTCGAGCTGGGTGCCGGTAGCGTCGAGCACCTTGGCGATCGATTCGGTCGAGGGCCAGCGCGGCCGCCCGTCGGGGCCGTGGCGCTTGGAGCGGTTGAAGGTGGTAGGATCGAGCCCCGCGCGCTTGGCCAGCGCCGAGGCCGAGAGGCCGTTCGCCCCCGCCAGTCGGTCGAGCGCATCCCACACGCGGGAATGGGTGAGCATGGTCGCCCCTTGAATTTCATCCAATCTAGGAAATTACTCTTAGATACAGGCAATGTCCAGGGCGTCCGCTACGGCGAGGCCACGGGCCTTGCAAGCGCCCGCCACGGTGGCGAACAATGGCGCGGCCGGCGGGCGCGATCCGAGGCGCGCCGGCGCCGCCGAGACCGAGCGAGGAGCGCCTGTCGATGTCCTCAGTGCAAGCCGCCGCCCGCGAGGCCGACGTCAAGATCCGTCCCCTGCCGGTGCCGGAGCCGGACCTCACCCCGGCCGAGCTCCTGAAGCGCGCCCGGGCGCTGCGCCCGCTGCTCCGCGCCACCCAGGACGAGAGCGACGCCCGCGGCCACTATTCCGAGGAGATCCACAAGAAATTCATGGAGGCGGGGTTCTACCGCATCCTCCAGCCCAAGCTCTTCGGCGGCTACGAGTTCGACTACACGACCTACTACAAGGTGATGCTGGAGATCTCGACCGGCCACCCCGGCGCCGGCTGGTGCCTCGCGCTCGGCGCCTCGCACGGCGCGGTCGTCGCCGCCCACTGGCCGGCCGAGGCCCAGGTCGACTTCTTCGGCACCGATGGCCATTTCATCGCCCCGCACAGCGCGCCGCCCGGCGGCAAGCTGACCAAGGTCGACGGCGGCTACATGGTCACCGGCAAATGGGGCTACTGCTCGGGCATCCCCTATTCGACCCATCTGCTCGGAACCTCGCTCCTGCAGAAGGAGAGCGGCCCGCCCGAGATGAAGGTGATCGTGCTGCCGCGCAAGAACTACACCATCGTCGACGACTGGGGCGGCGACGCCACGCTCGGCATGGCGGCGAGCGGCTCGAACAGCGTCACCGCCGAGAACGTGTTCGTGCCCGAGCACCACGTCTCCTACGGCAACGCGCTGTGGTGCCGCCCCGAGGAAATGGCCGACGGCACCTTCGGCACGCGCCTCCACGGCAACCCGATGTATCTCGGCCGCCTGATGGGCCCCTACCACGCCTCGCTCATCACCCCGGTGATCGGCGCCGCGCGGGCCGCGATCGACGCCTTCGAGGAGATCCTGACGAGCCGGGTCAACATGGCCCAGCCCAACGTGCTCCGCGCCCATCATTTCGAGGGCCAGCGCCCGTTCGGCGAGGCGGTGGCGATGACCGACGCCGCCGAGGCGATCCTGGTCTCGGCCTGCGACCGCTACATGGAATACTGCCATCGCTGGGGCCGCGACGGCACGCCGATCACGGTGGAGGAGAACCTTCGCCTGTGGACGCTGGAGCAGCAGGCCGGCAAGCTCGCCGCCGAGGCGGTCGAGCTGATCTGGCGCTCGGCCTCATCCGCCGAGTCGAAGCGCGGCACCAAGATCCAGCGCTATTTCCGCGACGTGGCGATGTACCGCCAGCACATCTCGGCCCAGATCCAGAACTTCGCCGTCTACGTCGCCCGCACCCATTTCAACCAGCCGGTCGGCATGTTCGGGCTGTAGTCGCTCCGCTCGCAGAATCCTCCCTCGCGTCAGCGGGGTTGGGGGACCATGCGAAGCATGGTGGAAGGGCGTCGCTTCGGAAAAGGCCCCCTCCGGCTCGCTGCGCTCGCCACCTCCCCGCTTCGCAGGGGAGGATCAACCTCGCGGCCTGCTAAGGAAACAGAATCGCCTCGACGCGGGCGATGACCCGGTCGCAGCGCCAGCCGGCGAAGGGGAAGGCGTCCTGCAGCGTCGCGCTCAGCTCCGCGTCCAGCGCCTTCCGCAGCAGGCGGCGGGCGCGGTGCAGGCGGGTCTTCACCGTCTCGGGCCGGATGTGGAGGAAGCGCGCGGTCTCGGCGACCGACATCTCCTCGATGTCGCGCATCACGAAGACGGTGCGGAACGCCTCGGGCAGGGTGTCGACCGCCTGCTCGATCACGGTGCGGAGCTGGCGCCGCGCGGCGCTGCGCTCGGGATCGTCGGGGGCGTTGGGGTTGAAGGGCACGATCTTCGCCTCGGCGGGCCGCTCCAGGATGTCGAGATCGGTGGTGTCGCGGCGCCGGCGGCGGCGGCCGATGGCCTCGTTCAGGGCGATGCGGGTGAGCCAGGTGCCGAGGCTGGCCTCGCCGCGATAGCCGGGGAGTGCGGCATAGGCCTTCAGATAGGTCTCCTGCACCGCGTCCTCGGCCTCGGCGTCGTCGCCGAGGACACTCCTGGCGACGCGGAACAGGCGGCGATTGTGGCGCCGCATCACCTCGCGAAAGGCCGCCGGCTCCTGGCGGCAGGCGCGCTCCGCCAGCTCCGCCTCGCCGAGATCCTCCAGCGGCCGCGGCCGCGCCAGCTCGATCGCGCTCATGGTCGCTTCCCATTGCCGTCGCCCATTGGATGGCGGCAATCGCGAAAGGTTCCTGAACCGCACGGCGCGCCGGTGCGGCGGGCAATTCACGAAGCCTTGTCCACACGCCGTTGTGAGGCGCCGCGGCCGAGCGTGGCCGTAGCGTCCGGCCCGGACCCCAGCGGTCCGGCCGCGCCATTGGAGGCGAGCAACATGCGACTTGGAACGCTTTTCGCGGGCGCGGCGCTGGCGCTCGTCGTCGGCGGCGCGGCGCTGGCCCAGACGGCGCGGCCGGGGCCGATCCGCGGCACCATCTCGGCGGTCGACGGCAGCACGCTGATCGTCAAGACCCGCGAGGGCGCGACCGCCAAGGTCGAGCTCGGCGACAAGACCGCGGTCTCGGCCGTCCGCAACATCGACGTCGGCGAGATCAAGGCCGGCAGCTATATCGGCACCGCCGCGATGCCCGAGGGCGCGGGCAAGCTGAGCGCGCTCGAGGTGCTGGTGTTCCCGCCCCAGATGAAGGGCGTCGGCGAGGGCCAGAATCCCTACAACCTCAAGCCCAAGAGCAGCATGACAAACGGCACCGTCGGCAAGGTCACCGCGACGGGCGGCGGGCCCGAGATGACGGTGTCCTACAAGGGCCAGAGCGCGACCCTCACCATCCCGCCCGGCACGCCGGTGGTGACCTTCGCCAAGGCCGACCGCAGCGACCTCAAGCCCGGCAAGGCGGTCTTCGTGTTCGGGCCGAAGGGCGCCGACGGCGCCGTGGCTGCACGGTTCGTCACGGTCGAGAAGGACGGGGTCAAGCCGCCGATGTAGCGGACGCCGTGTCCGCGGCGAAGGCGCGGCCGAGCGCGAGAAGGTCGGTGCGGAGATTGCCGAGGAGGAAGGGCAGCGCCGGCAGCACGACGCCGCTGGCGCCCGCGGCGCCGAGGCGTTCGGCGGCCTCCTCGAAGCTCCGGCGCCAGGCCGGCGGCGCCTGCGCGGCGATCGCCGCCGTGGCCGTCCCGACCGCGGCGGCGAGGTCGCGGGCGGCCGCATCTCGTGCGTGACGCTCCTCCGGGTCGAGGCTGCGCCAGGCACGGCCGAGGATCGCGACATCGCTCAGGAGCCGCGACAGCAGCGGCACCAGCGTGGCTTCGGCCGCACGGCGCTGGCGCGACGGCTCGCCCATGCCGGCGATCGCGAGCGCGCGCAGGCGACGGCGGATTGCCTCCTGGAGGAGGCGGGCACGCTCCTCGTCGCCGCCGAGCACGAGGTCCAGCAGGCGGGCGAGGTCGGCGAGGATCGCCGCGGCGTCGTCGCGGCGGCGGCGGGTGCGGTGCGTCGGCAGCACGACGGTCGAGACCAGGATGCCGACCGCGGCGCCCAGCATCACCTCGGCGACGCGGGCGAGCGCGATTGCGACCGGCGAACCCAGCGCCGCACCGCCCGACAGCACGATGATCGCGGCCATCGGCGCGGCGCGAAAGCGCTCGTCCCAGGCGACGAGGAGGCTGAGCGGCGCCAGCGCGACGGCGATCAGCGCCGGCTCGGGCACGCCCCAGGGGCGGATCGCGGCGCGGGCGGTCGCGAGCGCGGCGCCGGCGACGGTGGCCGCGAGCCGGTCGGCGCCGGCCCGCACCAGGCCACCGGCGGAAGGCCGCGTCACGATCAGTGCGGTCAGCACTGCCCAATAGCCGTCGGGCAGGCCGAGCGCGGCCGAGAGGCCGTAGGCCGCGAGCGCCGCGGCCAGCATCCTCAGCGCATCCGGCCACGCGCGCCCGAGCCGCGGGACGATGGTGGCGAGCGTTGAGGTCACGGCGCGTCACCCGCGACGGCGAGGAGCCGCTCGGCGGCGAGCCGCACCAGCTCCTGCTCGGTCGGCGACAGCGTCGCCGCGAGCGCCGCGGCGAGCCAGCGGTCGCGCGCCGCGACGGCGTTGCGGAGCGCGGCGGTTCCGGCGGGGGTGATCGCGATGAGGGCGCGGCGGCCGTCCGCCGGGTCCGGCGCGCGGCTCGCGAAGCCCTGCCGCTCGAGGTCGGCGAGCACCCGCGTCAGCGTCTGCGGCAGCATGAATTCGCCCGCCGCCAGCGCGGCCGGCGTCGCTGCCCCGTCACGCTGGAGCCGGCCCAGCACCGCGACTGCCGCCGGCGCGAGAGCCGCCTCGCCCTGCTCGGCCCGCAGCCGCCGCCCGAGCCGGCCGACCATTCGTCGGACCGTGCCGGCCAGCGCAAGCGTGGCATCGGCGGGATCATTATCATACGTCATTGCGTATTAATATGATTGCTGATTTTCCAGGAGATAATTTGATATGAAGCATCATCTGCAACGTTCAGGGCCTCATTAATATACGCATTTGCGTATTAAATCAAGCGCGCTGGCCTCGCGCCATGGCCGGCCGCCCAGCGGCACGATCCGGCGGCCCCCCCATTCGGGGTGTAGGCGCGCGCAACCGCCGCCCTTAAGCTTCATCCGGTGGGGTTGTCGGTGCGGGCGGTCCGATGGCGTTGCGGGAGCTGGGGATGACGATCAGGCCGGACATCGTGGACGATTCGGAGCTGGACGCCGCCGCGCACGCGGCGGTGCCCACGGGGCTGCTCGGGACGATGCCCTTCGGCAATGCGGGGTGGTCGCCGGCCGCGAGCTTCGGCTGGACGGGCACGCCGATCGATGCCGGTGTCGCGGGCGCGGCCGGGTCGCCCGGGGCGGCGCTCGTCGCGGGCTTCCACAATGTCGACAAGGCGCTCCGGGCCGATCTCGCCCGCGCCCATTTCCATGTCGACGGCACCGGCCTGAAGATCGGGGTGATCTCCGACAGCTTCAACCAGGGCGGCGGCATGAAGGCCGACATCGCCTCGGGCGAGCTGCCGGCGGCGGGCAAGGTCCACGTCCTGAAGGACGACGGCAGTGGCGGCTCGACCGACGAGGGCCGCGCCATGGCCGAGGTGATCCATTCGATCGCCCCGGGCGCCCAGATCTATTTCTACACGTCGGGCGGCGAAGGTCCGGCGGGCGGCGGCAAGGCCGTCGCGGCCCTGCAGAAGGCCGGCTGCGACATCATCTGCGACGACATCAACTTCTTCGGCAACACGTCCGGCGGCGGCATCTCCGAGCCGTTCTACCAGATGGGCGACCCGTTCTCGGCGGCGATCGACGCCGCGGTGAAGGCGGGCACCACCTACTTCACCATGGCCTACAACGCCGACAACTCCTACTACGAGGGCACCTTCAACCCGTTCCTGGTCCAGCTCCGCAGCCAGAACGGCCAGATCCAGAATTTCATCGCCGAGAATTTCGGCACGTCGAGCGCGCCAACTCCCTACGAGAGCCTGACCATCCCGACCGACAAGTCGGTCTCGATCAACCTGCAATGGGACCAGCCGTTCGCGTCATTCGGCGGCGGCGCGGGCTCGGCCAACAGCCTCGGCTGGATCCTCTACGACCAGAACGGCAACGTCGTGCACTGGTCGATGATCGACGTGACCGGGAAGGACCCGGTACAGTCGTTCAACTTCAACACCAACGGCGCGACCTCGACGCAGTATTACCTCTCGATCGTCGAGGACAGCGCCAATCAGCTCGCGCCGACGCCGGGACTGTTCAAGGTTCTCATCAGCGACGACAACGCCCAGCCGGTGGTGTTCAACGATCCCAATGCCGGGATCGGCAGCGGCACCATCATCGGCCACGCCCGCGACCCCAGCGCGATCACCGTCGGCGCGGTTAATTTCGCCGACACCCCGGCGTTCAAGGGCACCGTGAAGCCGGAGCCGTTCTCCGGCACCGGCCCGGGGCTGTTCCTGTTCGACGCCAACGGCAACCGCCTCGCGACCCCGGTGACGCCCAACAAGGTCCAGATCGCCTCGGTCGACGGCATGTCGACGGCGGTGCCGGGCTTCGACCCGTTCCTCGGCACCTCGGCGGCGACCCCGGCGGCCGCCGCGGTCGGCGCGCTGGCCCTCCAGGCGCGGCCCACGCTGAACCCGCTCGACGTCGCCCATCTCCTCGAGGATTCGGCGACCCCGTTCGCAGCGACGACCGTCGCCGGCGCCGGGCTGATCCGCGCCGATTTCGCCGTCAGCTACGCCGAGACCCTCCACATCGCGGAGAACAAGGTCCAGCCGATCGTCTCCGGCACCCATCTCAACGACGTCTTCGTCGGCGGCGCCGGCACCCACACGATCGACGGCGGCGGCGGCAGCGACACGCTCGACTATTCCGCGGCAAAGAAGGCGGTGACGGTGGATTTCGCCCACGGCACCGCCAAGGGCTTCGGCGGCACCGACAGTTTCCACGGCATCGCCGCGGTCATCGGCGGCCACGCCGGCGACCACCTCGCCGGGGCAGCCGGCGCGCAGACCCTGAGCGGCGCCGGCGGCGCCGACCGGATCGCCGGCGGCAGCGGCAACGACGTGCTGAACGGCGGGCTCGGCAACGACATCCTCGACGGCGGCGCCGGCAAGGACCGGCTGTCTGGGGGCGGCGGCCACGACAGCTTTCTGTTCGACAGCGCGGTCGGGAAGGCCAATGCCGATACGATCACCGACTTCTCGGTGGCGGACGACACCATCCGCCTGGAGAACGCGGTGTTCAAAGCGCTCCACGTGGGCACCCTGCCGAAGGCCGATTTCGTGATCGGCCACGCCGCGGCCGACCGCAACGACTACATCGTCTACCAGCCGCACAGCGGCGCGCTGCTCTACGACTCCGACGGAAAGGGCGGCAAGGCGGCGGTCGAGTTCGCCGTCCTCGACCACGATCTCCACCTCACCGCGGCCGATTTCCTGGTGGTGTGAGCCGGCTCAGGCGAAGGTCGGGCCGTGGCGCGCGGCGCTCAGCGCCTTGGAGAAATCGGCGGCGAAGCGCTCGCGCTCGCGCGGGCCGAGGAAGCCGCCGACGTCGAGACTGTTGCCGCGCTCGGTCAGGAACAGGCGCAGCAGGCCGAACTCGGGGTGCTCCTCGCGCCGGAGCCTGACCCACAGCGGGTTGAAACGCCACTCGGAGCGGCGGCCCCAGTGCGAGACTTTCTTCACGATCAGCTCGATCGGCGTGACCACCACCTCCTCGCGCGCCCGCGCGGTCGCATAGCTCAGGCGGAAGGCGAGGTAGAGCCCGAGCACGTCGAGGCCGAGGAAGCCGACGATCGGATAGGCCCCGGCGATGAAGAAGGGCAGGGTGATCAGGGCCGAGCCGCACGCCGTGCAGCACATCAGGACGATAAAGCCGCGGCGGCCGAGCGAGCGGTGCGGCTTCAGCACGGCTCGATAGAGCGGCCGGTCCGCTGGCGAAAGCTGCGGCTTGTCGGCATCCATGCCCCATCATATGAAGCAGCCCATGCCTTTCCGCCAGGGGCAAGCGCCCTCCGAGCCCCGCAAAGCCGTCCCGCCTCCGTCGTCAGCAGCCGAGGCGGGCGCCACCCGGCCGCTCGGCCGTGCCGCGATCGCGGAGATCTTCCGCCGTTTCTCGGCCGCCGAGCCCGAGCCGAAGGGCGAGCTCGTCGCCGCCGATCCGTTCACGCTCCTGGTCGCGGTCGTGCTCTCGGCCCAGGCGACCGATGCCGG
Source organism: Hyphomicrobiales bacterium (assembly GCA_035547055.1). Lineage (GTDB taxonomy): Bacteria > Pseudomonadota > Alphaproteobacteria > Rhizobiales > Methylopilaceae > DASZVN01. The sequence goes on from DASZVN010000028.1 coordinate 12,151, forward strand.
CGTCAACAAGGCGACCAAGCGCCTGTTCGCGGTCGCCGACACCCCGGCGAAGATGCTCGCGCTCGGCGAGGAGGGGCTCGTCCCCTACATCCGCACCATCGGGCTTTACCGCGGCAAGGCGAAGAACATCATCGCGCTGTCGCGCATCCTGATGGAGCAGCACGGCGGCACCGTGCCGCAGGACCAGGCGGCGCTGGAGGCCCTGCCGGGCGTCGGCCGCAAGACCGCCAACGTGGTCATGAACATCGCCTTCGGCCGGCCGACGATCGCGGTCGACACCCATGTCTTCCGGGTGGCGAACCGCACCGGGCTCGCGCCCGGCAAGACGCCGCTCCTGGTCGAGCTCGGCCTCAGCCGGCGGGTGCCGGCGGAATACCGGCTCCACGCCCATCACTGGCTGATCCTGCACGGCCGCTATGTCTGCAAGGCGCGCCGCCCGGAATGCTGGCGCTGCCTGATCGCCGATCTCTGCCGCTACCGCCCCAAGACCCCGCCGCCGAGGGAAACAACTACTCCGCGGCCGAACGGCGGCGGTTGAGGCGGCGCAGCCGCATCCGCGCGAGGCGCCGCGCCTGGACCGGCTCGGGGCCGGGAAGCGGCGCCGCGTCCGCCTCGTCGGGCGCGAGCGCGTCGAGCGGCACGTTGATGAGCCCGCGGTGGAGGCGCTCGACGGTGCCCGCCACGGCCGCGTCGAGGCCGGGGCGGGCGTAGAACACCCCGCGGATCTGGATGGTCGCGGCCAGTCCGGCCATGAAGGCGTCGCGGAGCGCCGGATCGGGCAGGCGCGGCGCGGCCCAGAACTCGTCGAGCGGCCTGTCGTCGGCGAGGCCCGGTACCCGGTAGATCGCCCCGCCGAGGACCGCCAGCGGGCAGCCGAGCTGGAGCGCGCGGATGCCGGTCGTCGAGTTGATGGTGACGACGCCGCGGGCGCCGCGGATCAAATGGTCGAGATTGCCGCCGTCGAGATAGTGGACGCGGCCCTCGATGCCGAGCTCGGCGGCGAAGCGGGCGATCAGCTTGCGCCAGTTGCGGAGCCCCGGGTCGAGCGGGTGCGACTTCACCAGGAGATGGTGGTGCGGCGGCGCATGATGCGCGAACGAGCCGAGCACGAGGCCGATCGGCGTCCGCAGGTCCGGGAACGGCGAATAGGCGCGGAGCTGGAAGTCGGTCTCCATCTGCAGCGGGAACAGGTAGTAGGGCGTGCCCTTGGCGAGGATGTCGGCGATGAAGCGCCCGGCCGCGGCGTTGTTCTTCTTGCGCATGAGGAGGCGGCGCAGCGTGCCGAAATAGGTCAGCACCGGGTCGTGGAGCTGGTGCGAGCGGTAGTGCGGGAAGACGAAATAGTCGTGGCGGAGCGCGAGGTGGTAGGCCACGTCCCACTTCGCCATGGTGCGGAAGCTGTCGAAATAGCGCTGCACCGTCGATGGTGGCGGCAGGCCGGCGGCGAGCGCGCGGATCAGCTCGGGATCGCGCGGGAAGGTCGAGGCGGCGGACATGCCGTCGCGCTCGAGCGTGATCCAGTCGGGCCGGAAATAGCCGAAATCGGTGACGGTGACGCGGATGCCGCGGGACTTGGCGGCCTCGATCGCGGCCTTGTGGTAGGCGCGCTGCTCGCCGAGGAGGACGAGGTCGGTGATCCCCTCGCGGTCGAGGTAGCGGGCGATGAAGGCGGGCCAGGCTTCGATCCGGCCGCGATAGCCGATGGTCTCCGGCCCGCGCCAGAACAGCCAGTCGCCGAGGTTGAAATTGATGCGGCGAACCTTGTGGCCCTTCGCCGCGAGGCCTTGGCCCACCAGGGCGAAGAACGGGGAGATCGGCCCCTGGAGGAAGAGAAACGCCTTCCGCTCCATGACCCCGCCGATTCCGGTCCCCGCTGGGAACTCAATAGAACATGATCCGGCCCAAGGGAACGGCTCCGGGCCCGGCGCTCACCCGCCGGCTGCGGTCGCGCCGGCGAGGCAGCGCCGGAGCACGGTCTCGATCTCGCTCGGCGGGAACGGCTTTTTCAGGGCCGGCCGGCCCGCGAAGGGCGGCTCGAGCGCCTCCTCGCCATAGCCGGAGACGAAGACGAAGGGCACCGCCCGCGCGGCGAGCGCGGCGGCGACCGGAAACACCCGTTCGCCGGCGACGTTGACGTCGAGGAAGGCGCAGTCGAGCGTCTGGTTCTCGGCGAGCGGCAGCGCCTCGGCTACTCGCGCGGCGGGGCCGACGACCGTGCAGCCGAGCTCGGCCAGGATGTCCTCCATCAGCATCGCCACCAGCATCTCGTCCTCGACGACGAGGATGCGGCGGCCCGACAGGTCGGCATCGATCGGTTCAGCGTTCAAGCGTGCAGCCCTGGCGTCGGTTGCGGGTCCGCCGCTCGCGCCGATGGCCGCTCCGCGCGGGATCCCCTCGATGCGCCCGCATTGCGGCTCGCCGGCATCACCATAGCGGGCAGGCGACAACCGGTGCAATCCCAACAGTTTTCAGCGCACGAGAACGTTGCGGAACTGCCACGGGTCGGACACGTCGATGTCCTCGGGGAACAGGCCGGGCCGCCCGGCGAGCGGCGTCCAGTCGGTATAGACGCCGACGACCGGCCCGAGATAGGGACGCTGGACCTCGAGGCAGCGGCGGAAGTCCATCTCGTCGGCCTCGACGATGCCGGCCTTCGGGTTTTCCAGCGCCCATACCATGCCGGCCAGCACCGCGGAGGTGACCTGGAGGCCGGTCGCGTTCTGGTAGGGCGCGATCCGGCGGGTCTCCTCGATCGAGAGCTGCGAGCCGTACCAATAGGCACCCTTCGCGTGGCCGTAGAGGAGCACGCCGAGCTCGTCGATGCCGTCGACGATCTCGTCCTCGCCGAGGATGTGCTCGCGCCGCTGGACCTCGCCGCGGCCGAACATCTCGTGGAGCGACAGCACCGCGTCGTCGCAGGGGTGGTAGGCATAGTGGCAGGTCGGCCGGTAGGCGACCTTCCCCCCCTCGCGGAGGGTGAGGTAGTCGGCGATCGAGATCGCCTCGTTGTGGGTGACGAGAAAGCCGTGCTGCGCTTTCGCGGTCGGCGTCCACGAGCGCACCCGGGTCGCGGCGCCGGGCTGCAGCAGGTAGATCGCGGGGGCGCCGTCGCCGAAGGTGCGGGCGTTGTCCGGCATCCAGCGCTCGTGGGTGCCCCAGCCGAGCTCGGCCGGCTGGTTGCCCTCCGAGACGAAGCCCTCGACCGACCAGGTGTTGACGAACGTGCCGAGCGGTTTTGGTGCCCGCGCCCGCTGGGTGTCGCGCTCGGCGATATGGATGCCCTTGACGCCGAGCCGCCGGGCGAGTGCCGCCCATTCCTCGCGGCGCCTCGGCTCGGCGCCGCCGTCGCCGAGGTCGCGGGCGAGGTCGAGCAGCGCCTGCTTGACGAACCACGACACCATGCCGGGATTGGCGCCCGAGCAGGATACCGCGGTGGTGCCGCCGGGGTTCTTCCGCCGCGCCGCCAGCACGGTCTCACGGAGCGCGTAGTTGGTGCGCGCCGCCGGGTCGCTGCCGCGGTCGAAATAGAAGCCCGGCCACGGCTCGATCACGGTGTCGACATAGAGGGCGCCGAGCGAGCGGCAGAGCTCAATGATGGCGAGCGAGGAGGTGTCGACCGAGAGGTTGACGCAGAAGCCCTGGCCGCCGCCGGCGGCGAGGAGCGGCGTCAGGATCTCGGCGAAATTCTCGCGGGTCAGCGCCTGCTGGATGAAGCGGATGCCGCGCTCGTCGAGGATGGCGCGGTTCTCGTCGCGCGGGTCGATCACGACGAGGCGGCTCTTGTCGAAGGCGAAATGGCGCTCGATCAGGGGCAGCGTGCCGCGCCCGATGGAGCCGAAGCCGATCATCACGATCGGCCCCTCGATGCGGCCATGCACCGGCCATTCCGCCATGATGGTGTTCCCTTGGTGGTCGTGGAAGAGGAGCGCGCCCGTCAATAGGGGTGCCGGGCGGCGGGATCAACCGGCGGCGGCACCGCGGCGGGCGATCAGCCGTGCCAGCGCCGGGCCGATCAGGATCACCAGGATCAGCCGCGCCGCCTGGAGGGCGAAGACGAAGGCGAGGTCGGCGTGGCTGCCGGCGGCGAGAATCGCGACCGAATCGATGCCGCCGGGCGTGGTCGCGAGGAAAGCGGTCAGCGCGTCGGCATGGGCGAAGCGCACCAGGAGCGCTGCCGAGCCGATGCAGAGCACGATCAGGGCGAAGGCCGAGGCCAGCATCTGCGGAATCGCCGCCAGCATCGCCAGCACGAGGTCGCGGGTGAAGCGCAGCCCGACATACCAGCCGATCACGCCATAGGCGGCGCCGAGCAGCCATTCCGGCAGGACGATGTCGAGGAGGCCGAAGCCTTGCAGGAAGGCGGCGCCGAGCATCGGCACCAGCACGCCGCCGGAGGGGATGCCGAGCCTCACCCCGAGCGCGCCGCCGCCGATCGCGACCGCGAGCGTCGCAGCGAAGCCGGCCACGTCGCCGATGCCGAGGAGGGTCGGCTGTGCGAGGGCAGGCGCGCCCGCCGCGCCGCCGAGGCCGAACCAGAAATGGCTGACCAGCGCCGTCGCGACGACGACGCAGATGACGCGGACATATTGCATCAGCGCGACGACGCGGGGGTCGGCGCCGAAATCCTCCGCCATCGCGACCATGCCGGTCGAGGCGCCGGGCATGGTGCCGAGCACCACGCTCTCTTCGGGCAGGCGGCCGGCGCGCCGCATCAGGAGCGCGACCGCCGCCGCGGCGCCGAGCGTGGTCGCGAGGGCGAGCAGCATCGGTGCCCAGTCCTCGGCGATGGTGGCGAGGATCGCCGGCGACAGCGAACGGGCGATCAGGCAGCCGATCACGCCCTGGGCGACGACGAACAGCGGCCGCGGCACCCGCCCGGCGAAGCCGCCCAGGCCGAAGCCGACTCCGACCAGCATCGGTCCGAGCAAGAGCGCCGCCGGCAGCCCCGCCCATTGCAGCAGCAGCGCGAGGGCGAGCGAGGCGACGAACAGCAGCGCCCACTGGCCGCCGACGGCGAGCGGCCGCGCGAGCGCGGTGCCCGGATCCGCCTCCCGGTCGGCCACCGCTACGCCACGCGCCGGCGGTGCGGGGCCGTTGGCGCCGGGACCGTCGCCGGCAGCGGGATCGCCCCGGTCGGCCGCAGCCGTCCGTGCGCGCCGGCGAGCGCGCCTTGGACAAGCTCATGGCCGAGGAAGCGCGCACGCTCGACCGGGCCCGGCAGCGTCAGGCGGCGGGCGGGCGCGGCGTCGAAGCCGAAGCGGCCGTAATAGGGCGCGTCGCCGACCAGCACGACCGCTTGGTGCCCCCGCGCGGCGGCTTCGGCCAGCGCCGCCTGCATCAGCGCGCTGCCGAGGCCGCGGCCCTGCGCGCCCGGCGCGACCGCGAGCGGACCCAGCATCAGCATCGCCCGGTCGGCCGCGACGTGCCACAGGCGGACGGTGCCGACCACCGCGCCGTCCTCCTCGCCGACGAAGGACAGTCCCGCCGCGGGCAGGCGGCCGTCGCGCAGGCGCTGGCAGGTCTTGGCGAAGCGGGCCGCGCCGAAGACGCGGTCGAGCAGCGCCTCGCGCGCGGGCACGTCGGCAGGCATTTCGGGACGGACGAACGCAGACATGGCGATGGTACCAAAAAGGGAGCCGAAAAATCCGTCCCGTCGTCCCCCTCACCCGCTCGCCTGCTTCGCAGGCGAGTCGACCTCTCCCCGCCGGGGAGAGGTCGAGGAAGGCGCCGCACCCTTTCACCTCTCCCGGAGGGAGAGGTCGGATCGCCCGTGCGTCAGCACGGGCGATCCGGGTGAGGGTTACGACCTCTCGGTGAAGGCGCGAACGACGCCTGGAGACGCCTCAGATCACGTGGGTCTCGAGCGGCTTGAAGCCGTTGAAGGCGACCGCGGCGTAGGTCGAGGTGTAGGCCCCGGCCGCCTCGATCAGGACGCGGTCGCCGATCTCCAGGCTCACGGGCAGGAGATAAGGCTCCTTCTCGTAGAGCACGTCGGCCGAGTCGCAGGTCGGCCCGGCGAGGACGCAGGGCTCCGTCGCGTCGCCGTCGCGCGGCGTCTTGATCGGGTAGCGGATCGATTCGTCCATCGTCTCGGCGAGGCCGCCGAACTTGCCGATGTCGAGATAGACCCAGCGCACCGGGTCCGCCTCCGACTTCCGCGAGATCAGCACCACCTCGGCCTGGATCGCGCCGGCATTGCCGACGAGGCCGCGGCCGGGCTCGATGATGGTCTCGGGCAGCCGGTTGCCGAAATGGCGGCGGAGCGAGCGGAAGATGGTCGCGCCGTAGTTCTCGACGCCGGGGATCGGCCTCAGGTACTTCGCCGGGAAGCCGCCGCCGAGATTGACCATCGCGAGCTGGATGCCGCGCTCGCCGCAGTCGCGAAAAACCTTCGCCGCGGTCGCGAGCGCGCGGTCCCACATCTTCGGCTCGCGCTGCTGCGAGCCGACGTGGAACGACACGCCGTGGGCGACGAGGCCGCGGCGGTGGGCGTGCTCCAGCACGTCGGCCGCCATCTCCGGCACGCAGCCGAACTTCCGCGACAGCGGCCACTCGGCGCCCGTGTTCTCGCAGAGGATGCGGCAGAACACGCGGGCGCCGGGAGCGGCGCGGGCGATCTTCTCGACCTCGGCGTTGCAATCGACCGCGAACAGGTCGATGCCGAGCGCGCGGGCGAGCGCGATGTCGCGCTCCTTCTTGATAGTGTTGCCGAAGGAGATGCGGTCGGGCGTCGCGCCGGCGGCCAGCGCCATCTCGATCTCGGCGACCGAGGCGGTGTCGAAGCACGAGCCGAGCTCGGCCAGGAGCCTCAGGATCTCCGGCGCCGGGTTGGCCTTCACGGCGTAGAACACGCGCGTGTCGGGCAGCGCCTTGGCGAAGGCGAGGTAGTTGTCCCGCACGATGTCGCGGTCGACGACGAGGCAGGGCCCGTCGAATCGTCGCGACGCCAGGAATTCGCGAATGCGCTCGGTCATTGGCGGTCCCCCATGAGGGAAGCGTTGGCCCTGCGGATGACGCCGCATCGCCGCGCGCGCGATGGAGACGCACGCAGCGCTTTACGCCATCCGCCGCCGGCCCGAGGGCCGGCCGCTCGTTCGCGCCGAACGGCATGCTGGGGCTTCGGCGGACGCATGCCGCCTCGGCCTGTCATGCCACCGCTTGGAATGGGGAATCCCACTCCGCACGCCCGGCAAGGATGTAGTGCCTCTTCAGTGTCGCCGGCCTGTGGAGAGCCGGCAGAGACCAAAAAAGCCCGCTACGTCGTTGCTTTAAGTCGCGTCCGCCGACCGAGCGTCGGCTTAGACCCGGTTTTTCTCCGGTCACCGGTCTGCCCAGCCGGGCTTCCCGGCTGACCGGCACGCGACCACAGGCACGTGCGAAATTGGGCAATTCGCGAAATAAGCCGATTTGCCCGCGACCACAAGGGTTTCACGCGGTGCAGCGAAAATTATTTGCGGGCCCTTGTGGGGGTGGGCATCGCTCGCGTTGCCCACGCGCGACCCCGGACCTGGGCATCGGCGCTGCCGATGCCCACCCCACGGTCAGCGGCGGAAGATCGGCTCGGTCTTGGTCGCCTTGCGGAGGAAGTTCACCAGCGCGACCGTCGCCAGCACGATGCCGACGAGCATCAGGATGGAGGTGCCGACATGGCCGAAGCCGAACAGGTTGGCCACGGCCCAGCTCCCGGCGACGGCGCCGACGAAGACCTCGGTGCCGACCAGGATGGCGGCGGAGATCACGGTCACGGCCTGGCGCCAGACGATGCGGGAACCGATGGATGCCATTCGTCGCCTTCGCGCGGAGAGCACTGCGTGCGGTTGATCTATCGCGCCCCGGCAGGGTGGGCAAGCGCGGCTTGCCGACCCGCCCGCCTACGGCTCCCGCTCGGGTGGCGCCGTATCGCCGTCGCCGAGGCTTCGCTGCATCAGGACGGTGTCGAGCCAACGGCCGTGCTTGCGGCCGACCGCCTCGAACGTCCCGACCATGCGGAAGCCGGCCGCCGCGTGGACGCCGACCGAGCCGGCATTGGCGGAATCGCCGATGACCGCGATCATCTGGCGGAATCCCGCGGCCGTCGCGGCCTCGACCAGGGCGGCGAGCAGCGCCCGCCCGACGCCGAGCCGCCGCGCGTCGGCGGCGACGTAGACGGCATCCTCCACCGTCAGCCCATAGGCCGCGCGCGGGCGATACGGGCCCGCATAGGCATAGCCGAGGACGCGGCCGGCCTCGTCGGCCGCGACGAGATAGGGGAAGCCTCCGGCTCGCAGCGTCTCGAAGCGGCGGGTCATCTCGGCGCGGCCGGGGGGCACGAGCTCGAACGAGGCGGTGCCGGTCGCGACCGCCTCGCCATAGATCGCCGCGATGGCGGCGAGGTCGGCTGCGGCCGCGGGGCGGATGGCGATGGTCATGGCGGATCCGATCGAGCCTTATCCCCGGCCCGAATCGCAAGGGTCAAGCCATGACCCACTCCGGCTCGCTTTCGCTCGCCACCTCCCCCGCTTCGCAGGGGAGGATTAGCGCCGCGACCCTGTTCCTCCCCCGCGCCAGCGGGGGAGGGGGACCCTGCGAAGCAGGGTGGAGGGGGCATTCGCGGCGCGGGCGAAGCGACGGTGGCCAAATACGAAAATGCCCCGGACCGGCCGGGGCATCTTCGGATCGTGCGAAGGGCAGGCGCCGTCAGGCGGCCTCGGCCTCTTCCTCGGCCGGCTGGGCGGTGCGGGCGCCGCGGGCCGGAGCCTTGGCCAGCGCGGCCTCGATGCGGCGCACCGCCTCGGTGTCGGTGACGCGGTCGATCGCCGCGATCTCGCGGGCCATGCGGTCGAGCGCGGCCTCGTAGAGCTGGCGCTCGCTGTAGGACTGCTCGGGCTGCGCCTCGGAGCGGTGGAGGTCGCGCACCACCTCGGCGATGGCGACGAGATCGCCCGAATTGATCTTGGCGTCGTATTCCTGGGCGCGGCGGCTCCACATCGTGCGCTTGATGCGGGCGCGGCCCTTCAGCGTGTCCATGGCGCGGCCGACGATGTCCGGCGCGGCGAGCTTGCGCATGCCGACGCTCGCGATCTTCGCCACCGGCACGCGCAGGGTCATCTTGTCCTTCTCGAAGGTGATGACGAACAGCTCGAGCTTGTAGCCCGCGATCTCCTGCTCCTCGATGCCGACGATCTGGCCGACGCCGTGCGCGGGATAGACGATGTGCTCGTTGGTCTTGAATCCCTGTCGATTGCTGGTCTTCTTGGCACTGGTCATCGTCTCGCGCGCTCCTGATCCCGGCGGCTCGGCACCAGCCGCCGGCGTCTTGGTGTCGGCCGCCGCCCGGCGCTCTTGCCGGGGATGAGCCATCGTTCGATTGCGGTCACTCTCCGGGCGTGCCGCCAACCAGCCGCGCGCCGCCGAACAGCAATTGTTCCGAATGGAAGCCCCGACTCATCGGGGCGAGAGAGTGACGACCGTCATCGATCAGCCACATATACCACATTCGTGGGGTGGCGGCAAATCAACGCCCTAGATCAAGCAAGTCCGGCCGCCAATACATCCGAGGCGTGTAGCTTCAATCGCCCGCACCGGGCTCCGTCGAAAAATACTGGTCGAATTTGTTCGGCACGCCGTCCATCGCCTTGGCGTCGGCTGGGGGCTCCTTCTTGGCGGTGATGTTGGGCCAGGTCTTGGCGAGGTCGGCGTTCAGGGTCAGCCATTTGTCGAGCCCCGGCTCAGTGTCGGGCTTGATCGCCTCGGCCGGGCATTCCGGCTCGCACACCCCGCAGTCGATGCATTCGTCGGGATGGATGACGAGCATGTTCTCGCCTTCGTAGAAGCAGTCGACCGGACACACCTCGACGCAATCCATGTATTTGCACCGGATGCAGTTTTCGGTCACGACATAGGTCATCTCGGGAACCATCCTGGCGGCAGGCGGGCACGGCCTATCCGAGCGGCGGCTGCGGCGCAAGGCCTCGGCGGCGGGCGTTCAGTCGCGGCGCCCGGGGGGCGGGGGGCTGAGGTCGCGATAGAGCGGTGCCGCCGCCGTCGCGCTGCCGCGGCGCTCGGCGAAGGCAGCGACCTCCAGCACCCGGACGCGCTCCGGGAGCGCGATCGTCAGCACGTCGCCCGGCTTCACCGCGTGGCTCGCGCTCTGGACGCGCTGGCCGTTGAGGCGGACATGGCCGGAGGCGGCGAGATCCTGGGCCAGCCGCCGCGTCCGCACCACCCGCGCGAACCACAGCCACTTGTCAAGCCGCTGCCGATCCGGCGATTCGTCCGCCTCGGCCATCGCTCAGCGGCGCGACTTGTCCTCCGCCTCCAGCCGGGCCTTGAGCTCGGCCAGGGCGGCGAAGGGCGAATTGGGATCCGGCTTGCGCTCGGGCCGCGGCGGCGCCCCGGCGGCCGCCCTGCTCTATCGCGACCTCAGCCCGCCGCCGCCCGGCCGCCGCGACTGAACGCCCGCCCGCGAGGCCTTGCGCCGAAGGCCCCGCTCGGATAGGCCCGTGCCGCACGCTCGCCGGGATTGTTCCG
>DASZVN010000029.1:0-3713 GCA_035547055.1 Hyphomicrobiales bacterium
GCGACGCGGCGGCGCAGCCGCTCGGCCACCGTCGACGCAATGCCGAGATCGGCCTCCGGCATCACGATCACGAATTCTTCGCCGCCGTAGCGGCAGGCGAGATCGATCCCCCGGACCGAGGCGCGTAGGCGCTCGGCAAACTCGCGCAAGACGGCGTCGCCGGCGTCGTGGCCGTGGGTATCGTTGACCGCTTTGAAGAAATCGATGTCGACCAGGAGCATCGCCAGCGGCCGCTCGCGCTCCAGCGAGCGCTCCATCAGCGCATCGAGATGGAGCTGCATGTAGCGGCGATTGTAGAGGCCGGTGAGGCCGTCCGTGATCGCCATCTGCACGCTCTGCTGCACGTTGGTGCGGAGCCGCTCGTTGTAGCGGCGGCGGCGGACCTGGGTGCGCACGCGGGCGACCAGTTCGTTCTTGTCGACCGGCCGCATCAGGTAGTCGTTGACGCCGATGTCGAGGCCGCGGAGGAGCCGCTGGCTGTCGTCGGGCTCGACGATCAGCAGGATCGGCAGCGCCCGGGTTCGCTCCAGCGAGCGGATCTGGCTGCATAGCCTGAGGCCATCGAAGCCTTCAAGGCCGAGATTGACAAGGACGAGGTCGTAGTCCGTCTCCGCGAGCCGAAAGAGCGCCTCCTGGGGCGAGATCTCGACATCGACCTTCTGTTGCGCGCCGAGCGCCTCGGCAATGCGCTCGTAGGAGCTGGCACGGTCGTCGACCAGGAGCAGGCGCCCGCCGAGCCCGTCGTCGAGCATGACCTCGCCGAGCGCGTCGGCCAGCCCGATCTGGCTGCTGGTAGCGGCGCGGGTGCGCAGCTCGTCGGTCATCATCTTGAGGCGGCTGAGACTCCGCACCCGCGCGAGCAGCGCGATGTCTGACACCGGCTTGGTCAGGAAATCGTCGGCGCCGGCCTCCAATCCCTTGACGCGGTCCGACGGCTGGTCGAGCGCGGTGACCATGATGACCGGGATGTGGTGGGTCGCGGGGTCGGCCTTGAGACGGCAACAGACCTCGAAGCCGTCCATCTCCGGCATCATCACGTCGAGCAGGACGATGTCGCACTGGGCGCGTGCGGCGATGTCGAGCGCCTCGGCCCCGCTCATCGCAGTGACGACCTCGAAATACTCGGCGCTGAGCCGCGCCTCGAGCAGCTTGACGTTGGCGAGGACGTCGTCGACCACCAGGACCCGCGCGGTCATTCTCGTTCTCCGTCAGGCGTCCAGGAAGTGGCGCACGGTCTCGAGGAACTTGGTGACGGAAATCGGCTTGGACAGATAAGCCTCGCACCCCCCCTCGCGGATACGTTCCTCGTCACCCTTCATGGCGAAGGCGGTGATGGCGACCACCGGGATCGAGCGCAGCTCGTCGTCCTCCTTCAACCATTTGGTGACCTCCAGCCCCGACACCTCGGGAAGCTGGATGTCCATCAGGATCAAGTCGGGCCGGTGCTGGCGGGCGAGGCCGATCGCCTCAATGCCGGAGCGCGTCTGAACCGTACCGTAGCCGTTGGCCTCCAACAGATCGTTGAAGAGCTTCATATTCAGCTCATTGTCCTCGACAATGAGGATCGTCTTGGCCATTGCTACTCCTCGGCGGCCGGCCGGATCGCGATCGGCTATGCCGCCAACCCGATCCGTTCCGTGCCACCCCGGACGCTAGCGCAGATTTGTTGACGAAGGCCAAATGCAACCTTCCAGAGAACGGGGTAATGCGGCCACCCGGCGCGAGGCTGCCAACGCCTTGGGCGCGCGGGCCTTGGGCTTCCTGGCGGCCGATCCCGAGCGGCTCGGCCGCTTCCTGGCGCTGAGCGGAATCGACCCCCGACACATTCGCGAGGCGGCGCAATCGCCTCATTTTCTGGCAGGCGTGCTCGACCACATGCTGGCCGACGAGGCCGGACTTCTGCTGCCGTTCGCGGCCGAGGCCAGCGTATCACCAGAGGAAGTGGCGGCGGCGAGGATCGCGCTCGATCGGTAGGGTGGGCATCGGCGAAGACGATGCCACGTCGACCGTCGCAGGTGGGCATGCTGCGCATGCCCACCTTACAACCGCTACCCCGCGGCCTGGGCGTGGAGGCGCTCGCGCTTGGCGCGGAGCTTGTTCAGCGCCGCGACATACGCCTTGGCCGATGCCACCAGAGTGTCGGGGTCAGCGCTCCGGGCGGTCACGGCGCGGCCGTTCTCGCTGAGGCGGACGGAGACTTCGGCCTGGGCATCGGCGCCGCCGGTCACCGCGTGAACCTGGTAGAGCTCGAGCTCGGCCTCGTGCGGCATCAGGGTGCGGATGGCGTTGAAGGTGGCGTCGACCGGGCCGTTGCCGGTCGCCTGCACCGTCTTGTGCTCGCCCTCGACATCGAGCGTCAGCGTCGCCGACTGCGGCCCCATGGTGCCGGCGATGACCGTCAGCGACAGCACGCGGCTCCGGTCGTGGGCGCTGGCGATCTCGTCGTCGACGAGCGCTTCGATGTCCTCGTCGTAGACATGCTTCTTGCGGTCAGCGAGCGCCTTGAAACGGTCGAAGGCGTCCTCCAGCGCATTTTCGCCGAGCGCATAGCCGAGCTCCTTCAACTTCTCGCGGAAGGCGTGGCGGCCCGAATGCTTGCCCATGACGAGGGCGGTCTGCTTCACGCCAACCGACTCCGGCGTCATGATCTCGTAGGTCTGGGCGTTCTTCAGCATTCCGTCCTGATGGATGCCGCTCTCGTGGGCAAAGGCATTCCGCCCGACGATGGCCTTGTTGTACTGCACCGGGAACGAGGTCGCGGCCGAGACCAGCTTCGAGGCCCGCGTCAGCATGGTCGACTCGATGCCGGTGTGGAACGGCATCACGTCGCGCCGGACCTTCAGCGCCATCGCCACCTCTTCCAGCGCGGCATTGCCGGCGCGCTCGCCGATGCCGTTGATGGTGCACTCGATCTGGCGGGCGCCGGCGGCGATGCCGGCCAGCGAATTCGCGACGGCGAGACCGAGGTCGTTGTGGCAATGGGTCGAGAAGGTCACGGTCTCGGCGCCCGGCACCCGCTCGCGCAGCATCGTGAACAGGGCCGCATACTCCGCCGGCACCGCGTAGCCAACCGTGTCGGGAATGTTGATCGTGGTGGCGCCGGCCTTGATCGCGGTCTCGACCGCTCGGCAGAGGAAATCGTGCTCGGTGCGGGTGCCGTCCTCGGCGCTCCACTCGACATTGTCGACGTGGTTCCGCGCCCGCGTCACTGACGCCGCGATCATCTCCAGCACCTCGTGCGGCTCCTTCTGGAGCTTGTGCTTCATGTGGATCGGCGAGGTCGAGAGGAAGGTGTGGATGCGGCCCCGCTCCGCCGGCTTGATCGCCTCGGCGCAGCGGTCGATGTCGCGGAGCTGGGCGCGGGCGAGGCCTGCGATGACGGCGCGCTTCGCGCGGCGGGCGATCTCGTGGACCGCCTCGAAATCGCCCTGCGAGGCGATCGGGAAGCCGGCCTCGATGATGTCGACGCCCATCTCGTCGAGGAGCTCGGCCACGGCGATCTTCTCCTCGAAGGTCATGGTAGCGCCAGGGCACTGCTCGCCGTCGCGCAAGCTGGTATCGAAAATGACGATGCGGTCTTGGTCGGAAGTGGTCATGGTCGGGCTCGTTGGTCTGGCACGCCCCCGCCGGTGCGAGGGCCGGATGTCCTCGGCTTGGCGGTCCCCTGAGCGCCAGGGCGCGACGCGCCCGGCCGGCCCTCAGGGGCGGCTAAG
>DASZVN010000030.1:0-50778 GCA_035547055.1 Hyphomicrobiales bacterium
CCACCGCGGCCGCCGCTTCGACCTCTCGGAGCCGCGCCAGCTCCGCCGCACCACCACCCTCGACGCCGCCGAGCCGCTGGAGCAGGTGGCGTAGGAACACGCCGGCACCCTGTCGTCCCGGCCGGCGCGAAGCGGAGAGCCGGGATCCGGGGCTGACCACGGTGCTCGCGGCCGGATCCCGGATGGCGGCTTTGCCGCGTCCGGGACGACAGACGGAGGGTACTGCCCGGCATGGCCGGGTTTGTCCCGGCCATCTGCGACTTCCTTTCTAGACCCGTCTTTCCCCTCACCCGGCCGCGTGCCGCGCAAGCGACTCGACCTCTCCCCGGCGGGGAGAGGTGAAACCAGCGCCGCGCCGGCGAGACGTCATGGCGCCCGCGAGGAACGCGATTCGACCCGCTGGAAAAATGCTCTAGTCTTCCCGCCAACATCGAGGGAGACGCCGATCATGTTCCAGTCGCGGGCCTTGCGCGCCGGGGTGTTCCTGCCGCCGTTCCACCCCAACGAAGAAGACCCCATGCTGTGCATGGAGCGCGACTTCGAGCTGATGCAGTGGCTCGACAAGCTCGGCTTCGCCGAAGCCTGGATCGGCGAGCACCATTCCGGCGGCAACGAGATCTACGGCCAGCCCGAGCTGTTCATCGCCACCGCGGCCGAGCGCACCCGGAACATCAAGCTCGGCACAGGGGTGATCTCGCTGCCCTACCACCATCCCTTCATGGTGGCCGACCGCATCGTCCAGCTCGACTACCAGACCCGCGGCCGCGCCATGTTCGGCTTCGGCCCGGGGCTCCTGACCTCCGACGCGCAGATGCTCGGCATCGACCCGGACACCCAGCGCGACCGCATGGCCGACGCGATCGACGTCATCACCCGCCTTCTCGCCGGCGAGACCGTCACGCGGCAGACCGAGTGGTACACGATGAAGAACGCGCGGCTGCACCTGCGGCCGTACTCGACGCCCCGGCCGCATCTCGCGGTGACGAGCTCGGTGACGCCCTCGGGCGGCAAGCTCGCCGGGCGCTACGGCCTCGGCATGCTCTGCGTCGCCGCCGGGAGCGTCCACGGCTACGACGCGCTCGACTACAACTGGAACCTCGCGGGCGAGGAGGCCGCCGCGCGCGGCGGCCGAATGGATCCGGCCGACTGGCGGCTGATGGCGCCGTTCCACGTCGCCGAGACCCGCGAGAAGGCGATCCAGAACGTCCGCGCCGGCTTCGCCAAGTGGGAGGAATACTCCTACTCGGTGAACCCGGAGGGCGGTGCCGCCATCGGCTTGCCGAGCGTCGAGGGCATCATCGAGAACGGCCGCGGCTGCATCGGCACGCCCGACGACGCGCTGGCGGCGCTGGAGCGGTTCTGGGACAAGACCGGCGGCTTCGGCTGCATCCTGATGCTCGCCAACAACTGGGCGCCGTGGGAGGAGACCAAGCGCTCCTACGAGCTCTTCGCCCGCTATGTGCTGCCGCGCTTCAACCAGCGCAACGCCTGGCGCGAGGAGTCGATGGCCTGGCTCAAGGCCAACAACGTCGAGTTCAGCGGCAAGCGGCGCCACGCCAGCGAGAAGGCGATCGAGGACCATTTCGCCCAGGACGCCGCCAAGAAGGGCAGGGCGGCCGAGTAGACCGTTTCCGTCGTGGCCGGGCTCGTCCCGGCCTTCCACGACTTCCTTCGGCAGCCGCGTTGAAACGCGTGGATGCCCGGCATCGCAATCAAGCTTGCGCAGGTCGTGTAAACCTATTGGCGGTGCGGACGAGGCTGCCACTCATGCTTAATTGTTTAGGTTTACAGACGGTTTGCAGGCGGCAATTGGCTTAAATTGTTTCAACCGCTCCGCGTCCGGGCTAGGGTGTCGTTGCTCGCCACAGGGAACGCTGTGGCAAGCACCCCTACGGAGCAGGGTCCGCCGCATTTCCCGGGTCCGTAGGGTCGGCCGGTGGGGCGGCCCAATGGCCTCCTCATCAACCTGCGGTCGTCCCGCCGGCCACCTCCGCTTCCTTTTCCTAATCGAGCATGCCTCGGCCCGGCAGGCCCTCCCGCTCGCGGCGCTCGCCACCTCCCCCCACTGAAGTCGGGCTTGCCCGACTTCAGCACCCGAGAGCCGACATCGGGTAAACCCGATGTCGGGCAGGGGAGGGATCAGCGCTGCGGCGGGGCTTGATCCTCCCTCGCGCAGCGGGCGAGGAGAACCATGCGAGCATGGTGGACGGGCGCGGCGCGGAACGGCGCTACCGCGCCTCGATCGCGAGATCGACCGCGACCGGCACGTGGTCGGAGGGCTTCTCCCGGCCGCGCACCGCCTTGTCGATGTGGACGGCGGCGAGCCGGTCGGCGGCCTCGGGCGACAGCAGGAGGTGGTCGATGCGGATGCCGCGGTTCCGCTGCCACGCCCCGGCCTGATAGTCCCAGAAGGTGTAGAGCCCGGCATCGTCCGAGGTGGCGCGCAGCGCGTCGGTGAAGCCGAGGTCGATCAGCGCGCGGAACCTCGCCCGCGTCGGCGGCAGGAACAGGGCGTCGCCCAGCCATGCCGCCGGGTCGTAGGCGTCGGGCGCCGCCGGGATGACGTTGTAGTCGCCCGCCAGCACCAGCGGCTCCTCCAGCGCGAGGCGCTCGCGGGCGTGGGCGATCAGCCGGTCCATCCAGGCGAGCTTGTAGGGGTATTTGTCGGTGTCGGGCGGGTTGCCGTTCGGCAGGTAGATCGAGGCGACGCGGAGCACGCCCTCGGCGGTCGAGATCACCGCCTCGACGAAGCGGGATTGGGCGTCGTCCTCGTCGCCGCCGAGGCCGACGACTTCCTCCTCGATCGGGTGCTTCGAGAGGATGGCGACGCCGTTGAAGCCTTTCTGGCCGTGGACCAGCGCATTGTAGCCGCACTCCGTGAAGGCCTCGCGCGGAAAGGCCTCCTCGACGCATTTGATCTCCTGCAGGCACAGGACGTCCGGTGCGGCCTCCTTCAGCCAGGAGGCCACGGCGTCCTGCCGCTGCTTGATCGAATTCACGTTCCAGGTCGCGATGCGCATGGCGCGACCCTAGCGGCCGCCTCCGCATCGCGGAAGGGTCTCGAGGACCCGCAACCGTCCGCCCGAAGGGCAGCCGGTCAGCCGAACAGTGCCGCCGGCAAGGCAAGAACGGGCTGGCCGATCGTGCCGAGCAAAATGACGAGCAAAAGGGCAAGCAATACGGCTCGCATGGCGGCGCGCTCCCCACTGACGCACGATGCATGCTTCCCGCTGGCGGCCTTCGGCGCTCTTACGGCGCGGGCCGCAATTTTCATCGAATCCTCGCCGGCAGGCGTCTGCCGCGTCTGCCGCTTGCCTATTGCAGCGGCTTCCCCAGGATCGTCGTGCGCGCCATCCGGCGCGTCTTCGGGTAATAGTCCGACAGCGCGTAGTGCTGCGTGGCAAGATTGTCCCAGAACACGACGGTGTTCCGCTCCCAGCGGAGCCGCATCTGGTATTCCGGGATCTGCGCTTGGCGCAGCAGAAACAGCAGGAGCTCCGCTGCGAACGTCTTGTATTGAGCCCCCTCCGTTGTCGGATATTTGCGGCGATAGTCGACGATGTGGGTGGTGAAGCCGGTGTTGACGTAGAGAATCTTCTCCCCGGTGTCAGGATGGGTCAGCACGACCGGATGGGCGGTCGCGGGATTTTCCTGTCGCAGCCGGTTGTGCTCGGCCACGGGAAAGCGGTGGCCGAAATTCGGCATCATGTCGTGCATGGCATGAAGGCCCTCGATCCGAGCCTTGACGTCGTCCGCCAGGCCCTCATAGGCCGCTGCCATGTTCGCCCAGATCGTGTCGCCGCCGACGTTCGGCAGCTCGATGCAGCGCAGGATGCAAGCGATCGGCGGCCGTCGCCAGAACGTCGAATCGGTGTGCCAGAGATTCTCCGTCGCCTTGCGCTCCGGGCCGGAATCGAACAGCAGCAGCTCCGGGTGGTCGGGGTGCTGCGGTCCCATCGGGACGATTTCGAGCTCGCCGAAGCGGCGCGACAGCGCCACATGCTGCGCCGCCGACAGGTCCTGATCGCGAAACACGAGGACCTTGTGGGCGTGGAGCAGCCGCGACAGCTCCGCGATGGCGTCGTCGTCGAGGGGGCCGCCGAGGTCGACGCCCGCGATCTCCGCGCCGAGCGCCGGCGTGATCGGCTTCACGATCGGTGCCGGCCGGGAACGGTGCGCGACGACCGCCGACGAAGCTCTCTCGGGGCTGCCCATGACTTGCTTCTCCTGCGCGGGGGGCTAGCGGGCCGACATTGCAGGCCCGGGAATGATCGCCTGCTCGCCGAGTTGCGGCCATGCGGCGGGTGCCCCGGCCGCCACGGCGGCTTCCACGCCCGTGGCCGCCGTATCCCAGGCTGCGGCAACGAAGCGGCGCCCGTTGACGGCGTCGGCCTCGTGGGACAGCAGCCAGAGGAGCGGCGGCACCATGACGGCGGGTTGGATCAGCCGGTCGCGGGCCACCGCCCAGGCAGCCGGAATCATCGCCGTGTTCACCGGGCCGCCGGGGACGACGATGTTCGCCGTGACGCCGCTGCCGGCGAGGTCTGCGGCGAGCGTCGCCGTGTAGGCCTCAAGCGCAGCCTTCGATCCGCCATAGGCCGCTGCGCCGCTGCGAAACATGGTATCAAGACTCGTCGTAACGGAAATGATGCGTCCCCAGCCGGCCTGCAGCAGCGACGGGACGACCGCCCGCGTCATGAGGAAGAATCCGTTGACGTTGACGTCGACGATGCGCCGCCACTGGTCGGGCGTGATCTCCCACAGCTTGATCGGCGACGTCATGAAATCGGCACGGATGCTGCCGCGTCCGACGGCAGCATTGTTGACGAGAGCATCGATGCCGCCGAAGCGCGCCCGCGTGCGCTCGACGATCTCGCCGACATCCCCTTCGCGCGTGATGTCGGCGACGATGGGCAGGATGCCGCCGGCATGCGGCACCGCACCGGCCTCGGCCGCCGCTGCGCCGAGCTCCCCGGCTGCGGAATCGACCATCGTCACGTCGGCGCCGGTCGCCGCGAGACCGAGGCACATCGCGCGGCCGATGCCGCCGGCCGCTCCGGTGATGATGACCCGCATGATGTCCCCGCCCGTCGTCTTCGGGCAATAATACTATTATAGCATACCATGTGGATCAATACGATATGATGCCATAAATGATGGCGCCGGCCGGGGG
Source organism: Hyphomicrobiales bacterium (assembly GCA_035547055.1). Classification (GTDB taxonomy): domain Bacteria; phylum Pseudomonadota; class Alphaproteobacteria; order Rhizobiales; family Methylopilaceae; genus DASZVN01. The sequence goes on from DASZVN010000030.1 coordinate 5,174, forward strand.
TGGTGGTCGACGCGCAGCCCCGGCGTTAAGACCGGACTCGAACGAAGCGAAGGATGGACGATGCGAGCCAGCGCAAAGGCGAAGCCTGCTGATCCGGAAGCCGACAGGCGGCCGGTCGGCGCGGCCGGAGAGACGCCGATCGAACTGCCCTATGACGACAGCGTCGGCTATCTCCTCAGCGACACGCAGCGCCTCCTCTATCGCTGCCTCCAGACGTGGCTCGTCCCGTACGACATCGCCGCGGGCACCTGGCATTTCCTGCGCGCCATCTGGCGGGAGGACGGGCTGACGCAGCGCGAGCTCAGCCAGCGTGTCGGCATCCTCGAGGCGACCACCGGCGTGGCCCTGGAAAAGCTGGAGAAGAGCGGCTGCGTCTACCGCTCGCGGAACCGCGACGATCGCCGCAAGGTCAATGTCTACCTGACGCGCCGGGGCCGCGATCTCGCCCAGGAGCTGCTGCCCCACGCGATCGATTTGAACGACCAGGCCCTCCGCGGCTTCACGAGCGAAGAGGCCGAGCAGTTCAAGAGCTTCCTGTCGCGCATGCGCGACAACCTGAAGGATCTCGCGCAGCCGGCTTCCAAGTGAAGCGGCGTTGTCCGCCCTCGGGCAAATCCTCTTGCATCATATAATATGATGACATAGGATTTTCTCGGATGGCGCTGCGCTCGACGGCAGCGCAGGCCGCGGAGGGGCGTTTCTTGGACACCCGGGCCCGAGCTGAGGACGAAAGGCGCGCGGTCCGCGATCCGGCTCTCGCGTTCGAGGCGGTGCGGCCCGACGCGGCGGCAGGCCGCTACCTTCGCCGCTTTTGGCAGCCTGTCGAATGCGCTGCCTCGCTCCCACCGGGAAAGGCCCGTCCGCTTTCCATCCTGGGCGAGGAGTTCACGCTGTTCCGCGGCGCCGATGGCGCGCCGCAGGTCGTTCAGGCGCGCTGTCCGCATCGCGGCACGCGCCTGTCGACGGGCTGGGTCGAAGGCGACACCCTCCGCTGCTTCTACCACGGCTGGCGTTTCGCCGCCGACGGGCGGTGCGTCGAGCAGCCGGCCGAGGATCCGCGGGCGGCGCCCCGCATCTCCATCCGCAGCTATCCGACACGTGAATATGCGGGCCTGATCTTCGCATTTTTCGGCGACGGCGAGCCTCCGGTGCTTCCGCGCCTGAAGGTGCTCGAGGACGCTCCCTATCGCGACGTCACCCGCTTCGTGCGGGCGTGCAGCTACTTCAACCAGATCGAAAACAGCGTCGACGAGGTCCACATCAACTTCGTGCATCGCGTCTCGCGCTTCGCGACGGCGGGCTATGCCGGAGCGGTGCCGCGGGTCGTCGCCCGCGAGACGGCCTATGGCATCGAGCGTATCTCGGAACGCGGCGAGGAGGCGCGCATCGGCCATCTCCTCATGCCGAACGTGCTGATGACGACCGTGCCCGATCCCGACAACGGCTGGACCCAGCACGTCGCATGGCGCGTCCCGATTGACGACGACCGCCACGTGAGCTTCATGGTGGACGTCATCGAGCTCGAAGGCGCCGCGCTCGCCCGCTATCGCGAGCGGCGTGCCGCCGAAGACGCCGCCGTCGCCGCTTTGCCGCCGGCCGAGGAGGTGGCGTCTGAGATCGTCCGCGGCAGGACCGATCTCGACGCCGTGGCGGACCGGCCCGACCTTCTGTCGATCCAGGACAGCGTCGCGCTGCTCGGCCAGGCGGGCGCGCCCCGCGAGCGCGACAGCCTCGGGCGGTCCGATCTGTCGGTCGCGCTGCTCCGCCGCATCTGGACGCGCGAGCTTCGCGCGCTCGCCGCCGACGAGCCGCTGACCCCCTGGCAGTGGCCGGTCGATATCCGGGTGACGACGGTGCGCCGCGCCGCCAGCGCCGTTGCCGAGGCCGAGGCATGAAGCTCGTCACCTACGAGATCGCGACGGTCGCGGGCCGCTTCCGCCGCCTCGGCGTTCTCGCCGACGGCGATGAGCGCGGCCGCATCGTCGACGTCACCGCGGCGTTCGCCGCGCATCTCGCGACCGGCACCGACGAGCCGACGCCGCGCGAACTCGCGGCGTTGCGGGCTCCTCCCGACATGATCGGGTGGCTGCGCGCCCGTCATGCCGGCGTGGCGGCGGCCGCCGCGGCACTCGCCTTCGTCCGGGCCAATCCGGACGCGCGAGGCCTCGACGGCGAGCGGCTGGTGTTCGCCCGCGACGAGGTCCGTCTGCTCGCGCCGCTGCCGCGGCCGGCCTCGCTGCGCGATTTTTCGATCTACGAAGAGCATATGAGCCGGGCCGAGATCACGCCGATGACGTCGAACGGTGCGGGCTATGTGAAGGGGCCGGCCTGGTATCGGACGCCGCCGTTCAACAAGGGCAGTTGCGCAGCGATCTGCGGCCCCGAGGACCCGGTCCCGTTTCCCTACTATACCAAGCTGCTCGACCTCGAGATCGAAGTCGGCATCATCGTCGGACGCGAAGGCCGCAATCTCAGCGTCGAGGACGCCGCCGATCATATCGCCGGCTACACCATCCTCGTCGACAGCAGTTGCCGCGACGGCTACGAGCGCGAGCCCTTCGGGCCGACCAAGCGCAAGGACTTCCACACCGCGCTCGGCCCGGCTCTGGTGACGCCCGACGAGGTCGACGTCGAGAATCTCGCCTGCAGCGTCACGGTCGACGGCGAGACCTGGTTCGAGGGCACCACCGCGGCGCCGCACAGCTTCACCCCGGCCCAACTCGTCGCCTTCGCCTCCGACAACGAGACGCTGCATCCGGGCGACCTCATCGGGACCGGGACCATCGGGCTCGGCTGCTCGATGGACCACCACAGATGGATCCGGCCCGGCCAGGTCGCCACCTTCGCGATCGAGGGGCTCGGGGCGATGAGCCTGAAGGTCGTGGAAGGCGAGCGCGTCGTCAGCCACGTCCTCGGCATGAATGGGCTGCTGTCCCATCCGTCCTCGACCGGCGCCGCGGTGCCGGCATGACGATGCGGTGCCTGCGACCCTCTGGCGAAAGGAGCATCCGGTGAGCCCACTCGTCAGTCCCGGCCGCTCGCGGCCGGCCGCGAAATCGCCGGCGGTCCGCGATCGCGTCAGCCGAGAGGAGTGGGAGCTCCGGCTGAATCTCGCGGCGTGCTATCGCCTCATGGCCCATTTCGGCATCGAGGACCTTACCTACAATCACATCTCGGCGCGCATCGTCGACGAGCCGGACCGTCTCCTGATCAACCCGCCCGGCTTGATGTTCCGGGAGATCACGGCGTCGAGCCTCCTGAAATACGATCTCGACGGCAATCCGCTGCTCGGGACCGATCGGCCGCTCACCAGCGCCTATCTCATCCTGCATGCGCGCGTGATGGCGGCGCGGCCCGACGTCAACGCCATCGCCCACACTCATTCGATCGCGAACGTCGCGGTGTCGGCGCATCCGCGGGGGCTGCTGCCGCTCAGCCAGCATTCGATGATGTTCTACGATCGCGTCGCCTATCACGACTTCAAGGGCTTCGAGTTCGAGCCGGCGATGGCGGAGGCCATCATCCGTGACCTCGGCACCCGCAACGTCGCGCTCCTGCGCAATCACGGCGCCTACGTCACGGCCGGCTCGGTGCCGGAGCTGTTCGTCGTGCATCACTTCCTGGAGTTCGCCTGCCGCGCCCAGGTCGCCGCGCTGTCCATGACGCCGGACGTCGTCCTGCCGCCGCCGGAGGTCTGCGCCTACGCCGCAGGCCAGGTCGAGCAGTCGGGCTTCGCGAAGAACGGACGCAAGGACTGGGATGCCTGCATCCGCCTCGCCGACCGCCTCTATCCCGACTACCGGCAATAGGAGCGGGGAGGATGGGCCGGACCGCACGCGAGCTGCTGCTCGACGATCCCGACAACGGCGTCTTTCGCGTTCACCGCGACGCCTTCGTCGACGAGACGATCTTCGAACGGGAGATGAAGACGATTTTCGAGGGGACATGGATATTCCTCGCCCTCGAAACCCAGATCCGCCAGCCTCACGACTTCGTCACGACCCATATCGGCCGCCAGCCCGTGGTGGTGACGCGCGACGGCGATGGAGCCGTACGCGGCTTCATGAACACGTGCCGCCACCGCGGCGCGCTCGTCGTCCACGAGAAGTGCGGCAACGCCACGCGCCACATCTGCCGCTACCATAGCTGGACCTACGATTCCGCCGGCCGCAACGTCAGCATCAAGAACGAACGGGCAGGGGCCTATGCCCGCGACTTCCTCGAGCGCGGCCACGATCTCGTCCCGATCCCGCGCCTCGAGACCTACAAGGGGCTGATCTTCGGCAGCCTCAATCCCGAAGTCCCGCCGCTGGAATCGTTCCTGGGCGATTTCCGCTTCTGGATCGACCTCGTGATGGAGCACGGCGAGAACGGGATGGAGATCATCCCGGGCGGCGCGACCTACACCTTCAACGGCAATTGGAAGCTGCAGGTCGAGAACGGCCTCGACTTCTACCACCTGACCTCGGCGCACCCGAGCTTCATGGCCATCGTGAAGCGCCGCAACGAGGGCGACAGCGCCAATCGCCAGGTGCGCTCGCCGGACTTCACGACCCGCGGCGACCGGCCCGCCGGCATGTACACCTTCCCGTCGGGCCACTCGGTGATCTGGGTCGAGAACCCGGCGCCGCAGGATCGCCCGCTGTGGCTCAACATCGAGGCGCTGCGCCGGCGCGTCGGCGAGCGGCGTGCCGAATGGATGCTGAACTCGCGCAACATGACGATCTTTCCGAGCCTCCAGCTCGCCGACGCGACCTCCACCATCCTGCGGACCATCCGCCCGCTCGCCGTCGACCGCACCGAGATGCGCATCCAATGCATCGCCCCGGTCGGCGAGGCGCCGGAGGCGCGCGAGCGCCGCATCCGCCAGTTCGAGGATTTCTTCAATCCGAGCGGCCTCGCCACGCCCGACGACAACGCCTGCTACCGCGACTGCCAGGAAGGCTATGCGGCCCGCATCCTCGACTGGCAGCAGGGATACGACCGCGGCATGGCCAAGCTGGTGTGGGGCGCCGACGCGCTGGCCCAGGATCTCGGCTTCGAGCCGACGACCAGCCTTCACGGCCTGTTCCCGCTGCAGAACGAGATGGCCTACCACGCGGGCTATCGCGCCTGGGCCGACCTGATGGCGGGCGGCTGAGATGGGTGACGGATCGCGTCTCGCCGTCGTGACCGACCTTCTCGTCCGCGAGGCGACCTTCCTCGACGAGCAGCGCTGGTCGGACTGGCTCTCCCTGTTCGACGAAGCCTGCGAATACTGGGTGCCGAGCTGGCGCGACGACGGCAGGCTGGTCGAAGACCCGCGGCGCGAGATCTCGCTGTTCTACCATTCGAGCCGTGCCGGCCTGGAAGATCGCGTCCACCGCATCACCTCCGGCATGTCTCCGGCGTCGATGCCGCTGCCACGCACCGCCCACGCCGTTTCGAACGTGCGGCTCGGCGCGCCGGCGGCGGACGATGTCATCCGCGCCGCATCGACCTGGTCGACCGATGTCTACGACCCGAAATTCGGCGAAAGCCATCGCTTCTTCGGCCGCGCCGAATACGAGCTCGGCCGCGCCGCCGGCGCGTGGCTGATCCGCAAGAAGAAGACGGTCCTGCTGAACGACCGCATCGCCTCGACGCTCGACATCTATTGCATCTGACCCGCCGCGGCGACCAGGCGCCGGCACGGGTCCCAGGGAGGGCTCAAGAAATGTTGCACATCACGTGGCAGAGGCTTCTCGCACGCGGCCGCGCGGCCAGCCCGGCCGCGCTCGGCGTGGCGGCGCTGACCGCAGCGCTCGGCGCTGGCGCCGCTCCCGCGCTGGCGGCGCCCCGCCAGATCGTCGTGGCGACGGCGGCGATCACCGACGTGCTCGATCCGCACAAGACGGTCGGCGAGCCGGGCACGATCTACGTCGCCAACGTCTTCGACTCGCTCGTGCGCCTCAATCCCAATCCGAAGGACGGCCGCGGCCGTCATCTGCCGGCCTTGGCGAAGAGCTGGACCACGGCACCCGACGGCCGCTCGATCGACTTCGTTCTCAACACCGCCGCGAAGTTCCAGGACATGACCCCGGTCACGGCCGAGGACGTCAAGTTCTCCATCGAGCGGGCGATCGCGCCGGCGACCAAGAATCCCTATGCGTCGTCCTGGCTCGGCAATATCGCGGGCGTCGACATCCTGGCGCCGGACAAGGTCCGCCTGCGCCTGAAATTCGCCTGGTCGGGCACGCTCGACGCTCTTGCCGCGCGCGCCGAGATCCTGCCCAAGGCCTATCTCACGCGCGTCGGCGACGCGGAATTCGCACGCCATCCGATCGGCACGGGCCCCTATAAGGTCACGGGCTACAAGCGCAGCGACAGGATCGAGCTGACTGCCTTCGAAGGCTATTGGGGAACGCCTCCGGCGGCGAGCAAGGTGATCTGGCGCGCCGTGCCGGACATCAACACCCGGGTCGCGCTCCTCACCAGCGGCGGCGCCGACCTGATCACGAACCTGCTGCCCGGCCTCGTGAAGCTCGCGCAGTCGAACGGGCTGACGGTCGACTTCCGTCGCGGGGCGTTCCAGCGCTTCATCGAGTTCAACACGATCAAGGGCGGCCCGCTTGCCGACCGCCGCGTTCGCCTCGCGATGAACATCGCGATCGACCGCAAGACGCTGTTCAACGCGGTGTTCGGCCGGGACGTGGAGTGGGTCAACGGCCCATCGAGCTCGTTCCAGGTCGGTGGCGACGCCGCGCCGCCTTATCCGTACGATCCCGCCAAGGCCAGGGAGCTCCTGAAGGAGGCGGGCTTCGCCAACGGCTTCAAGACGGAGCTGATCTATGCGCCCGGCCGATATATCGGCGACGAGGAGCTGCTGCCGTCGCTGGTGTCGTACTGGAAGAAGATCGGTGTCGATGTCCGGCTGGTGTCGATGGAGTACAGCAGTTGGCTGCAGGCGGTGCAGGACAAGGCGTTCACCGGCATGGCGGCCTTCGCCAAGGCGCCAGGGCAGGTGGCCGACCCGTTCAGCTCGTTCGACCGCCACATCCGCTGCGGCGCGGTCTACAGCGCCTATTGCAACAAGGACATCGACGCGCTGGTCGAGACTGCCCGCGGCTCGATCGACGCCGCCAAGCTGAAGGCGGTGTTCGCCAAGGCCCAGCTGATGGCGCACGACGACGCGGCGGCGATCTTCCTGTTCGACGAGCCGGCGATCCTCGCCCACAAGCCGAGCGTCACCTGGAACAGCGAGTTCGGTCCCGACCTCGGGATCGGCTGGAACGCCATCGGCTTCGCGAAATGACGGCCGGGCCGGGCGCGTCGAAGCCGCGTCCGGCCCCGTGCCGCGACCGACGATCCCTGCGAACAGAGTTCGACGCATCATGACGATAGCCGTGGCGATCTCGCCGCTCGACGCCTTCTTCAACGCCCGCAGCATCGTCTTCGTCGGCGCGAGCCCGCGTTCGGGCGCGGTGCGCGGCATGACCCGCCGCCTGCAGCAGGAAGGCTTCGACGGCGCCATCTGGATGGTCAATCCGAAATACGACGAGGTGCTCGGCTTCCCGTGCTTTCCCGCGCTCGACGCCTTGCCGGGCACGCCGGACCTCGCGGTCGTCGCCGTGCGCGCCGCCGAGGTTCCTGCCATCGTCGGCCAGGCCGCGGCCGTCGGCGCCAAGGCGGCGCTCGTCATCAGCACCGGCTTCGCCGATGCCGGCGCCGCCGGGGCGCCTCACGCCGAAGCGCTGCGCGCGGTTGCCGCGCGGACCGGACTGCCGCTCTGTGGCCCGGGCTCGTTCGGCTTCGCGAGCCCGCATCGGCGCATCTCGCCGTTCTGGGATGGGCCGGCGGCGGCGCTACCCGCGGGCCACGTTGCGGTCGTCGCGCAGAGCGGCGGCTTCGCCAACGTGCTGTCGTTCGCCGCGATCGAACGCGGCTTCGGCTTCAGCTATCTCATCGCCACCGGCAGCGAGGTGCAGCTCAGCGCCGCCGACTTCCTCGCCCATGCCGTCGAGGACGAGCGGACGCGGGTTGCGGTCGCGATTCTCGAGGATATCCGCAACGTCGGCGGCCTCGAGGCGGCGCTTCATCGCGCGGCGGCGCTCGGCAAGCCCGTCGTCGTTCTGATGCTCGGCCGCAGCGAGGCCGGACAGCGCGCGACCTCGGCGCATAGCGGAGCCCTCGCGAGCCGCGCCGACGTCCAGGAAAGCTTCCTGCGCCGCGCCGGCGCGATCGTCGTCGAGACGCTCGACGATCTCATCGAAACCGTTCTCCTGCTCGACGCCTGGCATGGCAGGGTGCCGCGCACCCTGCATCCGCTCGTGGCCACGGTCTCCGGCGGCGACTGCTCGATGTTTCTCGACCTCGCGAGCGACCGCGGCATCCAGGCGCCCGAACTCGGTGCGGCGACGCAGGCGCGCCTCCACGCGCTGCTGCCGGAATCGACCATGCTGTTCAATCCGGTCGACCTCGGCACGCGTCCGCTCAGCGAGGAGAAGCTCGGGCCGGCGCTGATCGAGGCGGCGGCCGAGGACCCGGCGGCGAACGTCGTCATGACCCGCCTGTTCGGCACGCCGGATGATTTCCGCCGCACCGCCGAGGCGGTCGCTCGTGCGGGCAAGCCCCAAATGATGTTCACGCGCAACGCGGCGGCGCTCGATCCCGCGTTTGTCGCCGTGGCGCGCGAGACCGGCACGCCAATCCTGCGAAGCGTCGATCGCGCGCTCGCCGCCGTGCAGCGCGCCGTCGACCACGCCGCCCGGACGAGCCGGCCGCGAGACCGCGCAACGCCGCCCGCGGCGCTCGCGGTGCCGCCTCCCACGGGTCGCGCGTCCGAGGCCGACGCGCTTGCCTTCCTTGCGGCGAACGGCCTTCCGACCGTGGACGTGCGCCGTGCCGCGGATCCCGAGGCGGCCGTCGCCGCCGCCGAGGCCCTCGGCTACCCGGTCGCGATCAAGGTCGATTCGCCCGACATCGCCCACAAGAGCGACGTCGGCGGCGTCCGCCTGAACGTGTTCGGGGCCGATCAGGCGCGGGACGCCGCGCGGGCGGTCCTGGCCGATGTCGCCCGCGCCGTTCCCGCGGCGAACATTCGCGGCGTCGTCGTGCAGCCGATGCTGTCGCCGCGGCTCGAGTTGATCGTCGGCTTCCTGCCCGACCACCGCTTCGGTCCGGCGGTCCTCGTCGGTCTCGGCGGCGTGCTCGCCGAGGTCTTCGGCCGCGCGGCGGTCGAGCTCGCGCCGGTCTCGCCGGCCGAGGCCGGGGAGATGATCGTGCGCCTGTTATCCGGGCGCCGCGACCGGCAGCCGAACTGGCGCGGCCTCGACATCGCGGCCGCGGCGCGCTTCGTGGCACGGTTTTCCGAGGTCGTTGCCGCGGCTGGCGGCGGGCTCGAGGCGGTGGAGGTCAATCCGCTCGGCATCTTCGCCGACGGGCGTGGCGCCCTCGCGCTCGATTGCCTCGTGCTGCCGGCGGAGAGCCCCCGGTGAGCGGGCAGACGCTCGCCGAGCTGGCGGTGACGTTCTCGGCCGAGACCATTCGCGCCTACGGCGGCTCCGGCCGGCATCTTCATGCCGACGTCGCGATCGCCCGCGAGCTCGGCTTCCCGGATCTTGTGTCCTGGGGGACGCTCACGATCCTGCCGTTCTCGGCATTGCTCGACGAGATCGCCGGCCCCGACTGGGCCGTCGGCGGCGTCCTCACCGTGCGCCTGTCGCGGCCGGTCTGCGCCGGCGACACGGTGACCTACGCGGCGTCCGAGGTGCCGGCGCCCGCCGCGCCTGAACCCGGCCTCCGCGCCCGCCGGACCATCGCGCTCCAGGCGAGCTCGACGCGCCTCGGCGTCGTCGCCGTCGCCGAGGCGACCCTGCCCCGCTCTTCCACGTCCGATCCAGCCGGAAAAGAGAGAGATGACCAACCTGCCCACGCATGACCACCTCGCCGTCGAACACGAGGACGAGATCCTCTGGCTCACCTTCAACCGGCCGGACAAGCTGAACTGCCTGCGCGACGACATGCTCACCGTCGCATGCGAGATCGTCGACGCCATCGAGAACGACGACTCGGTGCGGGCCGTCGTCATCAGCGGCGCCGGCCGCTGTTTCTCGACCGGCTATGACATCAGCCCCGAGGTCGAGATGAACCGACCGCAATATTCCGAGCCGAGCCGCCGCTTCTTCAAGCGGCGCTATGCGCTCATCGACCGCATCTGGAACTCGCCGAAGCCGTTCATCGCCTCGGTCCACGGCTACTGCCTCGCGGCGGCGAGCGACATCGCCAATGTCTGCGACATCACCATCGCATCCGACGACGCCGAGTTCGGATATCCGGCCGTCCGTTGGGGCGGCCATACCCACCGCTTGACCTACCCCTGGCACATGCCGATCAAGAAGGCGAAGGAGCTGATGTTCACGGGCGACCGCATCTCGGCGGAGGAGGCTCACCGCATCGGCATGGTCAACCGCGTGGTGCCGCGGGATCAGTTGAAGGAGGAGACGCGCAAGTTCGCCAAGCGCATCTGCCTCATTCCGCAGTCCGGCCTCGCCGTCAACAAGATCAGCATGAACTATGCCTATAACGTCCAGGGCTACCAGCAGGCGATGCAGTATTCCTTCCAGATCGCCGAGACCAATTTGTGGCGGGACGAGCCGTTCTTCCAGAAGATCCGCGAAGGCGGTCTGAACGCGGCGCTGGATTGGCGCGACGGCAAGTTCAAGGAGAAAGCCGAGGGATGAGGCGGGCGCTTGGCGAGCCGGGCAGCCGGGCGGCAGCGGACAGCGACGCGGCGGCCGTGCCGGGCGACGGCGCCCTCGCGGGCGCCGAGCGCACGGCGCATGTCGTCGGCCGGCCGATCCCGCTGTTGAAGCGTATCGTTCGGCCGCCTCTGTCGGATGCCGAGGCGACGGTCGGCCGCGAGTTTCCGGCGCTGGAATACGTCGTGGACGAGGCGGCGGTGCGCGCGTTCGAGGCGCTGGCCGCGCGCGTCCTGCCGAACCGCCGGCACACGCCTTCGCAGGTCGTGCCGCCGGCGTTTTTCCTCGACGAGCCGATGCAATGCATCAACACGCAGTTCAGCCAGTCGGGGCGGCTGCATGCCGGGCATCGGATCGAGGGGTTGGCGCCCGTCCCGATCGGGGCGACGATACGCTCGCGCGCCCGGGTGACGGGACGGCAGGAGCGCTCTGGCCGCCTCTTCGTCGAGGTCGCCTGCACGGTGTCGGTGGTCGAGGGCGCGGCGGAGATTCCCGCAGTCGCGATCACCGCAACGCTGGTAGTGTAGCGGCGATGGGCTGGCGGCGTCGGCGGTCGACACGGGCGCTCCCGCCAGCGGCGTTGTGGGAGCGCTGAACCGTGGCCCGCTATCTTGCCGGACGCATCGGGCAGGCGGCGCTGACCGTGCTGTTCCTGCTGACCTTCGTTTTCGCCGCGATCCGCTTGACCGGCGATCCGACCAACCTCCTGCTGCCCGCCGAGGCGACCCAGCAGGATCGCGACCTCTTGCGCCAATCGCTTCACCTCGACCAGCCGCTCCTTCGGCAATACGCCAGCTTTCTCGAGGATCTCGCCCGCGGCGACCTCGGCCGATCCTACAAATACGAGGTCCCCGTCACCGAGCTGATCCGCGAGCGGCTCCCGGCGACGCTGAAGCTCGCATTCATGGCGGGTGGCCTGACGCTCCTGCTCGGCGTGCCGTTCGGCATCGTCGCGGCGCAGCACCGGCGCCACCTGGCCGACCACCTGACCCTTCTCGTCGCCCTGATCGGGCAGTCGGTCCCGATCTTCGTGATCGCGCTCGTGGCGGTCCTGATCTTCTCGGTGAACCTGCACCTCCTGCCGGTCGCCGGCGTCGACAGCCCGCTGGGCTACGTCCTTCCGGTCGTCACGCTGGCGTGGTTCGGCGTCGCCGCCATCATTCGCGTCACCCGCGTCAGCATGATCGGGGTGCTCGAGTCCGAATACATCGTCACCGCCCGCGCCAAGGGGCTGCCGCAGCGCGACATCATCTACGTCCACGCGCTGCGCAACGCGCTGATCCCGATCGTGACGATGTTCAGCCTGGTGTTCGCGACGCTGCTGACCGGGACGGTCGTCACCGAGACGATGTTCAGCATTCCGGGCGTCGGCCGGCTCGCCGTCGAATCGATCCTGAATCGCGACTTCCCGGTGGTTCAGGCCGTCGTGATCCTGGTGACGGTGATCTACGTCGCGATCAATCTTGCGGTCGACATCCTCTACGGATTCATCGACCCGCGGACCCGGAGCGGCGGCCGATGAGCGTGGCTGCCCCGACGGCGCGGAACCGTCCGGCGCCTTCCGACATCTGGCGCCGCGCCTCCGGCTGGCTCCTGCCGGTCGCCTTCGCGGCGTTCGTCGGGGTCGGCCTCTGCGGCAATGTGCTTGCGCCGGTGGACCCGGCCTTCGTCGACCTCGCCAACCGCTACATCCCGCCCTTCGTCCAGGCAGCGCATCCGCTGGGGACCGACCAGCTCGGCCGCGACATCCTGAGCCGCGCCTTGGTCGGCGCCAACCTGTCGCTGTCGATCGCCGCGCTCTCGATCCTGGTCGCGAGCACCTGGGGCATCGCCGTCGGCATGATCGCCGGATATTTCGGCGGCGCCGCCGAGATCGTGCTGATGCGCCTCGCCGACGCCATGCTGTCGTTGCCGACGATCATGATCGCGCTTCTCCTCGTCGCAATCATGGAGCCGGGGTTCTGGAGCGTCGTCGCGGCGGTCGTGATGGTGACGTGGGCGCGCTACGCCCGCTTCATCCGCGGCGAGGTCGTGGCCATCCGCTCGCGCGAATTCCTCAGCGCGGCCGTGGTCTGCGGCACGCCGGCGTGGAAGATCCTCTGGCACCACGTGCTGCCGAACGTGCTCAACGCCGTCGTCGTCCTCCTGACGCTCGACATCGGTCGCGTCATCCTGCTCGAAAGCTCGCTGGCCTTTCTCGGCCTCGGCCTGCCGCCGGATCGCGGGGCGTGGGGCTCCACCATCTTCGAGGGAAAGGTCTATCTGGAAATCGCGCCATGGATCGTGCTGGTGCCGAGCGCCGCGATGACGGTCGCGGTGCTGCTGGCGAATTCCTTCGGCAATTGGCTGTCGGACCGGCTCGATCCTCGCCTGCGGGCGCTCGAGCGATGAGCCTGCATGAAGTTCCGCGTGCGGGTACGGCTCGGGCGGTGGCGCCGCTCTTGCGCGTCGCCGGGCTCGACGTGCGCTTCGGCACCCGGCGGGGGTCGCTCCATGCCGTCCGCGACGTATCGTTGAAGCTCGGGCGCGGCGAGACGCTCTGCCTCGTCGGGGAGAGCGGCTCGGGCAAGACGACGCTCTCGATGGCGCTGGCCGGGCTCCTGCCGGACAACGCCCTGGTGAGCGGCAGCATCGCCTTCGGCGATCGCGAGATCGTCGGCCTGCGCGAGGGCGCGCTGCGCGCGATCCGCGGCCGCCGCATCGGCATCGTCTTCCAGGACGCGAGCCGCTCCCTGAATCCGGTCCTGACGATCGGCTACCAGATCGCCGAGATGCTGAGACGCCATCTGGGCATGGCGCGAGCCGAGGCGACGGAGCGGGCGGTCGAGCTTCTGGAGGAGGTCGGCGTCAACGATCCACGCCTCCGCCTCGGCCAATATCCCCACGAGCTGTCGGGCGGCCTCAAGCAGCGCGTCATGATCGCGATCGCGATCGCCTGCCGGCCCGAGCTCCTGATTGCCGACGAGCCTACGACCGCGCTCGACGTCACGGTCCAGCGGCAGATCCTGCGGCTGCTGCGCCGCCTGTGCAGCGAGCGTGACCTCGCACTCATCCTGGTCACCCACGATTTCGGCGTGGTGTCGGCGATGGCCGACCAGGTCGCGGTCATGTATAACGGCCGGATCGTCGAGTACGCGGATGTCTTCACGCTGTTCCGCGCTCCGCGCCATCCCTATGCGGCGGCGCTGCTCGCGACCAACCCTCGCCATGTCCTGGAGGCCGCGGCCGGCGGCGAGCTGCGGCCGATTCCGGGCTCGCCGCCGAACCCGCTCGACCACATCGCCGGCTGCGCGTTCGGCCCGCGCTGTCCCCGGCGTCACGAGCGCTGCGCCGTCGAGCCGCCGCTCACCTCGGACCGAAGCGGCCACGCCGTCGCGTGCTGGTATCCGTCCGATGCGTGACGCGGCCGCCGAAACCCGCCCCGTGATCGTGTCCACGCGCGGGCTCACGGTCGAGTTCGACCTGCGCCACGGCGCCCGGCGCAAGCTGCGCGCGGTCGATGGGATCGACCTCGACATCCATCGCGGCGAAGTCCTGGGGCTGGTCGGCGAGAGCGGCTGCGGCAAGTCGACCATCGGGCAGACGCTGCTTCGTCTCCTCCGGCCGACCGGCGGCCGGATTTCCTTCGACGGGCGCGACATCACCGTCCTGCCCGAGCGGCGGCTGCGGCCGCAGCGCCGGCGCATGCAGATGATCTTCCAGCATCCCGGCCCGGCCCTCGATGGCCGCCGGGTGGTCGCGAAGTCGATCGCCGAGCCGCTGGAAGCCATCGGGCTTCCGCGCGCGGAGATCAGGCAGCGCGTCGATCGCATGCTCGAGCGCGTCGGTCTTCCGCTTGCCTTCGGCGCGCGCTATCCGCACGAGCTGAGCGGCGGCCAGCTCCAGCGCGTCGCCGTCGCGCGGGCGCTCGTCGGCCATCCCGACTTCGTCGTGGCCGACGAGCCTCTGGCCTCGCTCGACCTGTCGGTGCAGGCCCAGGTCATGGTGCTCCTGAAGGAGCTGCAGGCGGAGTTCGGCACGAGCCTGCTCTTCATCACGCACGACCTCGCCGCGGCGGAATATCTCTCCGACCGCATTGCGGTGATGTATCTCGGCAAGCTGGTCGAGAGCGCTCCCGCGGCGGGCTTCTCGGCGCGCGCCCGGCATCCCTATTCCCGCGCGCTGCTCGATTCGGTTCCGCGGATGGACCCGGCCCTGGAGCGCGCGCGGGCGGCGCCGGTGCTCCGCGGCGAGGTGCCGAGCCCGGCCAACCCGCCGTCCGGATGCCGCTTCCACACCCGCTGCCCGCTCGCGGAAGAGCGCTGCCGGCAAGCGGAGCCGCCGTTCCGCCAGATCGCCCCGGAGCAATGGGCGGCCTGCTGGCTTGTGCCGGGCACCGGCCCAGGCGAGACATTGGCATGACCGCGCTGCGCATCTGCGTGTACGGCGTCGGCGTGATCGGCGGCCTTCTCGCCGCTGCCCTCGCGCGCAAGGGGCACGACGTGACCGTCGTGGGGCGCGGGCCTCATCTCGCGGCGATCCGCGACGGCGGTCTCGTCATCGCCGCGGGCGCCGCGCGCACGGTGACGCCCCTGCGCGCCACCGATCGGGGCGCCGATTGTGGCCCGCAGGATCTCGTCATCGTGGCCACCAAGACCGTGGCCCATCCCGAGATCGCGGGCGCCGTCGCCGCCATGCTGGCGCCGGGCGGGGTGGCGATCTTCGCCGCTAACGGCGTGTTCTGGTTCTATGGCGACGGCTTCCGGCCCGGCGGGCGCGACATCGCCCTTGCCGATCTCGATCCGGTCGGGACGTTGCACCGTGAGATCGGCGCCGACCGCGCGATGGGGATGGTGTGCTTCGCCGGCGGCGAGATCCGCGAGCCCGGCGTGATCGAAAAGACCGATTCCTATGGTGCGGGCCATTTCATCGCCGGCGCCGCGGTCGCCGGCGCCGCGGAGAGGGGTCTCGCGATTGCCGCCGCGCTCGACGGTCCCGACGCGCGGATCGTGGGCACGAGCGACATCCGGCAGGCGATGTGGCGGAAATACATACCCGTTGTCGGCTCGCAGGCGATCGCCGCCCTGACCGGCGCGACGGTGGGCGAGCTGTACGGCGATGCCGACGTCCGCGAGGTCGCGCTGGCGCTGATGGGCGAGGCCCATGCGGTCGCGCTGGCCCACGGCTTCGCCGATCTCGGCTTCGACCCCGAGGCGGTGCGTCGCCGGCCGAACACGACGCCGCACAAGACCTCGATGCTGCAGGATCTCGAGCGTGGCCGGCCGATGGAAATTCCCTCGCAATTCGGCGCACTGAAAGCGATGGCCCTGCAGACCGGGGTCGCCACGCCGACGCTCGACGTCGTGCTGCCGCTGCTGCGGCTGCGCGCCCGTCTCGCCGGATGTCTCGCGCCGGCTGCGAACACCCTCCAGCGGAGGCCGGCAATATGACCGCCGCCATTCCACGCATCGGATTCGAGGCGCTTGCGCCGGCGCTCCGGGAGCAGCTTGCCCCCCGCGTCGCCCGGCTCGGCTATCTCGGCGAGTTCTTCCAGTGCACGGCCCACCAGCCGGATGTTCTCGCGGCCTTCAACCTCCTGACCGAGGCGCTCAAGACGGCCCTGCCGCAGCGCTCGATCGAGCTCGTCGCCCTCACCGTAGCGGGCCTGCTCGACAATCGCTACGAACGTCATCAGCACGAGCGCCTCAGCGCGACACTCCGATACGGCGCGGCGTGGATCGCCGACGTCAATCGGCTCGACCCATCGGCCGCCACGGCGCTGTCCGAGACCGAGCGCACGCTCCAGCGCCTGTGCATCGCGCTTGTGCGAGGGCTGGGGCGCGGCGCCGACGACGAGATCGCGACGGCGGTGGCGGTGCTCGGGCCGGCCGCGACGATCGGTGTGCTCTTCGCGGTCGGCCGCTACTTGACCCATTCGCTCATCGTGAACGCGCTGGCGCTGGCGCCGCCGGTCGCATCGATCTTCGAGGGCGCGCCATGACGGCGGCCGAACCGCGCTGGATCGGCGAAGCCGATGTCGTCGCGCTGATGAGCTTGCGCGATGCCATCGAGGCGCTCGAGTCGGGCCTCGCCGAGGAGGCCGCCGGCACCGCCCGCAACCTCGAAAAGACCGCCGCGCACTGGGGCGAGCGCAGCAACATGCACGCGATCGGCGCCGTGTACGAGCGCGCCGGCGTGTTCGGCACGAAGACGTGGGGCAACACCCCGGCGGGCTCGACGCCCCTCCTGATCCTGTGGGATGCCGAAACCGCGCGCCTCAGGGCGGTCATCGAGGCGTCGGCGCTGGGCCAAATGCGCACCGGCGCGATGTCCGGGGTGGCGACCCGCTGGATGAGCGCGGCCGCGGCCGACGACCTCGCCGTGATCGGCAGCGGCAAGCAGGCGCTCATGCAGGTCGCGGCCGTCACGCTGGTTCGCCCGCTCCGCCGCATTCGCGTCTTCAGCCCGACGCGCGAAAAGCGGGAGGCCTTCGCCGCGCGCCTCGCCGAGACCTTTCCCGCAATCGAGGTCACGACCGCGCCGGACGTCGCCGCCGCGGTGGCGGACAGCGCCGTCGTGACCTTGATCACCCGTGCGCGCGCGCCCTTCCTCGAGGCGTCGATGGTGGCGTACGGCGTCCATGTAAACGCCGCCGGCGCCATCACCGAGGAACGCCGCGAATTTGCCAGGGGCCTGTTTCCGAGGGCCGGCCTGGTTGCCGTCGACACCATCCCGGCGGCGCGCCGGCTCAGCGCCGAATTGATCGACTGGTACGACCACGCCTGCGGTGGCGACTGGTCCGCGGCCCGACGCATCTGCGACATCGTCGCGGCGGCGCAGCCGCGCCCGGCCGGGATCGACCTCAGCCTGTTCAAGCCGATGGGCATGGGCATCGCCGATCTCGCGCTCGGCATCGAGATCCTGCGCCGCGCCGACGCGGCCGGTGCGGGCCGACCAATTCCCCACCCGCAGCGGGTCGTCCCGCGTATTGCCGCCGCAGTCGAAGAGGAGACGCCGCGATGAGTAAGCCTCTGTTTCACGATGTGAGTGGCGCAGCGGCCGCAGGCAAGGTCGACCTGTGGGAGCCGATCATCGTCACCCGCGAGGAGATCGATTCCGAGGTCGAGCGTCTCGCTGCCCAGCCTCGTCCGGCCAACGGGCGGCGCGAGAGCGTCATCGTCCATCCGCGCTCGACGGCCGGAGGCTTCCTGCCCGGCGTCCGTGTCACGCTGAGCGTGCTGAAGCCCGGCGAGCGGACGACGCCGCTCCGCCAGAACGCAACCCAGGTCAATTTCTGCATCCGCGGAACGGGGAGGGCGGAGATCGGCGATACCGGCATCGCCTATGGGCGGTTCGACGTCTGGAACACGCCCTCGTTCCGGCCCTATGCGCACGTGAACGACGGCAAGGATCTCCAGGTGCGGCTGACCTATTCGAACGCCCCGCTTCTCGAGATGTTAAACGTCCATTTCGTCGAGGACGATCCGCCGGCCGCCGCATCCGCGACCACCCACGACGCCGGGCCGGACGACCCGCGCCGGCGCAACCCCTATGGCATCGTCACGCTGGACAACGGCTCGAAGCTGATGCCGTACGAGATCCTGATCAATCCGGAGACCGTCGAATCGCGCGCGCTGCACTGGCCGTGGGCGCAGGTGAAGGCGCATCTCGACAAGCTGGAGGCGCTCGGCAAGGACTATATCGGGCGCCGCCTCTACATGATGTATAACCCGATGACCGGGCGGACCAACGGGTGCACGCCATCGTTCTTCGCGACCATTACGATCCGGCCGCCGAAGATTGTCGACCGCCCGCACCGCCACAGCTCGGCAGCCATCAACTACTACTTCCGCGGGCGGGGCCGCAGCACCGTCGAGGGCACGGTCTACGAGTGGAAGGCCGGCGATCTCATGCTGTCGGCGCCGGGATGGGGCGTGCACAATCACGCCTCCCATGACGAGCCGGTCTACGAGCTGACGGTTCAGGACCAGCCGCTGCACATCTACATGGAATCGCTTCTCTGGCAGGAAGATCTGAAGCACCCGGCAGCCCTTCTCGGCTCCCAGCCCGGCTTCTCCACCAACCGGCGTGCCGTCGGGTAGGATTTTTCCGGGCGAGACCCTTGGGGCATCGTCTTGCCGGCGCAGCCCCGCCACCGGCGACTCGAGGCCCGATGCCGATTTTGTATCCCGCCTGCGCTTTTGCTATCTGTCGAAGGGCTGGCCGGCTTGGTAGATCGACCCCTGCTTGGGCAGCCGCGGTCGCCCGTGGCAGGGGGGGATCGAGACATGGGCACCTGCATCGTCCGCGGCGTCACGATCGTCGATACCCGAGACGGAACGCTGACGCCGGGCATGGCCGTCGCGGTCGCGGGCGGCAGGATCGCGAAGATCGCCCCCGCCGACGCCGTGGAAGAAGGCGGCTCGGCGCAGGTGA
The DNA here is from genome assembly GCA_035547055.1 of Hyphomicrobiales bacterium. GTDB lineage: Bacteria > Pseudomonadota > Alphaproteobacteria > Rhizobiales > Methylopilaceae > DASZVN01. The sequence continues at coordinate 24,307 of DASZVN010000030.1, forward strand.
TCGACGCCCACGGCAAGTTCGCCGTTCCTGGCTATCTCGACATGCACGGCCATCCGCTGGATTCGACGGATCCGCAGGGCGCCCTGGCGCTGATGCTCGCCAGCGGCATCACCGGCTTTCGCCAGATGTCGGGCTCTCCGGACCTGTTGAGGTCGCGCCGCGAAGGGACGTTGCCGGTCCCGGCGGCGGCGCCGGAGCTGCTCGCGATGCCGGGCATGATCCTGCTGCCGCTCAACGCCGGCTCGCCCGCCGACGCGGTCGCCGAGGTGCGGCGGCAGAAGGAGATGGGCGCCGATTTCATCAAGGTCATCAGCGTCCGCCCGGATGCGTTCTTCGCCGCGCTGGAGGAGGCCACCAGGCTGGGCCTGCCCGTCGCCGGGCACCTCACGCCCAACATCGACGCGGCGGAGGCCTCGCGCGCCGGGATGCGCGCGATCGAGCATCTCGGCCCGCAGGACACCATCCTGATCGGGTGCTCGACCGACGAAGCCGCGCTGCGTGCGGCGATCGCTCAGGCGCCGCCCTTCGTTCCGCCGATCGCCGGCGGCCCTCGCGCCGCCGACATGAACGAGGACGTCATCGCCAATCCGGTGATGGTGGTCCCGGCGGCGGGCTTCAGCCGCATGCGGCGGGTGATCGATACCTTCAGCGAGGACAAGTGCCGGGAGGTCGCCGCGACGTTCGCCGCCAACGGCACCTGGCAGGTGCCGACGCTGATCCGCATCCGCACGATGAACTTCGGCGACGACCCCGCCTATCGCGCCGATCCGAACCTGCGCTACGTGCCGGGCGCGCGGCGGCAGATGTGGGACTATCTGGCGCAGCGGTTCGCGGCCCACATCGCGCCGCCCGTCAGGCAGACGCTGGCCGAATTGTTCGCGCTTCAGCTCAGGGTCCTGAAGCTCTTGGCAGAGGGCGGGGTGAGGATGGCCGCGGGCTCCGACTCGGGCAGCAACGGCCAGTGGGACATCGCGGGCTTTGCCCTGCACCAGGAATTCGATCTGCTGGAGCAGGCCGGCCTGTCGCCGCTCCGCATCTTGCAGATGGCGACGCTCGATGCGGCTGCGCTCGTCGGACGCGAGGCGAGCCTCGGCCGCGTCGCGGAAGGCAAGAATGCCGACCTCGTGCTGCTCGACGGCGACCCGACCGCGAGCGCGCAGAATCTCCATGCGATCTGGGGCGTCGTCCGCGGCGGGACCTATCATGCGCGCGACGATCTCGCGGCGATGAAGGAGGGGGTGGCGGCCGCCGTCGCGGCCTGACCCCCGTTCCGGCCTACCAGTCGGCCGCCTTGGTCCACGCGCCGTGGCGGATCTGGATGATGTAGCCGTGGTCGGAACCGAGGCGCCTGCTCTCGCTGAAGGTGACCGGCGGGAAGCCGATGCCGGTGTCGACGTCCTTCATCCTGTCGAGGCCCTGGATGAGCGTCGCGGTGGTGAGGTCCGGTCCGGCGCGCCGCGCCGCCTCGGCGAACAGGGCGAGCGCCTGATAGCCGCCGAGGAAGCTCGGGTCGAACGGCTTGTCGTAGGCCGCGCGATAGCGCCGCTCCAGCTCCTTGACGACGGGCATGTCGCCGGTGGCGTCCATCGGCAGCTTGGTGGCGAGGCCGTAGGTGCCCTCGGCCGCGGTGCCGCCGAGCTTGATGAGGCCATCCGCGGCCGCCGACTGGGCCACCAGGAAATCGACCGTCCAGTCGAGCTTGCGGCGCTCGCGCAGCGCCGCGGCGGCATCGCGTACGTTGCCGTCGAGCAGCACCGTCTCGCAACCCGCGTCCTTGAAGCGGGCCATCGGCGCGGACAGATCGGCCTCGCCGAGTGCGTAGCTGGCGTAGTCGGTGAGCCGAAGCTGGTGGGAAGCGAGGACCTTCTCGACCGCGGTGCGGACGTTGGCGTTCATCCCGTGGGACTCCAGCAGGCATATCTTGCGCTTCTGGAGATCCTTCAGCGCCCATTCGGCGCCGGCGGCGAATTGGGTCGAGAAGTCCGGCACGAACGCGGCGAGGAGGCGCTGCGGCGGGTCGTAGAGCGACTGCAGCCCCGCCAGCGGAAACATGATGGCGCGGTCGGCCGCGAAGATGCGCTTCTCGGCGGCCTGGACCAGCGGTTCGCCCATCAGCGCCACGAATGCGAAGACGTGGTCCTGCGTCAGCAGCTTCTGCACCGCGAGCAGGCCCTTGGGCACCGACAGCGCGTTGTCGTAGGTGATGACCTTGAGCGCGCGGCCATTGATGCCGCCGTGGTCGTTGATCATCTGCGCGCCGATTTCGAGCGCCTGCTTCATCGGGCCGCCGACCGGCGCCGCGGGCCCGCTGAGATCGAGCGAGGAGCCGACGAGGATCTGGTCCTTGGTAACGCCCGGCTCGGCCGCTGCCGCGCCTCCGAGGGTCAGCAGCACGAGGCCCGCGAGCGCGCCGGCACGGCATGACTTGCGGCGGAGTGTCATCGGTTCCTCCCGGTCGATCGTTATGCCTGCGTCGCTTAGCGCCGCGGCGGAAGGGCCGGGAGATGGCAGATTGATGAGAGCGATGCCGATTAGGAAGCGGTGCCGATCAGCGGCGCCGGGACGGCCGTGACGGCGCCGGAACGTCGTCTCGCGGCCGATAGCGGCGGACGAGGTCGCAGAAATACTCGGCGGCCGGCGTGAGCGGCAGGCCGGCGCGCCGGATGATGACGATCGGCGGCGCCGGCAGCGGCTCGTTGATCTCGATCTTCACCAGGGCGTCGGCCGTCAGCGGGAATTCGGCCCATTGCCGGGGCACCATGGCGAGGAAATCGCTGTTGGCCAGCGACACCAGCATCGTCAGCGCGGATTGGCTCCGCAGCGCCAGCCGGGGCATCGGCAGGCGATGGCGGACGAAGAGGTCGCGCAGCTCGGCTTCGGCGCTGTAGGTGATCGAGGTGGTCAGCCATTCGGCGCCGGCGAGATCGGCCAGGGTGCGTGCGCCCGCCAGGGGATGGCCCTTGCGGCAGAAGATGTTGCGCTGGTTGTCGAACAGCTTTTCCTGCACCAGGCTCGCGGCGAAATCCCGCTCGGGCGGCGGGCCGACGTAGAAATCGATGCTGCCGTCCTGAAGGCCGGCTTCGACCGTCGGATAGAGCCCCTCGATCAGGTGCAGCTCTGCCTTCGGATAGCGCGCGTGGAACGGCCGCAGCACGCGCGGCAGGATCGTCAGGTGCGGCACGATCGACATCGCCGCGGCGACCGTGCCGCTCGTCCCGCCGCGGAGCTGCTCGACCTCCTCGCGCGCCCGGCGCACCTCGGTCATCACGTTCTCGGCCCGCCGGACCAGGGCCTCGCCGATCGGCGTCAGCGCTGTGCCGCGGGCGCGGCGCTCGAACAGCTGGACGCCGAGCTCGTGCTCGAGCTCCTGGACGCTGCGCGACAGCGCCGGCTGGGCGAGCCCGAGATGGCGCGCCGCGGCGCGGAGGCTGCCGCGCTCGGCAATGGCGATGATGTTGCGGAACTGGTTGAGCTTCATGGGCTCGACAGAGATAGCATTTGGCTATCGGCCATGCCAAATCGACATCTGGTCGGCGGCCGGCCCGGTTGCTAGCACGGCCGCAGGCGCCGGAGGCGGCATGACGGATTATTGGCTCAGCAAGCTGTTCTTCGACTTGCAGCGCCCCGCCGCGGCTGCGGCCTACAGGGACGACCCCGAGGCGGTCCTGAAGAACTATCCGATGAACCCGGCGTTGCACGACGCCCTCGCGGCGGACGACCTCGCCGCCATCGCGCCGCACGTCAATGCCTACCTGCTGCGCTTCTATTATGCGATCCGCGGCGTCTCCGATGCGGAGTTCATCCGCCGGCTGAACGCCCTGCCGCGGAGGGAGGCATCGCGCGATGGCTGAGCTTGTCGGGGTCTTCGCGGCGACGCACGGGCCGGTGATCGCGCGCGAATGGGACCACCTCGATCCGGGCATCCGCGATCGCCTCTCCGCTGGGTTCGACGCGGTCGGCGCGCGCCTCAAGGCGGCCCGGCCGGACGTGCTCGTCATCGTCTCGCCCGACCACTGGGTGAACTTCTTCCTCGACAATTACCCTGCCTTCTGCGTCGGCATCGGCGACGAGCACGACGGTCCGCCCGAGCCGTTCCTCAAGCGGGTCTTCGACCACGACGTGCTGAAAGGCGACGGCGCCCTCGGCCGCCACATCCTGGACACGGCGCTCGCCGGCGGCTGCGACCCGTCGTTCTCCCATCGGCTGCGGCTCGACCACGGCTTCTGCCTGCCGCTCTGGCGGATGGGCATCGACCCCGTTCCGCCGATCGTCCCGATCATCGTCAACGAGATCGAGGCGCCTATGCCGACGATGCGCCGCTGCCTGCAATGGGGGCATCTCTTGCGCGCCGCGATCGACGGCTACCCGCCGCCGCGGCGCGTCGCGATCCTCGCGACCGGCGGGCTCAGCCATTACATCGGCGAGCCCGGCATGGGCGAGATCGACGAGGCGTTCGACCGGACCTGCATCGCCATGTTCGAGCGCGCCGGCGAGGCCGAGCTCGCCGAGACGCTGGAGCGCGCCGTCCGCACCACCGGAAACGGCGGCGACGAGGTCCGCAACTGGGTCGTCGCCCACGGCGCCGCGGGGGGAGGGGGCTTCGACCTCATCGGCTATGAGCCGCTCCCGGAGGTCTATGTCGGCTGCGGCTTCGCCGAATGGCATCCGCGGCCGGCCGGCGCGAGGTGACGGCGGGACGGACGCCGTCGTCCAGGGGTGACGACATGCGCGGCCAGCAGATCCAGGACGGCATCGTCATCGGCGCGGTCTATACCGTCTTCTTGCTCGGCCTGACGCCGGTCTTCGGTCTTCTTTCGCATCCTCGACCGGGCTCGCGGCGCCGTCGTCACGGGCGGGGCGACCGCCGACGCGGCGCCTGAAGATCTGTGATGCCGTAAGGGTATCGTGTCCGGGCGTTTCGCATCTTCTTCCGGCTGGTCGCCGTGTGTACCAGTTGAGATGCGATCACGGTTGTCGCCGCGCCTCCGCCGCGAACGTGCGTCGTGTCGCCGGAGACTCTCGATGATGCAGCAGGCCGGACCGATCGCGATCGCAGCCGATCCTCCACCCGACCGGAGCGAGCTCCTCCGGCGAGCCCGTGCCCTGGTCCCGGCATTACGCGCGCGGGCGGAGCAGGGCGAGGCGCTGCGCCGCGTGCCGGACGAGACCATCGCCGACCTCATCGGATCTGGCGTCCTGCGAACCTGCCAGCCGATCCGCTTCGGCGGCAGCGGCCTCGGCTGGGACGCGGTCTGCGAGATCGCGATGGAGCTCGGCCGGGGCGACGGCTCCCAGGCCTGGGTCGCCAACGTCTATGCCGAGCACGCCTATATTCTCGCCCTCTTCGAGGATCGGGCGCAGCGCGAGGTGTGGGACGACGCCCCCCGTGCGCTCCTGGCGGCCTCGATCGTGCCCCAGGGCAACGACGCGCGCCCCGTCGAGGGCGGCTATCGCCTGTCGGGACGATGGGGCTTCACCAGCGGGGTTCATCACGCCGACTGGATCATCCTGGCCGAAATGGCGAAGGATGCCGCCGGCGCGCGCCACTGCTATTTCCTGGTTCCGGCCGCCGACTATCGCATTCTCGACGACTGGCACACGATCGGCATGGTCGGGACCGGAAGCTCCTCGGTGGCGCTCGAGAATGTCTTCATCCCCGCCCACCGCGTCATCGCCAACGACGACGTCACGGCCGGCACGACGCCGGGCGCACGCTTCGCCGACGATCCCCTGCTGCGGATGCCGATCCTGGGCTTCGCCCAGCTCGCCCTGGCGGCGGTGCCGATCGGCGTCGTCGCCGGCATGCTCGACGACTTCCGCCCCGTCCTGCGCAAGGCCGCGTCCGGCGCGGGCGCGGAGCTTCTGCAGGAGCGCTACAGCGCCTCGGCCGCCGAGCTTCATGCCGCGCGGCTGCTGCTGCTCGATGCCGCGCGCGGCAACATGGAGACGCTGGCCCGTGGCGAGGCGCTGGTCGAGGCCGATGCCGCGCGTTCGCTCCGCGATGCAGCCTACGCCGTGACCCTGGCGAAGCGGGCCGCCACGCGGCTGTTCGAGGCGACCGGAGGCCGGGGCATCTATCTCGCCTCGCCGATGCAGCGCGCCTTTCGCGATGTCCAGGCGAGCGGGGGGCACGGCAGCCTCAACTGGGAGCGCAGCGCGCTGCGCTATGCCCGCAGCGCCATGGTCTAGCGTCGAGGCGAAGGAAGAAGCAGGGAGGTGCCCGGCTGCCGGCCCCTGCCGACGGCTCGGCGATGGGCCAGGGAGGGGGGCGAATGGAACGGGTCATCGACATCTATAATCACTTCATGCCGCCGCGCTATTTCCAGCGTTTCGGCGAGGTCGTGCGCGACAAGGGCATGGCCAAGCGCATGGGCGGCATCGCCATGCTCCACGACCTCGAAGCGCGCATGCGCATGATGGACCGGTGGCCCGGCTACCAGCAGGTGCTGGCACCAGCCCCGCCGCCGCCGGAGTCGTTCGGCTCGGCCGCGGCGTCGATCGAGCTGACGCGCATCGGCAACGACGGCCTCGCCGAAATCTGCGCGCGCCATCCGGATCGGTTCCCGGCCTTCGTCGCTGCCGTGCCGATGAACGACGTGCCGGCGGCGCTGGCCGAGATCGAGCGGGCGATCACGCAGCTCGACGCGCGCGGCATCCAGCTCTTCACCCACGTCAACAGCCGGCCGCTCGACGATCCGGAATTCCTCCCGGTCTTCGAGGCGATGGCGACGCGCTATCGCCTGCCGATCCTGCTGCATCCGGTGCGCACCCCGGCGACAAGCGACTATGCGGCGGAGCCGAAGTCGCGGTTCGAGATCTGGCAGGTGCTGGGCTGGCCGCACGACACCAGCGTCGCGCTGGCGCGGCTGGTCTTCTCGGGCATGCTCGACCGCTTCCCGGAGCTGACCGTGGTGTCGCATCACCTCGGCGGAACGGTGCCGTATCTCGAAGGAAGGCTCGGGCCGCTCTGGGACCAGCTCGGCTCCCGCACCGCCGACGAAGACTATTCCGCTCTCTTGGCTTCGATGAAGCGGCGGCCGGTCGACTATTTCCGGATGTTCCACGGCGACACCGTCGTCGGCGGATCGGAGGCGGCGCTGCGGTGCGGCCTGTCGTTCTTCGGCGTGGGTCACGTCCTGTTCGGCTCGGACTGCCCGTTCGATCCGGAGGGCGGCCCGATGTTCATCCGCGAGAACCTGCGGGCCGTCGATGCGCTCGAGCTGCCGGCGGCAGACCGGCGCAAGCTGCTGTCTGGGAATGCGGCCTCGATGCTGCGACTGGCGTCCTGAAGGACGGGCGTCGGATCGTCGAGCTGCGTCCGCCACCGCTGCTGCGGCGGCTCGAAGGGCGAAGCGCGTCGTAGCGGCGGGCCGGGCCTGCGCTATTTGCGCAGGCCGAGCATCTTGATCGCGTTTTCCTTCATGATCAGCGGCTTGACCTCGGGCTTCAGCGGCAGGCGCTGGAAATCGGCGAACCAGCGGTCCGGCGTCAGCACCGGGAAGTCGCTGCCGAACAGCACGCGGTCCTTGAGCAGCGTGTTGGCGTACTGCACCAGGATCGGCGGGAAATATTTCGGCGACCAGCCCGAGAGGTCGATGTAGCAGCTGTGCTTGTGGGTCGCGACCGCGAGCGCCTCCTCCTGCCACGGGAAGGAGGGGTGGGCCATCACGATGGTGAGCTTGGGGAAGTCGGCGGCGACGTCGTCGAGGTGCATGGGGTTGGCGTATTTCAGGCGGAGGCCGAAGCCGCCGGGCGCGCCGGCGCCGGCGCCGGTCTGGCCGGTATGGAACAGGGCCGGCAGCCCGGCATCCTGAATGACCTCGTAGAGCGGATAGGCCATCGGATCGTTGGGGAAGAAGCCCTGCGTCGTCGGGTGGAACTTGAAGCCCCGGACGCCGTATTCCTCGATCAGCTTCACGGCTTCGCGCACGCCTCTCTTGCCCTTGTGGGGGTCGATCGAGGCGAACGGGATCAGGACGTCGTTGTTCTCGTGAGCCTGCTCGGCGATCTCCTCGTTGGAGATGCGCGGCAGCCCCATCTCGAACTCGCTGTCGACGGTGAAGATCACCGCCGCCATCTTGCGCTCGCGGTAATAGGCGGCGACCTCGGGGACCGTCGGCCGCGCCGACTCCTTGAAATACTTCGCCATGTATTGCTGGAACTCGAGGGTGGCGGCGTCGGGCGTCCGTGACGCCGACTCGGCGTGGGTATGCACGTCGATCGCGGTGATGGCGTCGAGGTCGATGTTCGGCGCGTATTTGCTCATGGCGTCCCCCGGGGCGTTTCTCCGCGTGATCGTTGGCACGGCACGACGCCCGCCGCAACGTCCGGGCGGGGACTGCGAGATGCCCGCCCTCAGCGCCGGATCGGCTGGAACAGCTCGACCAGGTTGCCGGAGGGGTCCTCCAGCAGGATCTGGCGGCCGCCGATGCCCGTGACGATGTCGTTGCGGAAGGTGGCGCCCGCCGCCCTCAGCCGCGCCACGGTGGCGTCGAGGTCGTCGACCGGGAGGTGGATGCGGTTCCAGCCGCCGGGCCTGGGCTGCTCGCCGCTCGCCATCGCGGCGCCGCCGCCGCCCGCGCCGGGTTGGCTGAGATAGATGTGCATGTCGCCGCGAGAGATCTCGGCGAACGGCGGCGCAGGGTGCATCTCGAGCTTGAAGTCGAGCAGGCCGGTGTAGAAGTCGATGGCCTGGTCGACGTCGTTGACGATGTAGCGAAAGCTGGCCGGCATCGGACGCCTCCCTGTCCGGGTGACGTCCAAGCTTTGGTCTTCCACGCGACGCGGTCAAGCCGCGTCGATCAGACGAAGTCCGACACCCCGAACTGCGCGAGATGCGCGGCGTGGTCGATCTCGATCACGAGATCCACGCCCGCCTGGTAGCCGGCATGCTTGTTCTGGTCGATCACGAGGAAGGTATCGCCCTTCAACGTGCCGCCGTCGGCGGTGAACAGGACGGCATGGTTCGCGCCGAGCTCGCTCGTTCCGAGCGCGGCGGCGAGGCCTTTGTCGAAGGACTTGGCGCTCAGCGTGCCGTGGACCGCGGCGTCGATCTGGGCGATCCGGCCGACGACGTCGAGCCGGTCCTGCGCAAAGTCGAAATGGTCGATCGTGTCGTGCTGCCTGCCGGTTGAATCCGCCGCGCCGTGATAGACGAAGCGGTCGGCGCCGGCGCCGCCGTCCAGGATGTCCGCGCCCTTGCCGCCGGTCAGGACGTCGCCTCCGCCGCCGCCGAGGATCGTATCGACCTTCGCGCCGCCGATCAGCCTGTCTGCGCCGGCACCGCCCTTCAGCACGAAGGCGCCGTTGGTCTCGGCAGAACCGTCGAAGGCGAGCTTGTCGGCAGCATGGAGCTTGCTGCCGTTGACCGTCAGCGACTGGTTCTTGGCGACGGTCTCATCGACGGTCGTGAGCGCATAGCTGTGGCCGGCCGCGACCGCGATGGTCTCGACATTGGTCAGCGTGGTCGCGCCGAGGTGGACGCCGGCCTTGTAGTTGCCGTTGAGCGTCAGCGTGTCCATGCCGGCGCCGCCGTCGACATGGTCGGCAGCGGTGAAGGCGGCGTCGAAACGGATGGTGTCGTTGCCGGCGCCGCCGAGGGCAGTGCTCTTGCCGCCCGCGGCGAGGTTCAGGAGGTCGTTGCCGGCCTCGCCGTTCAGCGTGTTGTTGTGGCCGTCGCCGGTCAGCTTGTCGGCGCCCGAGCCGCCGAGGATGTTCTCGACGTTGCGGATGCTGTCCTCGGCCTTGCCGCCGACCTTGACGGTGGTGGCGGTGGCGCCGTGCAGCGTCGCGACGACCGCGGCGGTCTTGTCGCGGAAGTCGACGGTGTCGGAGCCGCCGCCGCCGTTGATGGTGTCGCGGCCGCCGAGCCCGGCGAAGCGCTCGTTGGCCTTGCCGCCCGCCAGCACGTCGGCGAACTGCGTCCCCTCGATGACATTGGCGACGCCGATCGTCAGGAGGTTCTGGCTGTCGGCGGCGGTGGTGAAATCGCCCTTGTCGTAGATGCCCGCGAAATGCAGCGTCTCGGTCGTGTGGGTATCCTGGCGGCTGATCTTGAGGGTGCCGCCGGTGTTGGCCTTGTTCTCGGTCCACACCACCTTGTCGACGGCGAAGAAGCTGATGTTCTGCGCGACGACGGCGTCGCCCTCGGACAGGCCGTGGATGGTGCCCGAATAGGTTGGGCCGAGCTTCAGCGTGCCGGCGCCCGCGCCGCCGGCGAAGCCGACCTCCTGGTCGAAGGCGATGTCGTCGCTGAAGACGACGCCGACCTGGATGGTGCCGCCATGGGCGATCAGCCCGACGCCGTTGCCGCTCACATCGTCGCCGATGACGAGCTTGCCGCCGTCCGCCGCGAGGATGCCGGCGTTCTGGATCGTCGTGCCGGTCCGCAGCGTCAGCGCGCCGTCCGGGTTGTCCGCGACGATGATGCCGTGGGCCTGGTTGTCGAGCGCGAGCAGGAAGCCCGCGTCGGGGACCTGGGCGCCGCTGCCGATGGCGCCGCTGCCGGAGATGGTGTTGTCGGCATTGTGCAGCGTCACGCGGGTCGTGGTGTCGTGGCCGGTGAACTCGGCGACGCCTGGCGAGGCCTGGCCGTCAGGGACCCCGAAGATCACCTTGCCGCCGCCGGTCAGCGTCACGCCGGCCGCGCCGGCCTGGATGGTGGTGTCGGCGCCGATCGCCTCGGTCGTGATCGTGCCGGAGTTGTCGATGGTGCCGTTCAGCACCAGCGTCGCGTCGTCGTCGACCACGACCGCGCCGGCATTGTGCACGTTGCCGGCGGTGGTGGTGCTGTCGAAGGTCGTGACGAACGGATCCTCGAACGGGTCGTTCTGGGCCAGGACGCGGAAGCTGCCGTCGGTCGAGGACAGGGTGACGCCGTCGAACACGGCGTTGGTGAGATCGATCTCGGCGCCGCTGCCCTGCGTGGCGATCTGGCCGCCGATGACCGTGGTGTCGGTGATGGCGACCTTGGCGTTGTCGCCGGCCGCCTTGATCGCGCCGCCGCCGGTCTGGGTGACGACGGTGTTGTCGATGACGAGGCCGCCGGCGGCCGTGTCCTCGATCAGGCCGGCATTCGCGACGCCGAGCGCGTTGATCGTGAGCGCCGCGGCGGCGTTGTCGGCGACGATGGTGCCGCCGGCCTGGTTGTCGAGATGGAGGCCGTTCGGCTGGAACTGGTCCGCGCCGATCGTGCCGGCGCCGGAGATGGTGTTGTCGACGTTGTGAAGCGTGCCGGGGCCGGCGATGACGTTGTCGCCGGCGTCGCCGTCGTCCTTCTCCAGCACCACGGTGCCGCCGCCGCTCAGCGTGGCGCCGCCGGCGTCGGCATGAAGCGTCTTGGCGGTGACGACCGAGTGGACGGTGAGCGAGCCGGTATTGTCGAGCGTGCCCTTCAGCGTCAGCGCGGCGGGGTCTTCCCCGCCGCTGATGTTGTCGATCGGCGGCGCGATTTCGAGGTCGCCCTCGTTGTGCACGATGCCGGCGGCGGTGGTGCTGTCGATGATCGCGTTCAGGCTGGTGACGACGATGGCGCCGCCGTTCGCGGTCTGAAGGTGGCCGCCGGCGATCGTGCCGTCGAGGAACACCTTGGCACTGGCGCCGTCGGCCTTGATGACGCCGGCCGCGGCCTGGGTGACGGTGGTTTCGATCTCGAGCACCGCACTGGCGAGGGCGCCGAGCAGGCCCGCATTGTGCGTCGTCGCGGTGAGCAGGAGCGGCGCGAGGTTGCCCGGCGGGTTGCCCGGGAAGGCCTGCGCTTCGATCGTGCCGTGAGCCTGATTGTCGATCTGGAGCAGGCCGTCGCCGTTCAGGTCGCCGATCGTGCCCGTGCCGGAGATCGTGTTGTCGACATTGTGCAGCGTGACCGCAGCCGGCGCGGTGGCGTCCACCCCGATCACGCCGCCCGTCATCTCGACCTTGCCGCCGCCCGACAGGTTTGTGTCGGTCTTGCCGAGGCCGAGCGTCGGCACGAAATTGCCTGGGAGTCCGGTAAGGTTGATCACGCCGGCGTTGACGATGTCGTCGCCGAAGATTGCGGTCGAATTGGTGAAGGACAGCGTTCCATGGCCGCTGCCGTTGCTGTTGACCGTGACCGTGGACGACACCCGGAACGTCGCCTGGCCGACGCTCAGGCCGCCCGTGTCGCCGACCAGGAGGCTCGCGATCTGGATCGACCAGCCGTTGTCGATGGCCACGCCGAACCCGTTCGGGATGATCGCCTCGTCGATCGAGGTCGGAAAGTCGTTGGTGCTCCAATTGGTGATCTGGCCGATCTGCTGGCCGTGCTCGTCGTATACCGGTTGCGACGCGAACCAGTTGCTGCCCAATCCACCGACGAAAACAACCTGTGGCATGCGAGCTCCCAAGGCCTGCCCATTGTTCATGGTCGATTAACATGGGATCGAGGGCGCCACCCTCCTTCATGTGAAGGAGGGCAGGGCGAAAATTGCTTCCCCGAGAGGGCCGGGTCGCCGCGGCGCCACCGCGGCACCATTTGAGGTGCCGCCGCGCTTTGGTGCATGCTGGCGCGGGGGAAGGAGCGCGCAATGGCCTTCAGCGAATGGAAGGTGCCCGAGGCGGTGCAGCCGCGTCCGCAGGACTACGGCTACGACCTCGAGCGCGTGTTCGCCGCGGTGGTCGGACTCCGCGCCCGGGTGCCGGCCGACGCGCTGACCGCGGATTCGCTCGGCACCGAGCGCGCCGGCAACGGCGTCCTGATCCGCAGCACCGGCCTCGTGCTCACCATCGGCTATCTCGTCACCGAGGCGGAGTCGGTCTGGCTCACCCTGATCGACGGCCGCGTCGTGCCGGGCGACGTGCTCGCCTACGACCAGGAGACCGGATTCGGCCTGGTCCAGGCGCTGGCGCGGCTCGACATGCCGGCGCTGCCCCTCGGCGACAGCGGGGCCGCGACGGTCGGCCAGCGCGTCGTCATCGCCGGGGCGGGCGGTCGCGAGCACGCGGTCGCGGCGCGGATCGCCGCCAAGCAGGAATTCGCCGGCTACTGGGAGTATGCGCTGGAGGAGGCGCTGTTCACCGCGCCGGCGCACCCTCATTGGGGCGGGGCGGCGCTGATCGGCGCGGAGGGCGAGCTTCTCGGCGTCGGCTCGCTCCAGCTCGAGCAGGGGCGGGGGCCCGGCAAGAGCGAGCACCTCAACATGAACGTGCCGATCGACCTGCTGAAGCCGATCCTCGACGATCTCCTGGCCTATGGCCGGCCCAACCGGCCGCCGCGGCCGTGGCTCGGCCTGTTCGCGACCGAAGTCGAGGACAAGGTGGTGGTGGTCGGCCTCGCCAGCCGCGGGCCGGCGCAGGAGGCCGACATCCGCACCGGCGACGTCGTGCTGGCGGTCGGCGACAGCGAGGTCAGCGACCTTGCCAGCCTGTTCCACGGCATCTGGGCCCAGGGCGCGGCCGGGGTCGAGGTGCCGCTCGTGATCTATCGCGACGGCCGCACCTTTCGCCTCAAGGTGCCCTCGGCCGACCGCACGGGATTGTTCAAGGCGCCGCGGCTGCAATGAGGCGGCGAGCAGGGGGGAGGGGGATGAGCGGATCCAACGTCGCCGAGATCGCCGAATGGAACGGCAGCCGTGGCAAGGCCTGGCTGGCGCGGCACGAACTGGTCAATCGCCAGATCACGCCGTTCGGCCGCCGTGCCATGGAAAAGCTCATGCTCCGGCCCGGCGAGCACGTGCTCGACATCGGATGCGGCTGCGGCGAGCCGACGATCGAGCTCGCCCGCGCGGTCGGCCCGGCAGGCCGGGCAACGGGCATCGACGGGTCGCGTCTTCTGCTGGAGGAGGCGCGCGCCATGGCGGCCCGCGAGGGGGTCGCCAACGCCAGCTTCATCGAGGGCGATGCCGCGACCTATACCTTCCCGCCCGCCGCGGCAGGCGCGCTGTTCTCGCGCTTCGGCGTGATGTTCTTTGCCGATCCGGAGGCGGCCTTCCGCAATCTTCGCGACGCCCTGAAATCCGACGGCCGGCTCGCCTTCGTGTGCTGGCGCACCCCCGCCGAGAACCGCTTCATCACGCTGCCGATCACGATCGCCCAGCGTTTCGCCGGCAACTCGGGGCCGCGTACCGATCCGGAAGCTCCCGGGCCGTTCGCCTTTGCCGATCCCGACCGCATCCGCCGTATCCTCGCGGCGGCCGGCTTCACCGGCATCGCGATCGAGCCGTCCGACGAGAAGATGGGCGGCGGTACGCTCGACCAGGCGGTCGCGACCATCACGCAGAGCCAGCCATTCCAGAAGCTGCTCGCCGAATCCGATGCCGGGCGCCGTGCCGAGATCGACACCGCGCTGCGCGAGGCCATGGCCCCGCACGTCACGCCGGACGGCGTGGTGTTCGACGCCGGTGCCTGGATCGTCTCTGCCCGCAATCCCTGACCCCGCTGCCCTCCGCTATCCGGCAAGGGGAACATTTGCCGGCCTTCAGACATTGCTTTCGCACGTTCTTCCGCCGCCGGCCCAAGCAATGCCGGCGGTCTAAGCCGCGCGGAGGGTGAGATGGGCCGGTCAATTCTGCTGTGGCTTCTCGGTGTGCCGATTCCGATCATCATTCTCCTGGCGATCTTCTGGCACTGAGGGGAGGCGGCCATGCAGACCTCCGTCGGCCAGCCGGCGCCCGTCGTCGCTGCAACATCGAATGAATCGGCGGTCAGTTGGGCCGCTGTCATCGCCGGCGCCTTCGTCGCTGCGGCGCTGAGCCTGATCCTGGTGCTGCTGGGATCGGGCGTCGGCCTCGCGGTGGCGTCGCCCTGGTCCGGGCAGGGCGCGTCCGCGGCCGGCATCGGCGTCGGTGCCGCGATCTGGCTGATCGTGGTGCAGTGGCTCTCGTTCGCCCTCGGCGGCTACGTCGCCGGGCGGCTCCGCACCAAATGGGTCGGCCTTCACACCGACGAGGTGTTCTTCCGCGATACCGCCCACGGCCTCCTGGTGTGGGCCCTGGCGACGGTGGTCGGCGCAGTGGTGCTGACCTCGGTGCTGTCGTCGGTCGCGAGCGGCGGGGCGAGCGCGGTCACCTCGGCGCTGTCGGGCGCCGCCCAAGGCGCGGCGCAGGGCGCGAGCCGGGCCGGCGACCGGCAGGGCGGCGGCATCGACGCCTATTTCGTCGACGGCCTGTTCCGTGCGCCGCCCGCCGCGAGCGCCCAGCCGAGTGCTGCCGATGCAAGGGCGGAGGCGACCCGCATCCTCGCGCGCACCGTCACCTCCGGCACGCTGTCGGCGGACGACAAGTCGGCCCTCGCCGATCTCGTCACCGCACGGACGGGTCTCGCCAAGCCGGATGCGGAGAAGCGGATCGACACCGTGGTTGGCGCGATCAAGGATGCCGCCGCCAAGGCCAAGGCGGCCGCCGACACCGCCCGCAAGGCGGCGGCCTCGACGGCCATCGTGGCCTTCCTCGCGCTCCTGATCGGCGCCTTCATCGCCTCTGTGGCGGGCGCGATCGGAGGCCGTCAGCGCGACCAATATTGAGCGCCGCGGACGGGCCTCAAGCCTCCTGCGCGCAACTGATCAGCCACGGCGTGCCGAAGCGGTCGGTCACCATGCCGAAGCGCGCCGACCAGAAGGTCTTCTGCAGCGGCATCGTCACGTTGCCGCCCTCGCTCAGCGCCGCGAAGACTCGGTCGACCTCGGCCGGCGTCGGGATGACCAGGGTCACGCCGAAGCCCTGCATCGGCCGGTAGTGCGACGGCGGCACGTCGCAGCCCATCAGGGTGATGCCGTCGGCCTTGAGGCTGACGTTGATGATCTTGTCGTGCCATTCCGCGGGGGTCTGCGCGGCCATCGGCGATGCGCCCCAGGTCATCATGTCCGGCTTGCCGCCGAAGACCTTGCTGTATGCCGCGAACGCCTCCGCGCAGGTGCCGGCGAAATTGAGATAGGGGGCGAGTTCCATCGACTGCTCCTGTAAGGGGTGGGGATCTCAGGCGTCGAGCACCACCGTCTCCACCGACAGGATCGTCGGGAGGTGCTCGGCGATCGGGGCGAAGCTGTCGCCCTCGTCGGCGCTGGCGTAGAGCATGCCGGTATTGGTCCCGACATAGACCCCGGCGCGGTCCAGCCCGTCGGTCGCCATGGCCTGGCGCAGCACGCCGAAGAACACGTTCTTCTGCGGCAGGCCCTCGCGCCGCGCGTCCCAGGTCGCGCCGCCGTCCCGGGTACGCCATACCGCGGCGCGGCCGTCCGGCACGGTGCGGGCGCGGTCGCTGTTGAGCGGCATCAGGAACAGGCTGTCGGGATCGCGCGGGTGGGCGGCGGCAGCGAAGCCGAACGAGGAGGGGAGGCCGGCCTCGATGCTCTCCCAGCGGGCGCCGCCGTCGTCGCTGCGGTACATGCCGCAGTGGTTCTGCTGGTAGAGCCGCTGGCCGCCGTCCGGCGCCTTGACCAGGCAGTGTACGCACTGGCCGAATTCGGGAAAGCGCTGGTCCTCGGGCATGTAGTCGGCGCGGGTGCCGCGGTTGCGCGGCTCCCAGCTCGCGCCGCCATCGGCCGAGTGGAACACCCCGGCCGAGGAGATGCCGACCCAGATGTTCCGCGGGTCGGCGGGGTCGACGACCAGCGAATGCAGCACCAGCCCGGCGCCGCCGCCATGCCATTCGGACCGGGTCGGATGGCGCTGGAGCCCGTCGAGATGGCGCCAGGTGCGGCCCCGGTCGTCGCTCGCGAACAGGCCGGCGGGCTTGGAGCCGGCATAGACGCGGCCGCGGTGGACGGCGAGGCTCCAGACCTGCTGGAGCGGCTCGGCGCCTTCGGGGAAGGCGAGGCCTTCGCCCGCATGGGTCCAGTTCACGCCTTCGTCGTCCGAACGCCAGACGTCCTGGCCGATGAAGGGATGGCCGCCGCCGGCATAGATCGCGCCGTTCTCGGGGTCGGCGACGACATGGTTGATCGGCCAGCCCTCGCAATAGGGGCCGCGCTGGCGCCAGTCGCGACGCGCGGCATCGCTCTCCAGGATGAAGGCGCCCTTGGTGGTGCCGACGAGGACGAGGACCTTCTGCGCCATGATCCGCCTCCGGGCCGCCGCCGCGGCTTCGACGAGAGTGTGATCGGCCCGGGCGGCGTCATCGTGACGGCGCCTCTGGACAAATATGTTGATATCAATATAATGCGGCCATGTCAAAGCCTGCGCCGCTGCCGTTTGCGCTGACCCACGAGGTGCGCGACGCGTGCCTGTGCCTCCACGTCAGGCGGGCGGCGCGGGCGACGACGCGGCGCTACGACGAGGCGCTGAGGCCGGCCGGGCTGACCAGCGGCCAGTTCTCGCTGCTGATGGCGCTCAACCGGCCGGAGCCGCCGACCATTGGCGAGGTGGCGGCGCTCCTCGCGATGGACCGCACCACGCTCACCGCCGACCTGAAGCCGCTCGCCCGCGACGGCTTCGTCGCGATCGCAGTCGACGCCAAGGACCGCCGCGGCCGTCGCCTCGCGCTCACGGAGACGGGCAGGGTGGCGCTCGCCGCTGCCGTTCCGTTGTGGCGAAAGGCCCAGGCCGACAACGCCGCGCGGACCGGCGGCCTCGACGCCGATGCTCTCCGCGCCGCCCTGGTCGCGCTGGCCTGACGCTGGCGCTCGGCGTCACTCTGCCGGCACTCCGGGCCGCTCACCGGGTCAGGCGGATCGCCGTGGCAATCAGGACGATGGAGGCGGGGAGGACCACCGTCGTCCACTCGGCGTGGTCCTGGCCTTCGGCGATGTCGGTCGCGAAATCGACGGTGAGGTAGAGGACGATCACCTCCATCAGCGTGCGCTTGATCTCGCCGATGCCGCCGAGCCGCATCCAGGCCGGCAGCCGCGCCAGCGTCGTCTCGGGCAGGTCGACGGCAAAGCCGACCGCGATGCCGAGGGCGAAGATCAGCAGCACGGCGCCGAAGATGAAGGCGTCGATCGCCCCCATCACCGCGGCGATCGTGACCTTGGTGGCGACGCCGGCGATGGCGCCCTGGAAGCCGAGCGCGAGGCGCACCGCGCCGATCCAGAACATCAGGAGCGCGCCGAGGCCGGCCCCGAGCGAGGCGATCAGCATGAGCCAGCGCAGCGACACGAGCCAGGACAGCATGGCGTGAGCCCGAGCGGTCGGCGAATCGCCGACGGCAACGAGCCGTAGCGGAGGATGGCGGTCGCGGAAAGCCCTATCCGATCATCCCGGCGACGCCGAGCCAGACCAGCGCGATGCCGACCGCCGAGAGGCCGACCAGGACCAGGCGGTAGAACGGCCCGTCGTCGACCCGGCGCACCAGCCAGACCCCGAACACGGTCGAGAGGACGGCGAGCGGCAGCAGCATCGCCGATGTCGCGAGGTTTCTGAGGTCGAGCTGGCCGAGCTGGAGGAAGGGCCCGACCTTCGAGGCGTTGATCGCCGCGAACAGGATCGCCGAGGTGCCGGTGAAGACCTGCCGCGTCAGGCGCTGGGGCATCAGGTACATCTGCACCGGCGGGCCGCCGGCATTGGCGAGGAAGCTGGTGAAGCCCGACACCACGCCCGCGACGGCGCCGAGCGCGCGCGGCGGCCGCCGCGCCTCGCGGACCTCGGGCATGATCACGCGGGAGGCGACGAAGGCGAGCGAGATCAGCCCGATGCCGAGCCGGAGCGCGTGGTCGTCGACGAGCCGGGCCGCCATCCAGCCGAGGCAGATGCCGACGAGGCCGGTCGGCAGCAGAAGCGCGAGGCTGCGGCCGTCCCATTCGCGCCGCCACGACCACACCGACACCACGTCCATGCTCATCAGGATCGGCAGCAGGATCCCCGCGGCCTGGAGCGGCGGCACCGAGGTCGCGAGCAGCGGCACCGCGACCACGCCGACGCCCGGCGCGAAGCCGCCCTTGGAGATGCCGAGGATGACGATCGCGGGGATGGCCGCCGCGTAGAACCAGGCGTCGGTGATCGGCATTGGGGGCGCGAGCGGGATGGACCGGCGTGCTATAGCCTGCCGCCGGCGGCCGCGGAAGCTTCGCGCAGAGGTAATGAGCCCGGGCGTGCGCGAATCGGCCGGCCGGCTATGATGGCGCCGGCCTGACGCGGAACCGCGGCCGGGTGCGAGGTCTGTCGGAAGGGTCGGGTGGCACGGGCAGCACGGAAGAAGGCGCGGGCCGCAGCCGCCGAAACGCCGCCGCCGGCGGAGCCGTCGCCCGCCGTCGCCGACGGCTTTCCGATCGAGCGAAGCATCGGTGCCCAGGTCAAGCTGACCCAGCGCCTCCTGTCACGCACGCTGCAATCGGCGCTCCTTCCCTACGATATCCCGATCGGCATGTGGTATTTCCTGCGCGCGATGTGGCACGAGGACGGCCTCACCCAGCGCGAGATCAGCCGCCGCGTCGGCGCCACCGCGCCGACCTCGGTCGAGCAGCTCCGCAACATGGAGGCGCGCGGCCTCGTGGTGCGCCGGCCGAGCCAGGCCGACCGGCGCAAGGTCCACTTCTTCCTGACGCGGGAGGCGCTTGCGCTGAAGCAGCGCCTCCTCACCATCCCCCAGGAGATCGACCGTCTCGCCCTCGACGGGCTGTCGCCCGGCGAGGCCGGCTTCCTCCGCTTCGCCCTGATGCACGTCCAGAAGAACCTCGAGCGCAACCCGCATATCGAGTTCGAGGATCCCGAGATGGCCGAGGCCGCGGTGCCGGCGCACAAGGGCCGCCGCTGAACGTGCGGCTCCGCCGGACCGCGCGGCCGAGGGCCGGCCATCTTGCCGCCGCCACGATTTCGTGGAAACCAGCGCCCATGCGTAGCCGGTCCAGACCCTGCTCTGCCGCCGCCGCGACGGCAATGGTCGCAGCGGCCTGTTTCGCGCTGGCGCCTACCCTGGCGTTCGCGGCGAGCCCCGCGGCGGCCCCGGCTCCGCACCATCCCGCCCAGGCGAGCCCCGCCCGGCGCCCGCCGGCCCCGGCGCATGGGCCGCTTCCGGCGCCGATCCGCCCGGCGGCGCCGGTCAAGACGGTGCTGAGCCTCGCCGCCACCTTCGGCAAGGGCCTGCACGACATCCGCACCGGGCTGCGCTGGCGCGTCTTCCTCGACCAGCCCGACGCCGGCGGCAACTATGCGCTCGTGGTCGAGACCACCGAGCCGCGCCCGCTGCTCGCGCTCGAGCCGGGCGGCTACATCGTCGACGTCGCCTACGGCCTCGTCAGCCAGACCCGGCGGGTCATTCTCGGTTCGGTCACCGCAAGCGAGCGCTTCGATCTCGACTGCGGGGCGCTGCGCTTCGTCGGCGTGGTCGACGGCCGGCCGATTCCGGCCGCCGAGATCAGCTTCGTCCTCCACCGCATGAAGGACGGCATCGAGAGCGCGGTGACGAGCCCGCTGAAATCGGGCGAGATCGTGCGTTTGCCGGCGGGATCCTACCAGGTGAGCTCGCGCTGGGGCGGCGCCAATGCCCGCATCATCTCCGAAATCAAGGTCGAGCCGGGCGAGCTGACCGATGCCACGGTCCACCACAAGGCGGCCCATGTCAGGCTGCGCCTGCAGGGCGGATCGGCGGCAGACGCGGCATGGAACGTCCTGACCCCCGGCGGCGATGCCGTGGTCGCGCTCAACGGCCGCGATCCCGACGTCGTCCTCGCCGAGGGCGACTATACCGCGGTCGTCCGCACCGGCGGCGCCAGCCGCCAGCAGACCTTCGCGGTCAAGTCGGGCCAGCCCGAGGTCGTCACCGTCGCGATGCAGTAGGGGGAGGAGAGGATGCAGTCGCGTGCCGCCATTGCCTGGAAGGCCGGCGAGCCGCTCGCGGTCACGACCGTCACGCTCGACGGGCCGAAGGCAGGCGAGGTCCTGGTCGAGATCATGGCGACCGGCATCTGCCACACCGACGCCTACACGCTCTCGGGGGCCGACCCGGAGGGCCTGTTCCCGGCGATCCTCGGCCACGAGGGCGCGGGCATCGTCCGCGAGGTCGGCGCCGGGGTCACGGCCGTGAAGCCGGGCGACCACGTCATCCCGCTCTACACGCCCGAATGCCGGCAGTGCAAAACCTGCCTGTCGCGGCGCTCGAACCTCTGCACGGCGATCCGCGCGACCCAGGGCAAGGGCGTCATGCCCGACGGCACCAGCCGCTTCCGCTGCGACGGCGATCCCGTGCTGCACTACATGGGCTGCTCGACCTTCTCGAACTTCACCGTCCTGCCCGAGATCGCGGTGGCGAAGGTCCGCGAGGACGCGCCCTTCGACAAGATCTGCTACATCGGCTGCGGCGTCACGACCGGCATCGGCGCGGTGATCTGGACCGCGAAGGTGTGGCCCGGCG
This sequence comes from Hyphomicrobiales bacterium, assembly GCA_035547055.1. Taxonomy (GTDB): domain Bacteria; phylum Pseudomonadota; class Alphaproteobacteria; order Rhizobiales; family Methylopilaceae; genus DASZVN01. The sequence goes on from DASZVN010000030.1 coordinate 45,544, forward strand.
CCAACGTCGCGGTGTTCGGCCTCGGCGGCATCGGCCTCAACGTCATCCAGGGCGCGCGGATGGCCGGCGCCGACCGGATCGTCGGCATCGACACCAATCCCGCCAAGCGCGCGATGGCGGAGAAGTTCGGCATGACCGACTTCGTCAATCCCGCCGAGGTCGGCGCCGACAAGGTGGTGCAGGCGATCGTCGACCTGACGCAGGGCGGCGCCGATTTCAGCTTCGAGTGCATCGGCAACGTCGCGACCATGCGCCAGGCGCTGGAATGCTGTCATCGCGGCTGGGGCGAGAGCATCATCATCGGCGTTGCCGGCTCCGGCCAGGAGATCGCGACCCGTCCGTTCCAGCTCGTCACCGGGCGGGTGTGGCGGGGCACCGCCTTCGGCGGCGCCAGGGGGCGCACCGACGTCCCCAAGATCGTCGACTGGTATATGGAAGGCCGCATCGATATCGACGACCTCATCACCCACACGATGCCGCTCGACCAAATCAACGCCGCCTTCGACCTCATGCACGAAGGCAAATCTATTCGTTCCGTGGTTCTGTATTGACCGCGAGTGCCGAGAGAATCTTGGCGTTGCGGGATAGTCTTTACCACTGATTAACGCAGCGTGTGGCACCACCGCTGGGTAACAGCTCGTGTGGGGGACACGATGGCGGTTGCGGACGAGTTCGAGCGGACCATCGGCTTTGGCGAGGCCGCTCTGGACCGGATGCGCCGGCTGCGGCACGCTGCCTATCCTCGCAACTACGAGGTGTGGTACACTTACATGACCGGCTACAACGCCGGCCTCAACCAGGCGATCAACGAGATCCTCGACAACGGCGGGCTGCTCGGCGACGAGGATCTCGATCGCCTCTACGATCAGCATCTGTCGCCGGCACGCTTCGCCCGCCGCTTCGACGAGGTCGGCTCCCACATCCAGGACGAGATCGACCGCATCGTCGCGCTGATCGACTCCGCCCGCGACCGGGCCGACAGCTACGGCACCACGCTCGGCCGCATCCTCGAATCGCTCGGCGCCAACGAGCATCGCCAGCAATTGCTCGACATCGTCACGACGCTGGTCCGGGCTACCGAAGAGACCAAGCGCGCCAATGCCGATCTCGAGGAGCGGCTCGCCGCGTCGCGGGCGCAGCTCGTGGTGCTGCAGGACGATATCGAGGCGGTCAGGAATGAATCCCTGACCGATCCCCTGACCCAGCTCGCCAACCGCAAGTGCTTCGACAACACGATGGCCAAGGTGCTGGCCGAGGTCGCCGAGGACGGCCAGCTCTTCTCGCTGCTTCTCGCCGACATCGACCACTTCAAGGCGTTCAACGACAGCTACGGCCACCTCGTCGGCGACCAGGTGCTGCGGCTGGTGGCTTCGTCGCTGAAGCAGAGCGTCAAGGGCCGCGACCTCGCCGCGCGCTATGGCGGCGAGGAGTTCGCGATCATCCTCAAGGCTACCGGCTCGAGCGACGCGGTCACGGTCGCCGAGGACATCCGCCGCGCGGTCATGAGCCGGCAGTTGGTGAAGCGCTCCAGCGGCGAGAGCCTCGGCCGCGTGACGCTCTCGATCGGGGTCGCCACCTGGCACGAGGGCGACGGCATCAAGGACCTGATCGAGCGGGCGGACACCTGCCTTTATGCCGCCAAGCGCGGCGGCCGCAACCGGGTGGTGTCCGAGGACAACCTTACCGTCCAGAAGCTCGCCGCGCTGGTGATTGGCTGACCGGCTAGGCGCGCCGGCCGGCGACGGCGTGATAGATCAGCAGCACCACGACCGCGCCGATGATGGCGACGATCAGGCTGTAGATGTTGAAGCCCGTGATGCCGTGGGCGCCGAGCGCGGTGAAGATGAAGCCGCCGACGAGCGCGCCGACGATGCCGAGCACGATGTCGAGCAGCACGCCGGCGCCGGACTTGTTGACGATCTTGCTGCCGATCCAGCCCGCGATCAGCCCGAGCACGATCCATCCAATGATCGACATGGCGCCCTCCGTGGTTTCGCTCGCCGCCGTCCGGCAGGCGTGCCCGCGGCCAGTCTATCGGCGATTCGGCCGATCCCGAAACGGCGGCCCCGAACTGCCTTGATCTTGACCCTGCGGGAGAAGCATTCTTTCCCGCGGGCGTGAAGCGGGTGGGGATGCGTCAAGGAAAGGAATGGGCGATGGGTCTCTTCGACGATGCCATGGGCGGCGCGGTTCCCGGCGGCAACCTCGCCAAGCCGCTGATGATCGCGGCCGGTGCGCTGCTGCTGACCAAGCTGCTGCATCGCGACGCGCCCGCGGCGGCGCCGGCCGGCGCCAGCGCCGAGCCGGAGATGCACGAGGGCAACCTCGCCGGCAGCCTCGGTGGCCTGCTCGACCGGCTGAAGAACGGCGGCCTCGGCGACGTCGCCAATTCATGGGTCGGGACCGGCCCCAATGCGTCGGTCGAGCCGGGGCAGCTCGGTGCCGCGCTCGGGCAGGACACGATCAGCTCGATCGCCCGCCGCGCCGGCATGAGCGAGCAGGATCTCCTGGCGCAGCTCGCCCAGGCGCTGCCCGGCCTCGTCGATCGCCTGACGCCCAACGGGCGCCTGCCCCAGCAAGGCGAGCTCCCGCGCTCCTGAGCCGGCCCCGTCCGGCCGCGACAGGCCGGCGCTGGCCTCAGCGCTTCGGCAGCTCGCCCGTCTCCTGGGCACGGGCGACCGCCTCGGCCGGACCCCAATAGGCTTCCTGGCGGGCTGCCGACCAATAGCGCAGCTCCTCCAGCGGGATCGCGCGGCCCGAGACCGCGCAGCGCACGAACGCGCCCGGCTTGACCACGCGAAAGTCGCTGTCGAGGTAGCGCAGCTCGGCCTCGCCGTTGGCCGGGGTGAAGCGTTCGTGGATGTTCATGGTCGTTCGCCGGATGGTCGCTCCGCCATAGATAGCGCGGCGGCGCGCCCGCCGCCATGATTCAGCGCGTGGGCCGTTGCCGCCGCCGGCATGACGGCGGCCACCGGCCCGGCTATCGTCGCGCCATGGCTACCTACGACTTCGCCGCGCCGCGGCTCTTTGTCGACGCGGCGCTCGCGGAGGGGGCCGACATCGCTCTCGACAGCGCGCAGGGCAACTATCTTCGCAACGTGCTTCGGCTCGGTGCGGGCGACACCGTCCTCGCGTTCAACGGCCGCGACGGCGAGTGGCGGGCGCGGATCGCGGCGCCCGACCGGCGGCGGGCGGCGCTGGCGATCGGGGAGCGGCTGCGTCCGCAGACCCCGCCCGGGGACCTCTGGTACCTGTTCGCGCCGCTGAAGCACGCGCGGCTCGACTACATGGTGCAGAAGGCGGTGGAGATGGGGGCCTCCCGCCTCGTGCCGGTGCTCACCCGCCGCACCCAGGTGAGCCGGGTCAATCTCGAGCGCATGCGGGCGAACGCCATCGAGGCGGCCGAGCAATGCGGCATCCTGAGCCTGCCGGACATCGTGGCGCCGGCTCCGCTCGAGCAGGTCGTCCGTGCCTGGCCGGAGGGGCGGCGCCTCGTCTTCTGCGACGAGGGCGCCCCGGTCGGTGACGCAATGGCGGTCCTCCGCGCGCTGTCCGGCCAGCCGACCGCGGTCTTGATCGGCCCGGAGGGCGGCTTCGATCCGGCCGAGCGGGTCCTGCTCGGCGCGCTGCCGGGCACCGTTGCGATCTCGCTCGGGCCGCGGGTGCTGCGGGCCGACACCGCCGCCGTCGCGGCGCTGGCGCTGGTCCAGGCCGCCTGCGGCGATTGGACAGGATAAGCCCGGGACCGCCTTGACGGCTGTGCGGGCGCGGCCGGCAGTTGAAGGGTGCCGTAGCCGATTCGCGGCGGATGCGGGGCAGGGGGGAGCAGGATGGCGGGGCGGCTCTACGCATACTGGGTCTATGGCGGCGTCCTCGCGGGCATCATGCTGCTGGCGCTGATGCCGCTTTTTGCGGCGGGCGGCTGGAGCGTCGCCTTCACCTCGGTCTTCCTGCTGCTGCCCCTCTACATGCTCCATCAGTACGAGGAGCACGACGCCGACCGCTTCCGCCTCTGGATCAACCGCACCATCGGCGGTGGCGCCGAGGTGCTGACGCCGGCCGCGGTGTTCGTCATCAACATCGGCGCGGTATGGGCGCTGGATGTGGTGGTGATCTATCTCGCGGCGCGGGTCGATCTCGGCCTCGGACTGATCGCGGCCTACCTGATGCTGCTCAACGCCCTCATTCACATCGCCGGTGCCATCCGCGGCCGGAGCTACAATCCCGGCTTGATCACCGCGATCGTCCTGTTCCTGCCGGCCTCGATCGGCACGATCGCCGCCATCGACGCGGCGGGCGCGGGCAGCGTGCGGGACCACCTGATCGGGATCGTCGTCGCCATCGCCGCCCACGGCGTGATCGTCGCCTATGCGGTCAGGCGGCGGCGGGCCCTGCGCCTTCGCCCGGCTTGAAGCCGGCGGCCCCGGAGGCGGGCGCGCTGCGTGTGCCCAGCCTCCGGTTCCCTGCGGCGAAGTCACGCCGCCCTGGGCTGCGGAATCTGAAGCGCCGCCGGGAAGTTCTCGACATAGGTGCTGCCGTCGAGGCCGGTATAGACCGCTTTGCGGCCACCGAGGAACACCGCGTAGCAGGCCGTCCCGGCGCGCATGATCCGGCGCAGGAACTCGGGATAGCGGATCTCCTGGCGCTGGATGGCGCGGAGCGCCATGATCACCGCGTCGGTAGAGAAATCCGCCGCGATGGCGGGCGGGTCGCCGAGCGGCATGGGGGCCACACGGGTCGTGCCGTCGCGGCCGTAATAGGTCTCCTCCAGCCGTACCAGATCGGCGCGGTAGGACTGGACGCCGGCCGCGCCGAGTTGCATCGCGATTTCGGGAAAGGGCTTTTCGGCCACCGAGAAGTTCAGGGCGTGCAGTTCTTCGACGATGGTCAGGTTCATGGCGTCTCTCCGGGGTTGTGGCGCGTCCGGCCGCGAGGTGGGAGCTCGGTCGGCCCGACTGCCGCCAGCAGGCGGCGGAGGCCGTGATGGAGGGCGGCGAGATCGCCCGCGTCCGTCCGTGCAGCGAGGGCGGCGTGGGAGCGCTCGGCTGCGGCCGTCAGGCGCGCGAGGGCGGCGGTGCCGGCCGGGGTCAGTACCAGGTGCGGCGAGGTGCGATGGTCGGGGTTCGCCGCGTAGCGGGCGGCACTGTCGGCGACCAGCAGGTCGGCGATGCGCTGCACGTTCTGCCGCGTCACGCCGAGGCGCCGCGCGATCTGCGGCACCGTCAGCGGGTCGGC
>DASZVN010000031.1:0-27198 GCA_035547055.1 Hyphomicrobiales bacterium
ATGGCGTCTCCCCTGTGGTCGGCGCGGAGCCTAGCGCCGGCGGCCCGGCGGCGGAAGCGCCGCTGATCCTCTCCCGTGAAACGGGGCGGTGGCGAGCGCAGCGCGCCGGAGGGGCCCTCCGGCGCGCCAATGGCCCCACCATGCTTCGCACGGTCCTCCTCCCCCGTGAAACGGGGGAGGATCAGGCATCGCCCTTCATCAGCGCCTCCAAATGCTCCAGGCGATCGGCCTCGCGGGGCGGCTTGTCCCAGCGGATGCGGGCGATGCGGGGGAAGCGCATGGCGACGCCGGAGCGGTGGCGGGTCGAGCGCGCCAGGCCCTCGAAGGCGACCTCCAGCACCAGGCCCTGGTCCGGCTCGTGGGCGACCTCGCGCACCGGGCCGAAGCGGTTGATGGTGCGGTTCCTGACCCAGCGGTCGAGCTGGGCCAGCTCCTCGTCGGTGAAACCGAAATAGGCCTTGCCGACCGGCACCAGCTCATCGCCGCCCTCGCCCGCCGCCCAGACGCCGAAGGTGTAGTCGGAATAGAACGAGGAGCGCTTGCCGTGGCCGCGCTGGGCATACATCAGCACGGCATCGACCGTATGCGGGTCGCGCTTCCACTTGAACCACAGACCCTTCGGCCGGCCGGGCACATAGAGGCTGTCGGCTCGCTTCAGCATGATGCCCTCGACTGCCGCTGCATCGTCGTCGCCGCCGGCCGCAGCCGGATCGGCCCGCGCCGCGGCGAGGTCGTCCCAGGTCGCGAACGGCACCACGGCCGAGAGGTCGATCCGGGGGTTCGCCAGCCGCCCGACCAGCGCTTCCAGCCGCCCCCGCCGCTCGGCGAAGGGCCGCTCGCGAAGATCATCGGCGCCCTCGACCAGGAGATCGTAGGCGCGGATATGGGCGGGGAAGTCGGCGAGGAGCTTGGGCGTCACCGCCTTGCGGTTCAGGCGCTGCTGCAGGACGTTGAAGCTCTGCACCCGCCCCTCGCGGAGGATCAGGAGCTCGCCGTCGATCGCGCCTTCGAACTCGAGTTCGGCGAGAAGGTCGGGGAAGGCGCCGGAGATATCCTCCCCGGTGCGGGAATAGAGGCGGCGACGCAGGTGGCCGCTTTCGTCGCGGCCGGCGGCGGCCTGGACGCGGATGCCATCCCACTTCCACTCCGCGACGAAATCGGCAGGATCGAGCGTATGGCGCCAGTCGGCGGTATCTTCGACCGCGGTCGCGAGCATCGGCGGGCGGAACGGCGCCGGGTCGCTGGTCTCCGGCCGCGGCCCGCGGCCCTCGACCCAGGCGAACAGCTCCTCGTAGGGCGGCGCGAGGCCGTGCCAGACCAGCTCGACCGCATCGGGCTCGATCCCCTCCCCCAGCATCGCGACCGCGGTCTTGGCAAGGCGGGCGGAGGCGCCGATGCGGAGCGCGCCGGTGATCAGCTTCAGCAGCGCCCAGCGCCCGATCTCGTCGAGCCCGTCGAGCCAGCGGGCGAGGAGACCGGGGAGCGCCTCCTTGGCGGCATCGTGAAGGCCGGCGACGATGTCGGTGAGGGTCGGCGCGGCATTGGCGCCGTGCCCGGCGGGCCACATCAGCGCCACGGTCTCGGCGAGGTCGCCGACATAGTCGTAGGAGAGGCCGAACAGCACCGGATCGGTGCGCTCCTCGATCAGCGCGCGGATCAGGCCGGGCTTGGCATGGCGGAACGACAGCGCCCCGGTCAGCGCCGCCAGCGCAAAGCCGCGATCGGGATCGGGCGTCTCGCGAAAATAGTCCGCCATCAGGCGGAGCTTGGCGTTGCGCCGGGGCTCGTAGGCGAGCCGATCGAGAAGCGCGGCGAAGCGGTTCATGCGAAGGGAATGTAGCGCAGTGGCGGGCCTTGCAGGGTGGGCACGCATCGCGTGCCCACGTCGGCGCTGGACGTGGGCATCGACGCCGCCGATGCCCACCCTACAGGCCGCGACCGCCCCGACAGCCGTTGCTCCGGCCCTGGCACCGTTCTAATGTTGAGCGATCTACTCACGCCGCCGCCGCGGAGCCTGCTTCGCTGCCGGCGGCCTGTCCGCGCTGGAGGCAGACCATGAGCAAAGCGGGAGTGCGAGAGGGGATCGACGAGGGCACCGCCTACGGCCGCCCGCCGCAGCACTCGAACCCGGTCCTGACCCAGGTCGGGCCTGGCACCCCGCTCGGCGAGCTGATGCGGCGCTACTGGCAGCCCGTCGCGATGTCGGAGGAAGTCACCACCACACCGAAGCAGATCCGCATCCTCGGCGAGGACTTCGTCATCTTCCGCGACCGCAAGGGCCGTCCCGGCATGCTCTATCCGCGCTGCATGCACCGCGGCACGACGCTCTATTACGGCAAGGTCGAGGACGAGGGCATCCGCTGCTGCTACCATGGCTGGCTGTTCGACGTCGAAGGCCACTGCCTCGACCAGCCCTGCGAGCCGAGCCAGGGCGAAGGCCACCGCGAAAAGGTGCGCCAACCCTGGTATCCGGTCGAGGAGCGCTACGGCCTGATGTTCGCCTATATGGGCCCGGCCGAGAAGAAGCCCGTGCTGCCGCACTGGGACAACATCGAGAATCTCGGGCCCGACGAGGAATACCAGACCCGCTACGCCAACCACATCGGCAACCCGATCCTCGACTATTCCTGGCTGCACCAGAACGACAACGTGATGGACCCGTTCCACGTCCAGGTGCTGCACTCGACCTTCACCGGCGCGCAGTTCCACCCGCAATTCGCGCTGATGCCCAAGGTCGACTTCAAGCAGGTCGAGGACGGCGTCTACTATTCGGCGGTCCGCGTGCTCGACGACGGGCGCACCATGGACCGCATCTCGCACTGGATGTGCCCGAACGTCATGGCGGTGCCGAGCACCCAGATGGATGCGGGCGCGGCGACCGGCGTCGCCTGGGTCGTCCCGGTCGACGACACCCACTATTTCCAGCTCCTCACCCGCCGGGTGAAGAAGGGCGCGCCCAACCTCTTCCTCAAGATCAACGGCAAGGCGCTGGACGAGCGCAGCGAGGCCGAGCGCCGCGAGTTCCCCGGCGATTACGAGGCCCAGATCGGCCAGGGCCCGATCTCGCTCCACACCGAGGAGCATCTGGCGACCAGCGACCGCGGCATCGTCATGCAGCGCCGCTTCCTCGAGCGCCAGATGAAGGTGGTGGCCGAGGGCGGCGACCCGGTGGGCGTCTCGTTCGACCCGAAGAAGGCGACGGTGAAGGTCCGCTCGGGCAATTTCTTCTCCACCGCCCAGGCCGCGGAGTAGGCAACGCCTGTCCCACCCTCTCCCGCTCGCGGGAGAGGGTAAGCGCCACCGCTCCGAAAAATATGCTACTGGCGGCGGGCCGTTCCGCCGAGAACCCCGCCTCATGCCTCAGGATCGTTTCGTCGTCGCCATCACCGGGGCTTCCGGTCACGCTTACGGCATCCGCACGCTGCAGGTGCTGCGTGAGCTCGGCTACGAGACGCATCTGGTGATGTCGCGCCCGGCAATCGTCGCCCTCGCCTACGAATCGGACATGAAGCTCAAGGACATCCAGGCCCTGGCCGACCATGTCCACGACAACGCGGACATCGCCGCGCCGATCTCGAGCGGCTCGTTCCGCACCCGCGGCATGATCGTGGCGCCCTGCTCCGCGAAGACGCTGGCCGAGATCGCGACCGGGATGGGGGCGACCCTGGTCTCGCGCGCCGCCGACGTCGTGCTGAAGGAGCGGCGGCGGCTCGTCCTCCTGTTCCGGGAGACGCCGCTCCACCTCGTCCATTGCCGCAACATGGTGACGGCGACCGAGATGGGCGCGATCGTGATGCCGCCGGTGCCGGCATTCTATCCCAAGCCGAAGACGGTCGAGGAGATCGTCGACCACACCATCGGCCGGGCGCTGGACCTGTTCGACATCGACTCGGGCAAGGTCAAGCGCTGGAAGGAGCCGAGCTAGGTCGAAGCCCTCGTCATGCCCGGACTTGGTCCGGGCATGACGGGCTTGCAGGGCCTCAGCGAAGGAAGTCGTGGATGGCCGGGACAAGCCCGGCCATGACGGGAACCGCGATTTAAGCGGCTGCGGCCTTCTTCGCGGCTTCCCAGGCGTCGAGCTTCTTGCGGGCGCCGTTCGACTTCGGGTCCATCATCGTGTCGTGGTTCGCCCGGCGCGCCGTCAGCTCGATGACGTAGCCGTTGGGGTCGCGGAAATAGACCGAGTCGATGAAGGCGTGGTCGGAGATGCCGCGCGTCTCGATGCCGGCCGCCTTGCCCCTGTCGAACATCGGCTTGAGCTGGTCTTCCGGGATCTCCAGCGCGATGTGCAGGTCGTAGTCGTGCTGGGTCTTGAACTCGAACGGCCGGTCCGGCGCCTCGAAGAAGGCGAGATAGGAGCCGTCGTCCATCTCGTAGAAGGTGTGCAGCGTGTTGGTGGCGCGGCCGCTCTTCGTCTCCTTGATCTCGAGCGTGCCGGCGAGCGGCAGCCCGAGAAAATCCTCGTAGAACTTGCGGGTCTCCTCGGAGTCGCGGCAGCGATAGGCGTTGTGATGCAGGCCCTTGATCATAATGGTCTCCTATCGTCTCGGCCGATCGCGCTGACTTGTAGGCGGGCATCGGCACGCCGATGCCCGCGTCTTCGGGGGCAAGCTGTGCTTGCCCACCCTACGAGCCACACGTGTCAGATCGCGACGAACTCCTGGTCCTTGACCGCGTCGCGGAGGCCGTAGAGCGCCTCGTTCACCTTCGGCCAGCTCTTCAGCTTCTTCATGTTGTCGATCCAGCGCTGGATATTGGGATAGCGCGAGAAATCGCAACGGATGGTCTCGCCGAGCGTCAGCAGGCCGATGCCGAAATAGTCGGCGATGGTGATCTCGTTGCCGCAGAGATAGGCCCGTCCGTCGCCGAGCCAATGATCGTTCAGCACCTGCAGCCAGCCGAGCGCACGCTCCTTGCCCCACTCGATGGTGCCCTTGTGCATCTCGTCGCTCGGCCGCTTGTGGTGCGGAAAGAGCTGCGGGTAGATCCAGCCATAGGCGTAGTCGCGGTAGAAGTTGGTGTTGAACCAATCCATGATCTCGTTGACCTTGGCCCGCTTCTTCAGGTCCTTCGGATAGGCCGGCGAGCCGATCTTGTCGGCGAGATATTTCAGGATGGCGGAGCTTTCGGTCAGGCGCAGGTCGTCGTCGTCGAGCATCGGCACGAGCCGGTTGGGGTTCATCGACGCGTATGGCTGCTGGTAGTGCTCGCCGACCATGACGTCGACGAGCTGCTCCTCGACCGGGATGTTGTTCTCGGCGATGAACAGGCGGACCGGCCGGCTCGTCATCGACACCGGGTGCATGTAGAGCTTCACGACGCTTCCTCCCCCTTCTCGGCACGCGACAGGCGACGCCCGGGCATCGCATCTTAGGGCGCAATCGCGGGCATTGGGAACGCCGCGCGGCGCCCTGCTGCCCCTAGCGCCGGGGCACCGCGATGTCGACGAACAACTGCGTGAGGGCGCTGCCGGGCCGCCGCGATCACAGCCGCCTGATCGCTCTCCATCGGCAGGAACCTCGGCTGTTCGGGCGTGTTTCTCCGGAGTCGAACATCTGGTGTGCTGCGCGCTTGGTGTTCCGCGCGGCGGGCTTCCGCGCGCGATGAAATCGAGGCCCACGGCCGAATGGGTGGGAGGTCGAGATGAACGGCTCGATCGACACGCGCGTCGAGCGCCTCTACCAGCAGATCGAACTCGTCAGGGGGTCCGGCGATCCGAGCCGGGGCCGGCTCTGCATCATGTCGTTCGTCGCCTTTCTCGCCGGCGAACGCCACAGCGACGCCCCGGCCACCGCCTCGGCGGTGATCCGCAACTTCGCGATCGTGGTGAACGACGAGATGCCGGCGCATCTGCGCCAGCGCCTGAAGCCGTTCGCGCCCCGCATCCTCGGCACCAATGACGGGCTCGACCGCCAGCGCCTCGACCTGTTGCGCCGGGCCGCGACGGAGGAGCTCCTGCCGCTCGCCGGAGCAATGCCGCGGCAGGCGTCGCCCGCGCCGGCGTCCGGCCTGATGGGGTGGATCCGGATGCGGCTGATGCCGCAGGCGGAGGCCACGCTGGTCGCCGACACCGTCGCGGCGAGCGAAGTCGAGCTCGCCGCTTCCGCTGCCAAGCTGATTGCGCTCGCAGCCCGCCGGGCGCCGAACGCCGCCGAGCAGGAACGCTGCTGGAGCAAGGCGATCGAGCTGCTCGACCGGCTCTGCGACGTCGGCGCCGAGCGGCCGCGTCCACAGGCCGAGCCGACCCGCCTCGCCTGGCTCGACGAGCTCGCGACCAAGAGCCAGCGCCGCCGCCAGCGCCTGCAATCGGCGATCGGCAAGATGACCGGTGTCGGCGAGGACCAGCCCAGCGTCTGAGCCCGCCCCTTTTCATCCGGTCGTCGTTCCGTAATATCTCCCCCAAGCCGCGAAGCGGCAGCGACTTGGGGGAGAAAACGCCATGGCCGAGGTCATCACCGCCGACTACATCGTCGTCGGGGCCGGAAGCGCCGGCTGCGTCCTGGCCAACCGCCTGTCGGCGGACCCGCGCAACAGGGTGCTGCTGCTCGAGGCCGGCGGCGACGACCGGCCGCTCAAGAACCCAGGCCAGTTCTGGTCGAACGTGATGATCCATACCCCGGTCGGGTTCGGCCGGACGCTGAACGATCCCCACGTCAACTGGCTCTACGAGACCGAACCGGACCCCGGCTCGGGCGGCCGCGTCCACAAATGGCCCAAGGGCAAGGTGCTGGGCGGCTCCTCCTCGATCAACGGCCTCCTCTACATCCGCGGCCAGCACGCCGACTACGACGGCTGGCGCCAGTCCGGCTGCGAGGGCTGGGGCTGGGAGGACGTGAAGCCCTATTTCCGCCGCGCCGAGCACCAGGAGCGCGGCGAGGACGAATGGCACGGCGTCGGCGGCCCGCTCAACGTCTCGGACGTGACGATGAAGCACCCGCTGTCGCAGGCGATCCTCGATGCCTGCGTCGAGGCCGGCATCCCGCGCTCGGACGACATCAACGGCGTCCGCCAGGAGGGCGCGACCTGGTTCCAGGCCACCATCCGGAACGGCAAGCGCCACTCCGCCGCGGTCGGCTATCTCCACCCGGTGATGGGGCGGCCGAACCTCCGCGTCGAAACCCGCGCCCTGACGGCGAAAATCCTGACCGAGGGGAAGCGCGCCGTCGGCATCGAGTTCCTCCAGGGCGGCGAGCGCAAGACCGCCCGCGCGAGCCGGGAGGTCATCCTCGCCGCGGGCGCCGTCGCCTCGCCACAGATCCTCGAGCTGTCGGGCATCGGCCAGGGCGCCGTCGTCAGCCGGTACGGCCTGCCGGTGGTGCACGAGCTGCCCGGCGTCGGCCAGAACCTGCAGGACCACTACATGATCGGCATGCAGTGGCGGTTCAAACCCGGCACCCAATCGCTCAACGAGCTGATGCAGGGCTGGCGCTTCGCCCTCGGTGCGGTGAACTACCTCCTCCAGAGGAAGGGCGTGCTCTCGCTCGCCGTCGCCCACGTCGTCGCCTTCGCCAAGTCGCGGCCCGAGCTGTCCGAGCCCGACCTCCAGATCCACTCGATGCCGGCCTCGATCGACCTGGAGAAGCTGGCCGAGAAGCAGGCCTTCCTGCCCGAGAAGATGCCGGGCATGACCATCAACCCCTGCCAGGTGCGGCCCGAATCGCGAGGATCGGTGCACATCCGGGCGGCCGACGCCGTCACCTATCCCTCGATCGTGCCGAACTACCTCGCCGACCCGATCGACCGCGAGACCGCCATCGCCGGCTTCAAGCTCGCGCGCCGGATCGCCGAACAGCCCGCGATCGCCCGCTATATCGAGGCGCCGATGCTGCCGCCCTGCACCAGCGACGACGAGATCGCTGCCTACAACCAGGTCGCCGGCACGACGCTCTACCACGCGGTCGGCACCTGCAAGATGGGCCACGGCCCCGATGCGGTGGTCGATCCCACGCTCAAGGTGATCGGGATGGAAGGGCTGCGCGTGGTCGACGCCTCGGTGATGCCGCGAATCGTCTCGGGCAACACCAACGCGCCGACCATCATGATCGCGGAGAAGGCCGCCGACATCATTCTCGGCAAGGCGCCGGCGGCCGCGCTCGCGGCATAGTAGAGGGGCGACCCGGCGGCTTATCCACGGCCTCAGGACGGGCGATTTGACACCCGTTCCACCCCCTCTTAACTCTCGGACGTCGGCTCCGGACAGGCAGCCGGCGGCGCGGTCCCACCCGGCGGCCGCCGCCCACGATCCGGAGGATCGCCTGCGAGGGCAAGCGATGGCGGTACGCGCAGTCCCGACGCGGTGGTTCGCCGCACGCCGGGAGCAGTCGGAGGCCACGGTTCGGCTTGACAGCGGGCGGACGGCGGGCCACATGGCGCCCGGTCCGGCACAGGGCAGCCTCGCGTGGGCGGGTGCCCCCGGCCATGGCGGCATGGTCCGCTTTCGTTCCTCCCGCTCCGGCACGAGCGAGCCCGGGTCCGGCCTGGGGCTTGCTTCGCGCCTGATGCGGGCCGCGGCCGAAGGTCCGCGAATCGCCGCGTGCTCCGGGCGCGCTCCACTCGCGGGATGCCATCGATGCTGAGCGACCTCCTGTCGCCGAACGCCGTCCTGCCGGCGCTCAAGGCCAACAGCAAGAAGCAGGCGCTCCAGGAGATCGCCGACAAGGCGGCCGAGCTGACCGGCGTCGCCGCCCGCACCATTTTCGAGACCCTGCTCCAGCGCGAGCGGCTGGGCTCCACCGGGGTCGGCGGCGGCATCGCCATCCCCCACGGCAAGCTGCGCGAGATGCGCGGCGTGTTCGGCCTGTTCGCCCGCCTGGAGCGGCCGATCGACTTCGAATCGCTCGACGGCGAGCCGGTCGACCTGCTGTTCCTGCTGCTCGCCCCGGAGGGCGCCGGCGCCGACCATCTGAAGGCGCTCGCCCGCGTCGCCCGCATGCTGCGCGACAGCGCGGTCGCCCAGCGCCTGCGCGCCACCCACGACGCCGCAGCGCTCTACGCCGTCCTGACCCAGCCGGTCGCCTCGTCGAACGCGGCCTGACCCTTGTAGCGTGGGCACCGGCATCGCCGATGCCCACGGACGACACCGGCAAGCGACGCTCGCCCACCCTACGCCGCGCTACTCCTCGGCGCTGCCGCCCTCTTCGGTGTCGCCCTCGCCGTTGCCGTCCTCGCCATTGCCGTCCTCGCTGATCCGCTCGACGGAGGCGACGCGCTCGCCCTCCGCGGTATTGAAGATGCGGACGCCCTTGGTGGCGCGGAAGGCGAAGCGGATGCCGGCGACCGGCACGCGGATGAGCTGGCCGCCGTCGGAGACCAGCATGATCTGGTCACCGTCATCGACCGGGAAGCAGGCGACCAGCGGTCCGATCTCGCCGAGGCGTCGCGGGTCGGTCGCCCGGATGCCTTTGCCGCCACGGCCGGAGATGCGGAAATCGAACGAGGAGGCGCGCTTGCCGTAGCCGTTCTCGGAGACGGTGAGGATGAACTCCTCGGCGGCGCTCATCGCGGCGTAGCGCTCGACCGGAATGCTGACCTCGCCCGCCACCGCCTCCTCGTCCTCGGCGCCGATGGCCTCGGCAGTCTCCTCGGCCTCGTTCTCCTCCCCGGTCGCGGCGCGGCGGGCGGCGGCCGCGAGCTTGAGATAGGCGGCGCGCTCCGCCGGCGTCGCATCGACATGGCGTAGGATCGTCAGCGAGATCACGCGGTCGCCCTTGCCGAGCGAGATGCCGCGCACGCCGAGCGAATCGCGGCCCTTGAACACGCGGAGATCGGCGACCGGGAAGCGGATGCACTGGCCGAGCGCGGTCGTCAGCATGACGTCGTCGCCCTCGGTGCAGGTCCAGACGTCGAGGATGGCGTCGCCCTCGTCCTCGAGCTTCATCGCGATCTTGCCGTTGCGGTTGATCTGGACGAAGTCGGAGAGCTTGTTGCGCCTGACCGTGCCGCGCGTGGTGGCGAAGAGCACGTCGAGCGTCTCCCACGCCGCCTGGTCCTCCGGCAGCGCCAGGATCGAGCTGATGCGCTCGTCCTGCTCCAGCGGCAGGAGGTTCACCAGCGCCTTGCCGCGGGCCTGCGGCGCCGCCAGCGGCAGGCGCCACACCTTCATCTTGTAGGCCTTGCCCTTGGACGAGAAGAACAGCACCTCGGTGTGGGTCGAGGCGACGAACAGGCGGGTGACGAAATCCTCCTCGCGGGTCGACATGCCGGACCGGCCCTTGCCGCCGCGGCGCTGGGCCCGGTAGGTCGAGAGCGGCACCCGCTTGATGTAGCCGGCGTGGGACACGGTGACGACCATGTCCTCGCGCTGGATCAGGTCCTCGTCCTCGAAATCGGCGTCGGATTCGACGATCTCGGTCTTGCGCGGGGTCGCGAAGGCGTCGCGCGCCTCGGTCAGCTCGGCGCGGATGATGCCGTACATGCGCTCGCGCGAGCGCAGGATGTCGAGGAAGTCGGCGATCTCGCGGCCGAGCTTGTCGAGCTCCTCGGCGATCTCCTCGCGGCCGAGCGCGGTCAGGCGCTGGAGGCGGAGGTCGAGGATGGCGCGGGCCTGCTCGTTGGAGAGGCGGTAGGTGCCGCCCTCGGCGATGGTGTGGCGGGGGTCGTCGATCAGCGCGATCAGCGGCGCCACGTCCTGGGCCGGCCAGTCGCGCGCCATCAGGGCCTCGCGCGCCGCATTGGGGTCGGGCGCGGTGCGGATGAGGTGGATCACCTCGTCGATATTGGCGACGGTAATGGCGAGGCCGACCAGCACATGGGCGCGGTCGCGCGCCTTGTTGAGGCGGAACTTGGTGCGCCGGGTGACGACCTCCTCGCGGAAGGCGACGAAGGCCTGGAGCATCTCCTTCAGCGTCAGCGTCTGCGGCCGGCCGCCGTTCAGCGCCACGAGGTTGGCGCCGAAGCTCGTTTGCAGCGGCGTGAAGCGGTAGAGCTGGTTCAGCACCACGTCGGCGATCGCCTCGCGCTTCAGCTCGATGACGATGCGCATGCCCTCGCGGTCGCTTTCGTCGCGGAGGTCGGCGATGCCGTCGACCTTCTTCTCCCGCACCAGCTCGGCGATCTTCTCGACCAGCGCCGCCTTGTTCACCTGGTAGGGGATCTCGGTGACGATGATCGCCTCGCGCTCCTTGCGGATGGTCTCCACCTCGGCGCGGCCGCGCATGACGATGGAGCCGCGGCCGGTCTCGTAGGCGGAGCGGATGCCGGAACGGCCCATGACGAGGCCACCGGTCGGAAAGTCCGGCCCCTTGATGATGGCGTTCAGCGCTTCGGCATCGAGCGAAGGGTCGTCGATCAGGGCGAGGCAGGCGTCGATGACCTCGCCGAGATTGTGCGGCGGGATGTTGGTCGCCATGCCGACGGCGATGCCGCCGACGCCGTTGACGAGGAGGTTCGGCAGGCGCACCGGCAGGACCACCGGCTCGCGCTCGGAATTGTCGTAATTGTCCTGGAAGTCGACGGTGTCCTCGTCGAGGTCGGCGAGGAGGGCCATGGCCGGGCGCGACAGCCGCACCTCGGTGTAGCGCATCGCCGCCGGCGGGTCGTTGTCGACCGAGCCGAAATTCCCCTGCCCGTCGACCAGCGGCAGGCGCAGCGAAAAAGTCTGCGCCATCCGGACCAGCGCCTCGTAGACCGCGATGTCGCCGTGCGGATGGTATTTGCCGATGACGTCGCCGACCACGCGGGACGATTTCCGGTAGGGGCGGTCGGGGAAATAGCCGCTCTCGTTCATCGAGAACAGGATGCGGCGGTGGACCGGCTTGAGGCCGTCGCGGACGTCCGGCAGCGCCCGGGCGACGATGACGCTCATCGCATAGTCGAGGTAGCTGCGGCGCATCTCCTCGACAATGGAAACCGGCTTGATGTCGGACGGCGCGCCGGGGCCCGGCGGCGTGGGATTCTCGGGTTCGGCCACGGGATTCTTCTAGGGGATCGGGAATGCCCTCTAGATAGGTGATTCCGCCGACGTTCGCCACCGTCGCGACCACTTCGCGGGGCCGGCAAGCCCGGCTTGCCCACGTTCCGCGGCATCAACCGCCGGAACGCGTGGGCACCGACGCCGCCGATGCCCACGCTACAAGTATTTCAATCGGTTATGACGACTTCTTGATCTTCCGCAGCATCGCCTGATGCTCCCGCAGGGTGGGCAGCGTCTTCTTCGCCCAGTCCTGCAGGGAATGGTCGGTGCCCGTGTCGGCGTAGCGCTGGAACAGGTGGATGGCCTGGCGATGGGCGCGCCGCTGGTCCTTGAGATATTCGGCGTCGAATGCCGCGCCGGACAGGCCCTGGAGCTGGTCGAGCTGGGCCTGGTTGCGCTTGTTGAGATCGGGCGGGATCTTGAGGTGCTCGCCCTCCGCGAGCTGCTGCAGCTCGTCATTCGCCTTGCCGTGGTCGTCGATCATGCGCTGGGCGAACTTCTTGACCTCGTCGTTCTGGGATTTCTGCAGCGCCGCCTGGCTCGACTGCACCTCGAACATGCCGCCCTGCGCCGCAGCCCGGGCGAAACGCTGCGCCGTCAGCGGCTTCTCCTGGCCGGCGCCGCGATGACGGCCCCCGCGCATGGGCGCCTCGGCTCCGCTCGGCGCGGTCGCCTGCGGCTGGGTCGGGCTCGCGGCGGTCCCGGCGTCGGTGCCGCCGCCCGCGCCCTGGGCCATGGCCGCCGCCGGCAGCACCAGGAGCGCGGCAGCGAGAACGAGGTGAAGCTTCATGGGGAGACTCCGAATCCGATGCGGCCCGCGGCCGCGGGCGACCGATGCCCCCCCAACGAGGCGGAGTTGCGGCAGTTCCCGGTGCGACGCTCAGCCGTACACAAGGACCGCGGCAAGCCCGGCCGCGCCGACCACGAGGCGCCACCACGCGAACGGCGCGAAGCCGCGGCGCGAGACGAAGTCGAGCAGCATGCGCACCACGACCAGCGCCGAGACGAAGGCTGCGACGAAGCCGATCGCGATCAGGGCAAGGTCGCTGCCGTGCAGCAGCGCGCGGTTCTCGTAGAACTCGAAGGCGAAGGCGCCGACCATGATCGGCATCGCCAGGAAGAAGGAATATTCGGCCGCGGCGCGGCGGTCGCAGCCGACCAGGAGGCCGCCGGCGATGGTGGCGCCGGAACGCGACACCCCGGGGATCAGCGCCAGCATCTGGAACACGCCGATGATGACCGCCGTCGGGATCGGCAGGTTCATCGCGTCGTCGTAGCGCGGGCGAAGCTCGGCGCGGTCGATCGCGAGCAGAGCGAAGCCGCCGAGGATCAGCGCGACCGAGATCAGAACCGGCGAGGCATAGAGCACACGGGTGATGAAGTCGTGCAGGATGGCCCCCGCCGCGGCCGCCGGGATGCAGGCGAGAATCAGCCCGAGGGTGAAGCGCCGCGCCCTCGGATCGGTCGGCAGCGCCACCACGACCTGGAAAATGCGGCGAAGGTAAACCGCGACCACCGCCAGGATCGCGCCGAACTGGATCAGGATCTCGAAGCTGTTGCCCGGCGACTGGAAGCCGAGGAATCGGCTGAGCAGAAGGAGATGCGCGGTCGAGGAGACCGGTATGAACTCGGTGAGGCCCTCGACGATGCCGAGCACCAGGGCGTCCACGATCTGGCCTGGATCCATCCGCCGACTCCCTGCCCGGCCGGGCAAGGCGGTTGCCCGTGGCCGGGCGGGGTTCTATACGGGTGCCCCGCGCGGCGCCACCTCCTCGAAAGTATCCTTTCGGCCGCCCGGACGCCCCGTTCATGGCGACCCTGTATCATCATCCGCTCTGCCCGCATTCACGCTTCGTCCGCCTCGCCCTCGGCGAGATCGGCCTCGACGCGACCCTGGTCGAGGAGAAGACCTGGGAGCGCCGGCCCGAATTCCTGATGCTGAACCCGGCGGGGACGACGCCCGTCCTCACCGAGGCGCAGATCGCTGCGGTGCCCGGCGCCGACGTCATCGCCGAGTGGCTCGACGAGACCCGCGGCGCCGCGCTCGGCAGCCGGCGCCTGCTGCCCGCCGGGCCGGAGCCCCGGGTCGAGGTGCGCCGCCTGCTCGACTGGTTCAACGGCAAGTTCTTCGAGGAGGTGACGAGCCACCTCGTGCACGAGAAGGTCTACAAGCGCTTCATGAAGAACGGCGACGGCGGCGGCCCGCCGGAGGCCGGCCTGATCCGCGCCGCCAAGGCCAACGTGCGCTATCATCTGCGCTATATCGGCTATCTCATCCGCCAGCGACGCTGGCTCGCCGGCGAGGAGATGAGCTATGCCGACCTCGCCGCGGCGGCGCATCTCTCCAGCGCCGATTTCCTCGGCGACGTGCCCTGGGAAGAGGACGAGACCGCCAAGGAATGGTACGCGCGCGTCAAGTCCCGGCCGGCGTTCCGGACGCTGCTGACCGACCGGGTGGCGGGCATCACCCCGCCGGCGAGCTACGCCGACCTGGATTTTTGAGCGAGACGGGGGCGCCCACCTCCCCCGGCGACCTCGCGGGTTCGCCGGTTCGCCCCGATGGTTCGCAGGTCGGGCAGGCCCGACTTGCGGCGGCGGAGGTCGGGTCGGCCGCACGAAGCGCGGGCGAACCGGGTGAGGGGTACGCCCTCGCCACCGAAGCGGCGCCCTGCACAGGCGCACCCCCCTCCCCAACGCTCTTCCGCAAGGAGGGAGGGAGTTGCGTCACGCCTTTTTCCGATGCCGCCAAGCTGAAGGCCGTCTTCCTCGCCCGTGCGCGGGCCGAGGGCTTCGACGCGGTGCGGGTGACGATGCCCGACGCCGTGCCCGAGATCGCGGAGCGGCTCGGCCGATGGCTCGCGGCCGGGCGGCACGGCTCGATGGGCTGGATGGCGGAGCGCGCGGTCTGGCGCAGCGCGCCGGGGGCGCTCTGGCCCGAGGCTCGCAGCGTCGTGATGCTCGGCTTGAACTACGGGCAGGCGGGCGACCCACTCGCCGGACTTGCCGCCAAGGATCGCGGCAACATCTCGGTCTATGCCCGCGGCGACGACTACCACGACCTCGTCAAGGGCAAGCTGAAGCGCCTCGGCCAGTGGCTGGCGCACCAGGCCGGCGCCGACATCAAGGTGTTCGTCGACACCGCCCCGGTGATGGAGAAGCCGCTCGCCGCCGCGGCCGGGCTCGGCTGGCAGGGCAAGCACACCAACCTCGTCAGCCGCGACTTCGGCTCCTGGCTCTTCCTCGGCGCCATCTTCACGACGGCGGCGCTCCCTGCCGACGCCGCCGAGACGGATCACTGCGGCACCTGCCGCGCCTGCCTCGACGCCTGCCCGACCGCGGCGTTCCCGTCGCCCTACCAGCTCGATGCCCGGCGCTGCATCTCCTATCTCACGATCGAGCACGACGGGCCGATCCCGCACGAATTCCGCCGCGCCATCGGCAACCGCATCTATGGCTGCGACGACTGCCTCGCCGTCTGCCCCTGGAACAAGTTCGCCGCCGCCGGCCACGAGGCGCGGCTCGCCGCGCGGGCGGAGCTGGTCTCCCCCGCCCTCGCCGACCTCGCGGCGCTGGACGACGCCGGCTTCCGCACCCTCTTCCGCAAGAGCCCGGTCAAGCGCATCGGCCGCGACCGCTTCGTCCGCAACGTGATGATCGCGGTCGGAAACTCGGGGATGCCGGCGCTCGCCGCGGCCGCCCGCGACCGGCTCGCGGATCCGTCGCCCGCCGTGCGGGGCGCCGCGGTCTGGGCGCTGGGGGAGCTGCTGGGCATCGACGCTCTGGCCTCGGTCGCCGCCATCCACCGTCCGGGCGAGACCGACGGTGCGATATGCGCCGAATGGGACGCGGCCCTCGCCGCCCGGGACGAAACCCGGCCGGCCCCATCACGTTGATCCTGTTGGAAACCGCCCCATCCGGGCGTCGAGCCACGGGAGACGAGACATGGACAAGGAACATCTGAAGGGCGCCGGCAAGCAGGCCGAAGGCGCGGTCAAGGACGCCGTCGGCGGCCTCACCGGCAATGCCAGGCTCCAGGCCGAAGGCAAGGCTGACAAGCTCGAAGGCAAGGCCCGCGAAAAGCTCGGAGACGTGAAGGACGCCGTCCGGGATCTGAAGCGCTGACGACACGGTAGACACTGTCGTGGGCATGCAGAGCGTGCCCACGACAGTGGGCACCGGCGTTGCCGATGTCTACCCGGCGACTCTCCCGTCCGGCTTGCTCCTCGCCTCCGCTCGCGGCACAAGGCCGCGATGCTCCACCTCGACGACCTCACGCTCCGGATCGCCGGGCGCCTGTTGATCGAGCACGCGACTGTCGCGGTGCCCGAGGGGGCGCGGGTCGGTGTCGTCGGGCGGAACGGCGCAGGCAAGACCACGCTTTTCGCCGCGATCGCGGGCGACACCCAACCCGACGACGGCACCATCACCCTGCCCCGCGGCATGCGGATCGGGCAGGTCGCCCAGGAGGCGCCGTCCGGCCCCGAAAGCCTGGTCGAGGCGGTGCTCGCCGCCGACACCGAGCGCGCCCGCCTCCTCGCCGCCGCCGAGACCGCCCGCGACCCCCATGAGATCGCCGCAATCCAGACCCGCCTCGCCGATATCGGCGCCCACGCCGCCCCGGCGCGGGCCGCGCGCATCCTCGCCGGCCTCGGCTTCGACGCCGCGGCCCAGCAGCGCCCGTGCGCCTCGTTTTCGGGCGGCTGGCGGATGCGCGTCGCGCTCGCCGCGACGCTGTTCGCCGAGCCAGACCTCCTGCTCCTCGACGAGCCTTCGAACCACCTCGATCTCGAGGGGACGCTGTGGCTCCAGGACTATCTGGCGCGCTACCCGCGCACCGTCGTCCTCATCAGCCACGACCGCGACCTTCTCGACGGCGCCTGCGACCACATCCTCTACCTGTCCGAACGCAGGTTGACGCTCCACCGCGGCAACTACACGACCTTCGACCGCCGCCGCCGCGAACGCCTGCTGCTCGACCTCAAGCTCAAGAAGAAGCAGGACGCCGAGCGCCAGCGCCTCGCTGCCTTCGTCGAGCGGTTCCGCGCCAAGGCGACCAAGGCGCGGCAGGCCCAGTCGCGCTTGAAACGGCTGGAGAAGATGGAGCCGGTCGCGGTCGCCGCCGAGAACGCCGTCCAGCCCTTCGACATCCCGGCCCCGGCGAAGGCGCTGGCGCCGCCATTGATCGCGCTCGACCGGGTCGCGGTCGGCTACGCCGAAACGATCGTGCTCGACCGCCTGTCGCTGACGCTCGCGCCCGACGACCGCATCGCGCTGCTCGGGCAGAACGGCAACGGCAAGACCACGCTGGCCCGTCTCCTTGCCGGGAGCCTTCAGCCGGCGAAGGGCGAGATGCGCCGGTCAGAGCGGCTGGTCGCCGGCTATTTCGCCCAGCACCAGCTCGATCTCCTGGTGCCGGAACAGACCCCCTATCAGCATGTGCGTCGCCGCCTGCCCGAGGCGCCGGAAGCCGCGGTGCGGGCCCGGACGGCGCGGATCGGCTTCTCCGCCGAGCGCGCCGACGTCGCGGTCGGCCACCTTTCCGGCGGCGAGAAGGCCCGCCTCGCCTTCGGCCTCGCCGTATTCGACGGTCCGCACCTCCTGATCCTGGACGAGCCGACCAACCACCTCGACATCGACAGCCGCGCCGCCCTGGTCGAGGCGCTGAACGACTTCCCCGGCGCGGTCGTCCTGGTCAGCCACGACCGCCATCTCGTCGAGGCGTCGGCAGACCGGCTGTGGCTCGTCGCCGACGGCACCGCCCGCCCGTTCGACGGCGACCTCGACGACTACCGCCGCCTCGTGCTCGCGCCGGACGACGCGTCTGCCGGAAGCGGCGAGCCCCGCGCCTCGCGGAGCGAGGAGCGCCGCCAGGCGGCGGAGCGCCGCGTCGCGCTGGCTCCGCTCCGCGCCCGCATCAAGGCGGCCGAGGCGGCGATGGCCCGCCTGGAGCAGGCGATCGCGACGCTCGACGCCGCCCTGGCGCGGCCCGATGCCTTCACCGCCGACCCCGGCCGGGGTGCGGCGCTCGCCAAGGAGCGGGCGCAGGCCCTCGCCGCGCTCGCCGCCGCCGAGGAGGACTGGCTCGCCGCCAGCGCCGACTACGAGGCGGCCGCCCCGTAGCGTCCGCCCTTACGCCCCCGGCGGCGTCATACGGCTGTCATCTGTGGCGCCCTGACCGTTGAGGCCGGGCGGATTCGCTGCTATCAGCCGCCCGTCTCCGGGCGGCGGATGGTGCGGATCAGGGCGAGGGGCAGATGAAGCTCGTTGCGGGCAATTCCAATCGTCCTCTCGCCGAGGCGATCGCGGCGTATCTCTCGACGCCGCTGACGCGCTGCAACGTGCGGCGCTTCGCCGACATGGAGGTGTTCGTCGAGATCCTCGAGAACATGCGCGGCGAGGATGTCTTCGTCATCCAGTCGACCTCGTTCCCGGCCAACGACCACCTGATGGAGCTGCTGATCATCGTGGACGCGCTCCGGCGCGCCTCGGTCCGGCGCATCACCGCGGTCGTGCCCTATTTCGGCTACGCCCGGCAGGACCGGAAATCGGGCTCGCGCACGCCGATCTCGGCCAAGCTGGTGGCGAACCTGATCACCCGGGCGGGAGTCGACCGCGTCATGACGCTCGACCTTCACGCCGGCCAGATCCAGGGCTTCTTCGACATCCCGACCGACAATCTCTGGGCGGCGCCGGTGATGGTGCGCGACATCAAGGAGCACATCCCGCACAACTCGGTCACCGTCGTCTCGCCCGATGTCGGCGGCGTGGTGCGGGCGCGGGGCCTCGCCAAGCGCATCGACGTGCCGCTCGCCATCGTCGACAAGCGGCGCGAGCGGCCCGGCGAAAGCGAGGTGATGAACGTCATCGGCGACGTGGAAGGCCGCACCTGCATCCTTCTCGACGACATCGTCGATTCGGGCGGCACGCTGGTGAACGCCGCCGATG
Source organism: Hyphomicrobiales bacterium (assembly GCA_035547055.1). Lineage (GTDB taxonomy): Bacteria > Pseudomonadota > Alphaproteobacteria > Rhizobiales > Methylopilaceae > DASZVN01. Next base: position 18,857 of record DASZVN010000031.1, read on the forward strand.
CCCTGCTCGGCCAGGGCGCCCGCGAGGTCTATGCCTACGCCACCCACGGCGTGCTCTCGGGCGGGGCGGTCGCGCGCATCACCGCCTCGCGGCTGAAGGAGATGGTGCTGACCGATTCGATCCAGCCGACCGAGGCCGTGCGCGTCGCCCGCAACATCCGCGTCTGCTCGATCGCGACCTTGGTTGGCGAGGCCATCGCCCGGACGTCGCACGAAGAATCGGTGTCGAGCCTGTTCGACTGACCGCTCGCGGCGCGGTCCTATCCTCCCACGTCAATGTGAATTGAAGGATGCCGGGGGCGTGTCAGCTTCGACGCTCGGCCGGGGCGTCCCGGCCGCTCCAGGGAGGATCGTCATGACACGGCATCTCGTCACCGGCGCCGCGGCCGCCGTGGCTCTCCTTGCCCTCGGCGCGCTTGCCCCCGCCCAGGCGGCGACGGTCAACTACAAGGCCGATCTCGAGGCGTCGAGCGAGGTGCCGCCGAACACCGGCAACGGCAAGGGCAGCCTGACCGCGACCTACGACACCACGAGCCGCAAGCTGACCTACCAGGGCAGCTATTCCGGCCTGAGCGGCCCCGCCATCGCCGCCCATTTCCATGGCCCCGCCGGCCCCGGCAAGAACGCGGGCGTGCTGGTGCCGGTCAAGGCGGCGAACGGCAGCTTCGAGGGTTCCGCGACGCTGACCGAGGCTCAGGCCAAGGACCTTGCCGACGGGGAGATGTATTTCAACATCCACACCGCGGCGCACAAAGGCGGTGAGATCCGCGGCCAGGTCATGAAGGCCGAATAGCGTCTTCGGCGGTTCAGATCGGGCGCTCGTGCGGCGGCAATGCGTTGCTGCCGCGGGTGCCTTGCGATTCCATCGTTGCCAGCGCGCTTCGACTTGGCGATAAACCCGACCGGCCGGCGGCTGGCCACGGGCGATCCTGCCCGTTCTCGGAGTGCGCGATGGAAAGACTGCTGCAGGAGGTGCTGTCACGCCTCGTCCGCGCCGGCAACCTGACGATCGTGCTCGCCAACGGCCGCCGCCTCGCCTGCGGCGACGGCACCGGGCAGCCGATCGTCGTGCGCTTCGCCGACCGAGGGGCGCAGTTCGCGGTCCTGGCCGACCCCTATCTCAAGCTCGGCGAGCTCTTCATGGACGGCCGGCTCGTGATGGAGCAGGGCTCGGTCTACGACCTCCTCGAGCTCGTGCTGCGCGAGAGTCATGGCCAGAAGCCGGCGCTCTCGGCCAGGATGCTGAGCGGCGTCCGCTTCGCGCTGCGGCGCTGGAAGCAGCGCAACCGCGGCGCCCGCTCCAAGGCGAACGTCGCCCACCACTACGACCTCGACGCCGGCCTCTACGACCTCTTCCTCGACAGCGACCGCCAATATTCCTGCGCCTATTTCGAGCGCCCGGACATGAGCCTCGAAGAGGCCCAGCTCGCCAAGCGGCGCCACATCACCTCGAAGCTCCTGATCGAGCCGGGGCAGAACGTGCTCGACATCGGCTGCGGCTGGGGCGGGCTCGGCCTCTACCTCGCCGAGTTCACCGACGCCGACGTCGTCGGAGTCACCCTGTCGGAGGAACAGCTCTCGCTGGCGCGCCGGCGCGCCCAGGACCGCGACCTCGCGCGCCGGGTCGAGTTCCGCCTCCAGGACTACCGGGCGGTGCCGGAGACCTTCGACCGCATCGTCTCGGTCGGCATGTTCGAGCATGTCGGTGTCGGCTATTACGACGCCTTCTTCTCCGCAGTGTCGCGCCTCCTGAAGAAGGACGGGGTCGCCCTGCTCCATACCATCGGGCGGACCGACGGGCCGGGCTTCACCAATCCCTGGATCGACAAATACATCTTCCCCGGCGGCTACATCCCAGCGCTGTCGGAGGTGGCCGAGTCGATCCAGCGCGTCGGCCTGATCGTCACCGACGTGGAGATCCTGCACCTCCACTACGCCGAGACCCTGCGGCACTGGCGCGAGCGCTTCCTCGCCCGCCGCGACGACGCGAGGCGCCTCTACGACGAGCGCTTCTGCCGAATGTGGGAGTTCTATCTCGCCGCCTCGGAGGCGACCTTCCGCGCCGGCGAGATGGTCAATTTCCAGGTCCAGCTCGTCCACGAGCAGACCGCGGTGCCGATGACCCGCGACTACATCGCCCAGCGCGAGGCCGAGCTCCGCGCCCGCGACGGCGGCGAGGCCCCGCTCCGGATGGCGGGGGAATAGGCGCGGCCCGCCATTGCGAGGAGCGAAGCGACGAAGCAATCCAGAAGCCGCTCTGCCGTTTACCCTGGATTGCTTCGCTTCGCTCGCAATGACGGCAGGTGCCCTCACGCCTCCAGCAGCGGCTGGCCGAGATAGCGGGACTTGTCCGGCACGCCGGGCAGGACGAAGAAATAGCCGCCGCCGAATGGTTTCACGTATTCCTCGAGCGGCTCGCCGTTGAGGCGGTTCTGCACAGTGATGAAGCCGGCCGCGAGGTCGGCCTGGAAGCAGATGAAGATCAGGCCCATGTCCATCTGCGCCGCCTTGGTGATGCCGCGCGAATAGTTGAACGGGCGGCGGAACAGGCGGTGCGCCGGCTCGCCCTTGGTGCGCGGATTGGCGAGGCGCATGTGCGCCGTCAGCGGAACGCGCTCTCCCTTGGGATCCTTGGCGAAATCCGGCTCGTCGTGCTCGCGCTTCATGCCGAGCGGGGCGCCGGTCGCCTTGTCGCGGCCGAAGATGTTCTCCTGCTCCTGCAGCGCCGTGCGGTCCCAGGCCTCGACGAAATGGCGGATCAGGCGCACCGCCTGGTAGGAGCCGCCGACCGCCCAGGCCGGCTCGCCCTGCCCGTCCTGCACCCACACCACCCGCTCCATCGCCGCCGGGTCGAGCGGATCGGGATTGACGGTGCCATCCTTGAAGCCGAGCAGGTTGCGCCCGGTCCCGGCCGGCGTCGCCAGTGCCTGCGGGGGAGCGAAGCCATCCTGCTTCCAGCGCAGCATGAGCTGGCTCGGGAAGTGCTTCACCACGTCGCGCAGCGCGTGGACGTTGGCCTCCGGGCTGTCGGAGCAGATCTGGAGCAGGAGATCGCCGTGGCACTCGTCCGCGACGAGGGCATCGTTCGGAAAGGCATGCATCGTCTCGAGATGCCGCGGCTTCAGCCCGGCGAGACCGAAGCGGCCGTCGAACAGCGAGGCGCCGACCGCGACGGTGACGGTGAGATCGTGCGGCGTGACGGTCGGTCCGAGCACGCCGGAATCGGCCGGCGGAAACTTCGGGTCGAGAGAAGGCGGCGTGCCGCCCTGCATCAGGAAAGCGACCCGCTCCGTCAGGCCCCGGAACAGGTCGCGGAGCTCGTCCTTCGTGGTCGCGAGCACGTCGAACGACGCGATCATCGCGGCCGCCGGACGCGGCGTCGCGACGCCCGACTGGTGGCGGCCATAGACCGGCTGGCGCGCCTTGGCCCCGTCGGCCACAGGCCCCGGCTTTTCCGCGGCCGCGGCATTGCCGGCGAGGGCCCCCACCACCGCGCCGCCGCCGACTGCGCCGAGGCCGAGAAGGAGATTGCGCCGCCCCGGCGAGCGCAGCCGCTCGGCCTCGGGCTTGGCGGGATCGCGGGGAGGAGTTTCGGCCATGGCGGTCCAGGCGCCTCTCAACTGATGCCGAGCGTGCCGCTCAGCCGGGCGAGATCCTCGGCCAGCGCCGTCACCGGGCCTTGCAGGGCCTTGCGGTCTTCCGGCGTCAGCTTGTCGTAGGTTTCGAAGCCGCCAGCCTCGGCCCGGTACTTGGCGAGGATCTTGTCGACGGTCGCGAAATTCTTGTCGATGCGGTCCGACAGCGCGGGATCGGCTTTCCTGGTCAACGGCCGGAGCAGGTCGACGATCTTCTCAGCACCGTCGAGATTGGCCTGGAAGTCCCAGAGGTCGGTGTGGCTGTAGCGGTCTTCCTCGCCGCTGATCTTGCTGGAGGCGACCTCCTCGATGAGGTCGGCGGCGCCGCCCACCATCTTGTTGGGCGGAATGGCCAGCGTCGCGATCCGCTTCTGCAGGTCCGCGACGTCGGCCACGAGCTTGTCGGCGAACGGCGCCAGGCCCTCGGTCGAGTTCCTGGCGAACAGGCCGTACTCGATGCGGTGGAAGCCGGTGAAGCCGGGGTCGGCTTCCTTCTTCTCGTGGTCGTCGGCACGCGAGTCGATGGCGGCGTCGAGGTCGCTGAACAGCTCGGCGATCGGCTCGATGCGCTCGTAGTGGACCCGCGCCGGCGCATAGAGCGCCTTGGCCTCGTCGAGCTTCCCGGCCTTGACCGCCGCTGTGAAGGCCTCGGTGTCCTTCGCCAGCGCCTCGACCTCGCCGGTGACGTAGACCTTGTACTCGGCGATCGGCCCGACCAGGTCGAGCACGCTCGGCTTGGCCGCGGCCGGGGCGCCGCCGGTCACGGTCAGCGTGCCCTTGGGATTGCTGAGGAGGCCGCAGGTGATGCCGTAGGTGCCGGGCTCGAGCGTCGTGGTCAGACGTGCGGTGAAGCCGGGCGCGATGTTCTCGCGCTCGTCGACCACCATCACGCCCTTCAGGATCTCCCATTCGAGCGCGCGCTGGCTCTTGTTGACGATGCGGAAGGAGACCTTGCCCGCCGGCACCGTCAGCGTCTCAGGCTCGCAGGCCTTGTCGGTGACCGCGACCTCGATCGGGGCCGGCGCCGCCGCGGCACCGCCCGACGCCGAGGGGTTCGCCGCCGGCGTCGGGCCGCCCTCGTCGCCGGTACCGAAATAGACGCCGAGGCCGGCCGCCACCACGACGACCGCCACCGCTCCACCGATCTGCCAAGGTTTCCACGCCATCGCCGCCCCCTATTCGCCAGGGGCCGGATGGGCGGCCGACCGCGGCGCCGGTCCATTGCCGCCGAAGAACAGCACCAGGGCCGGCACCAGGAACAGCAGGTAGATCGCGACCTCGCCCACGGTCGGCGTGTCCCGGTAGCCGAGGATGCCGTGGAGCACCGAGCCCAGCGCGCTGTCGGCCGGCAGCACGCCGCTGATGTCGAAAGCGATCGCCTGCAGGCCGTTCCACAGCCCGGCGTCATGCAGCGCGTGGAGCGAGCCGGCGAGAAGACCCGCCGCGACGAGCAGGATGAACGCCCCGGTCCAGCGGAAGAAGCGGCGGAGGTTGAGCTTCACCCCGCCATAGTAGATGCCGATGCCGACCGCGACGGCGACCGCGACGCCGAGCAGCGCGCCGACCGGCGCCCAGATGCCGGCGCTCTGCTGGAAGGTCGCGAGCAGGAAGAACACCGACTCCAGTCCTTCCCGCGCCACCGCGAAGAAGGCCATGCCGGTCAGGGCCCATCCCTGATGGTCGCCGCCGCGGAGCGCGGCGTCGATCGAATCGTGCAGCTCGGCCTTGATCGAGCGCGCCGCCTTCTTCATCCAGAACACCATCGAGGTCAGGATGACGACGGCGGCAAGGCCGACGGCGGCCTCGAACAGCTCCTGCTCGCGCTGCGGGAACTCGGCCGAGGCCTGGTCGAGCGCAATGCCGACGGCGAGGCACAGCACGCAGGCCAGGACGACCCCGAGCCAGACGCGCGGCATCCAGCGCTGGCGGCCGGTCTGGCGCAGATAGCTCGCGACGATGCCGACGATCAGCGCCGCCTCGATGCCTTCGCGCATCATGATGAGGAAGGGAACGAGCATGCGGCGCAGCCTTCGACGCGACAACAGGTGCGAGTCATTCTCACTAGCCGAAGGAATGAGGCACTGCAATGGAGTGCCTCAGCTAGATTAGAGAGTTTCCAGTTCAGAAGGTGCGATCTGAACGTCGCTACGTCCTGATCTCCTTCGATCAACTGGCTAGACTGGAACTATTCGAACATAGGCAAGCTTTGCGTCATTGCGCCGCAAGGCCCGGTTCTGGCCGTTGCGAGGCGCGGCGGCGTCACAGCACGCCGGGATAGCGGCCGCCGTCGATCACGATGCTCTGCCCGGTGATGTAGCCGGCATGGACCGAGCACAGGAAGGCGCAGAGCCGCCCGAGCTCCTCGGGCTCGCCGGCCCGCTTGGCCGGAATCGCCGCGATCATCGCCGGATCGCCGCCGATCTCGCGGAAGCGGCTGGTCGCGAACGTGCCGGGCAGGATGTGGTTGATGGTGACGTTGTGCTCGGCAACCTGGCGGGCCGGGCCGGCGAGGAAGGCGGTCAGCCCGGCGCGGGCGCCGCTCGAGATGTCGAGCCGGGACAGCGGCAGCTTCACCGAGGCCGAGGTGATGTCGACGATCCGGCCGAAGCGGCGCTCGATCATGCCGTCGATGACGCGGCGGATCATCTCGATCGGGGTGATCATGTTGCCGCGGACGCCCTTCAGGACAGCCTCCGGGTCGGCCTCGCGGAAATCGCGCATGCCGGGGCCGCCGTTGTTGTTGACCAGGATGTCCGGCTCCGGGCAGGCGGCGAGGAGCGCGTCCTGCACCTTCGGCTCGGAAACGTCGCCCGGGACCTCGATAACGGCGACGCCGCTCGCCCGGCGCACCGTCTCGGCGGCCTCCTTCAGGACGGCCGCGTCGCGGCCGTTCATCACCACCGCTACGCCCTCGGCGGCGAGCGCCTCGGCGCAGGCGCGCCCGAGCCCGCGGCTCGACGCGCAGACGATCGCCTTGCGGCCCGCAAGTCCCAGATCCATCGCAGTCTCCCCTGTCGGAAAATCAGCCCGCGCGCTTCGCCTTGGCCCGGGCGGCGCGGAAGCGGGCGGCCCAGCCTTCCTTCACCGCCTGGCGGCCGCGGCCGAGCGCGAGCGCATCGGCCGGCACGTCGTCCGTGACCACGCTGCCGGAGCCGACATAGGCGCCGTCGCCGATCTTCACCGGCGCGACCAGCGCCGAGTTCGAGCCGATGAAGGCGCCGGCCCCGATCTCGGTGACGAACTTGTCGAAGCCGTCGTAATTGCAGGTGATGGTCCCGGCGCCGAGATTGGCACGGGCTCCGACCACGGCGTCGCCGACATAGGTGAGGTGGTTGATCTTGGCGCCCTCGCCGACCGTCGCCGCCTTGATCTCCACGAAATTCCCGACATGGGCTCCCGGCCCGATCGCGGCGCCGGGCCTGAGCCGCGCGAACGGCCCGACGATCGCGCCGGCGGCAACGCTGGCGCCTTCGAGATGGGAGAAGGCGCGGATGTGTGCGCCCTCCCCGACCGCGACGCCCGGGCCGAACACGACGTTGGGCTCGACCACCACGTCGCGGCCGAGCGCGGTGTCCATCGACAGGAACACCGTCTCCGGCGCGACGAGCGTGGTCCCTCCGGCCAGCGCCGCCGCCCGCAGGCGGGCCTGGAGCGCGGCTTCGACGGCGGCGAGCTGGGGCCGGTCGTTGACGCCCTGGACCTCGGCCTCGTCGGCCTCGAGCGCGGTCGCCCGAAGCCCGCGCTCGTTGGCGAGACCGACCACGTCGGTCAGGTAGAACTCGCGCTTGGCATTGTCGTCGCCGATCTGGTCCAACAGCGCCAGCGCCTCGCGTCCGGCGAGCGCCATCACCCCCGCGTTGCAGAGTACGACCGCGCGCTCCGCGGGGCTGGCATCCTTTTCCTCGCGGATCGCGACCAGGCCCCCGTCCTCGACCAGGAGGCGGCCGTACCCGGTCGGATCGGCGGCGCGGAAGCCGAGCACGGCGACCGCCGCGCCCTCCGCCAGCGCCGCGCGCAGCCGGCCGAGCGTCTCGGGCCGCACCAGGGGCGTATCGGCGAACAGCACGAGAATGTCGTCCGCCCCCACGGCGATCGCCTCGCGCGCGGCGAGCACCGCATGGGCGGTGCCCCGCCGTTCGGCTTGGACGAAGATCGCCGGGTCCGGCGCGGCGCGGCGCGCCTCGGCCGCGACCGCCTCGCCGTCGCGGCCCGGGCCGACCACGACCGCCAGCCGCCCCGCACCGGCCGCGCTCGCCGTCGCGAGCGCATGGGCGAGGAGCGAGCGGCCCGCGGCGGCGTGCAGCGCCTTCGGCCGGGCCGAGCGCATCCGGGTGCCTTCGCCAGCGGCGAGCACGATGGTGAGGCAGCTCCGGGCAGGCATCTGTTCTTCTCCGTTGGCCGGCCGATCCTGCCAGCTTTCCCTGAACGGCGGGTTGCCGCCTCAGCCTCCGTAGCCGATGCCGCGGGCCATCAGCGTCGCCATCAGCGGAATCAGGCCGAGCAGCCCGGCCTCGGACAGGAGGATGGTGCGGATGCGCCGGAACGTCAGCGCGTCGATGCCGACGACGCCACCCGCGGCAAGGCGCGCCGCACGCGGGAAATGGAGAGTCGGCACGATCGACAGCAGGGCCACCACGACGAACAGGAACATCTTCGCCCAAAAGATGTGATTGTGGGCGTAATAGTCTGCTCCCTTTCCGAAAAAGAA
>DASZVN010000032.1:0-23869 GCA_035547055.1 Hyphomicrobiales bacterium
TCGTCAGGCGGGGGGAGGATCGGCGTCCGGCCGGGGCGGTTCGCAGCCGCCCTTTCCGGACGGCCCCGGGGCACCGCCCGGCCGCGAGGAGCGGCCCGCGAGGAGCTCGCTGACGGTCCCGGCGTGCGGCCGGTCTCGTCCTGTCCGCGCAATCGGGCGCATCAGGGAGGCCGGTACACCAAACGCCGCCGTGGGCAGAAAGCGCGGCCCGGGGTCGCCAAACCGCCGCCATGGAGCGCCGCAAGGCGAGCGCCCTGCGTCAACGGGCGCGCCACTGAACAGGACTAGGTTGCGCCTTGCGGCGCTCCATGTCCCCTCACCTGCCCCACCCGGGCCGCCGACGTGGCCGGGGAACGCGGAGGTGCGTCCGCGACCGATCGGAAACTGTCGCGTTGGTTGTTCGCCCCCTGCGGCAACCGAGGAGGTTCGCACGCAATCCTCTCGCCCGCGGCCCTCGCCTGTATTATCAACGGCTTGTCCCGCCATGAGTTATCGGAGATGGATGTCGAGGTCCTGAGGTCGCGCTCGCCGCGCAGCATGGCGTCGGTCGCGGCGGTCATGCGCGCGCTGGTGCGCGGCAGCGAGCTGTGGGTGGTGGTGCTGGCGACCGCGGTCGGCGTGGTCGGCGGCCTGCTGGTCGCCGGCATGAGCTTCCTGACCCAGTTCATGCACGCCCATCTGTTCGGCATCGACCCGGACGAGCGCCTCAGCGCGGTCATCCACATCGACTCGCTGCCGGCGGCGCTGGTGCCGATCGCCGGCGGCCTGATCATGGGCCTCACCACCTATCTGACGCGCCGCTACCGCCGCCGCACCGCGGTCGACCCCATCACGGCGAACGCCGTCCACGGCGGCCGCATGTCGATGACCGACTCGACCATCGTCACGGCGCAGACGGTGATCTCCAACGGCTTCGGCGCCTCGGTCGGCCTCGAAGCCGGCTACACCCAGATCGCCGCCGCCGTCGCCTCGCTCCTCGGCCGCCTGTTCCGCCTGCGCCGCAACGACATGCGCGTCCTCGTCGGCTGCGGTGCCGCGGCCGGCATCGCCGCGGCCTTCGACGCGCCGCTGACCGGCGCGTTCTACGGCTTCGAGCTGATCATCGGGGTCTATTCCATCGGCAATGTCGCGCCGGTGATGGCCTCGGCCATCGTCTCGACACTGGTGGTGCGGGCGCTCGGCGCGCCCAACATGCCGATCGCCATTGCCGAAGCGGTGCCGATGCTGACCAAGCAATACGCCCTGTTCATCGGCATGGGCCTCGTCGCGGGCGCCCTCGGCATCGTCATCATGCGGCTGGTGACGACGGTCGAGACCATGCTCCGGCTGCTGCCGCTGCCCGACCTGCTCAGGCCCGCGGTCGGCGGCGCGGTCGTCGGCGGCCTCGCGCTGCTGACGCCCCAGGTGCTGTCGTCGGGCCACGGCGCGCTCCACCTCGACCTCGGCCAGCACCTGCCGCTGACCGGACTGGCGGTGCTGCTGATGCTGAAGATCCTGGCCTCGGCGGTCTCGATCGGCTCGGGCTTCCGCGGCGGCCTGTTCTTCGCCTCGCTGTTCCTGGGCTCGCTGATGGGCGAGCTGATGGCCGGCGTCGGCGCACTGATCTCGCCCGCGATAGCGATCAATCCGACGACCGCGGCGGTGGTCGGCATGAGCGCGCTCGCGGTCGCGGTGGTCGGCGGCCCGCTGACGATGACCTTCCTCGCGCTCGAGAGCACCAACAACTTCATCATCACCGGCATCGTGCTGGCGGCGGCGGTGGTGTCGTCGATGACGGTGCGGGAGACCTTCGGCTACTCGTTCTCGACCTGGCGGCTGCACCTGCGCGGCGAGTCGATCCGCAGCGCCCACGATGTCGGCTGGATGCGCTCGCTGACGGCCGGACGCATGATGCGCCAGGACGTGCGCACCGTGCGCGACGACATGGCGCTGGCCGAGTTCCGCCGCCAGTTCCCGATCGGCTCGACCCAGCGGGTGATCGTGATCGACGCCGCCGACCGCTACGCCGGCATCATCCCGGTGCCGGAGGCCTTCGCCGCCGAGAACGGCACCGCGAGCCGGGTATCCGACCTGGTGCAGCACCGTAGCGACATGCTCCTCCCCGCGATGAACGTGAAGGAGGCGATCGCGATGTTCGACCGGACCGAGAGCGAGGCGCTCGCGGTCGTCGACGACCTCCAGAACCGCCACGTCCTCGGCCTCCTGAGCGAAGCCCATGCCACCCGCCGCTACGCCGAGGAGCTCGACAAGGTGCGGCGTGGACTTTCGGGAGAAGTCTAGCCCGACGACGACCTGCCATCGCGGACCCCCGCCGCTCCGGCGCGCGTTGTCCCTTCAACCGCCAATTGGCAGGGAGCCTCGCCGCCGCCTTTCCCCCGCCATTCTACCGAACCAGCTATGCATATTTAGGCTGGCCACCGCGCCGCCGCTGTGGTCTCCTGCGAGGGCACGTCAGCGACCGTGATCCGTGTTCCCGCATTACATGGGCAAGCTGATGGATAGACCCTCCACCCCCCTCCTCGACCGCATCCACACCCCGGAAGACCTGAGGTCGCTGCCCGAAAGCGCGCTCCGCCAGGTCGCCGACGAGGTGCGTGCCGAGACCGTCGATGCCGTCTCCGTCACCGGCGGCCATCTCGGCGCCGGGCTCGGCGTGGTCGAGCTGACGGTCGCGCTGCACTATGTGTTCGACACCCCGCGCGACCGGCTGATCTGGGACGTCGGCCACCAGGCCTATCCCCACAAGATCCTGACCGGCCGCCGCGACCGCATCCGCACGCTGCGCCAGGGCGGCGGCCTTTCCGGCTTCACCAAGCGCGCCGAGAGCCCGTACGACCCGTTCGGCGCGGCCCATTCCTCGACCTCGATCTCGGCCGGCCTCGGCATGGCGGTGGCGCGCGATCTTTCGGGCCGCGACAACAACGTGATCTGCGTGATCGGCGACGGCGCAATGTCGGCCGGCATGGCCTACGAGGCGATGAACAACGCCGGCGGGCTGAAGTCGCGCCTCATCGTCATCCTCAACGACAACGACATGTCGATCGCCCCGCCGGTCGGCGCGATGTCGGCCTATCTCGCGAAGCTGGTATCGAGCTTCACCTATGGTAGCGTCCGGAGCTGGGGCAAGCGCTTCGCCCGCTTCCTGCCGCGCGCGATCCGCGAGCGCGCCCGCCGCACCGAGGAATATGCCCGCGGCTTCGTCACCGGCGGCACGCTGTTCGAGGAGCTCGGCTTCTTCTATGTCGGGCCGATCGACGGCCACAATCTCGACCACCTGCTCCCGGTGCTGAAGAACGTCCGCGACACCCGCAACGGGCCCATCCTGGTCCACGTCGTCACCAAGAAGGGCAAGGGCTACGCTCCGGCCGAGGAATCGGCGGACAAATATCACGGCGTCAACAAGTTCGACGTGCTGACCGGCAAGCAGGCCAAGAACGCGAGCAACGCCCCCTCCTACACCACCGTCTTCGCCAAGAGCCTGATGCGCGAGGCCGAGAAGGACGACAAGATCGTCGCGATCACCGCGGCGATGCCGTCCGGCACCGGGCTCGACCTGTTCGGCCAGGCCTTCCCCCGCCGCACCTTCGACGTCGGCATCGCCGAGCAGCATGCGGTGACCTTCGCCGCGGGGCTCGCGACCGAGGGCTACAAGCCGTTCTGCGCCATCTACTCGACGTTCCTGCAGCGCGCCTACGACCAGGTGGTGCACGACGTCGCGATCCAGCGCCTGCCGGTGCGTTTCGCGCTCGACCGCGCCGGCTTCGTCGGCGCCGACGGGCCGACCCATGCCGGCGCGTTCGACGTGGCCTATCTCGCCACCCTCCCCGGCTTCGTGGTGATGGCGGCGGGCGACGAGGCGGAGCTGGTGCACATGGTGGCGACGGCGGCCGCGATCGACGACCGCCCCTCCGCCTTCCGCTACCCCCGCGGCGAGGGCAGCGGCGTCGACATGCCGGAGTTCGGCGTCCCCCTCGAGATCGGCCGCGGCCGGGTGCTGCGCGAGGGCACGCGGGTCGCCCTGCTCAGCTTCGGCGGCCGCCTCGCCGAGACGCTGAAAGCAGCCGAAGAGCTTGATGCGCAAGGCATTTCGGCCACCGTCGCCGACGCCCGCTTCGCCAAGCCGCTCGACACCGCGCTGATCCACCGGCTGGTACGGAACCACGAGGCGCTGATCACGGTGGAGGAAGGCGCCGCCGGCGGCTTCGGGGCGCACGTGTTGCACTACCTGTCGGCGGCTGGCCTATTGGATCAAGGACTTAAGGTCCGCACGTTGATCCTGCCCGACAGGTTCGTCGACCAGGACAAGCCGGAGGCGATGTACAAGGCCGCCGGGCTCGACGCCGCCGGCATCGTGGCGACGGCGACCGCGCTCCTGGGCGGCGACGGCGCCGTGCTTCGCCTGCCCGGCAACCGCCGGAGCTGACCGCGAGGCGATCATCCCAGCCAGGCGACAAGACCCCCAAGACGGTCCTGTCGATCAAGTTGCGCTGGCCTGTCTGGTCCATCTTGTCCGCGTCTCGCGCCGCCTTTCCTCGCGACGCGTCGAAGGGCATTCTCCGCCGCGATGGCTGAAGGCGATTCCGCAGCATCGTCCGGACCGGTCCTGATCACCGGCGCGAGCGGCTTTCTCGGCGCGGCGCTGGTCCGTGCCTTTCGCGATGCCGGCGACGAGGTCCGCGCGCTCGTCCGCCGCAGCAGCCCGCGCCGCGAGATCGAGGGGCTCGGCGCCGCGATCGTCGAAAGCGACGTCCTCGACCGCGCCTCGATCGCCGCCGCCGCGAAAGGCGCTGCCGCGGTGATCCACGCGGCCGCCGACTATCGCCTGTGGGCGCCCGACCCGGCGGAGATCGTGCGCACCAATGTCGAGGGCACCCGCATCGTGATGGAGGAGGCACTAAAGGCCGGCGTGCCGCGCGTCGTCCACACCTCGAGCGTCGCGACCATCGCGCCGATGCCGGACGGCAGCCCGGCCGACGAGACCCGCCCGCTCGCGGTCGCCGACGCCATCGGCGCCTACAAGAAAAGCAAGGTCATGGCCGAGCGGCTGGTCGAGGCCATGATCGCCCGCGACCGCCTGCCCGCGATCATCGTCAACCCGTCGACGCCGATCGGTCCGCGCGACGTCAAGCCGACGCCGACCGGCCGCATCATCATCGAGGCGGCGATGGGCCGGATGCCGGGCTATGTCGATACCGGGCTGAACCTCGCGCACGTCGACGACGTCGCGGCGGGGCACGTGGCGGCGCTGAAGCGCGGGCGGATCGGCCAGCGCTACATCCTCGGCGGCGAGAACGTGCCGCTGGCGGAGATGCTGGCCGAAATCGCGGCGCTCGCCGGCGGCCGCGCGCCGGCGCTCCGCATCCCGCGGCGGGCGGTCTATCCGGTGGCGGTCGCGGCGGAGGCCGCGGCGCGGGTGACCGGCAGGACGCCCTTCGTCACGCTCGACAGCCTCCGCATGGCCAAGCACCGGATGTACTTCACCGACGCCAAGGCCCGGGCCGAGCTCGGCTATGCCTCGCGGCCTTATCGCGAAGGGCTGACCGACGCGATCCGCTGGTTCCGCGACGCGGGCATGCTGCGATGATCCCGCTCGCCGTTGCCGGTCTGGCGCTCGCCGCGTGGGCCTATCTCCTCCTCGGCCGCGGCTTCTTCTGGCGCTGCGCCGAGCGCGACGACCCTCGCAGGGTGGGCAACGCGAACGCGTTGCCCACGGCAGCGCGAATTCGGCCGGCGTTGGTCGGCCCCCACCACCATGCTTCGCATGGTCCCCCACCCCCGTCTGCGACGGGGGAGGATCAGGGCCGCAGCGCTGATCCTCCCCCGCGAAGCGGGGGAGGTGGCGAGCGAAGCGAGCCGGAGGGGGCCCATGTCGTCGCCATCATCCCCGCCCGCAACGAAGCCGAGACCATCGCGACAGCCGTTTCCGCCCTGCTGGCGCAGGATTATCCGTCCGAGCGCCTGCGGGTGATCGTGGTCGACGACCAGTCGAGCGACGGCACCGCCGCGCTGGCGCAAGGCGCTGGCGGCAGCACCGGCCGCGTCGAGGTCGTGGCGGGCACGCCGCTGCCGGCAGGCTGGACCGGCAAGGTGTGGGCGATGGCGCAGGGCGTCCGCCGCGCCAGCGAAACCGAGCCCGTGCCCGCGTACATCCTGTTCCAGGACGCCGACATCGCCTTCGACCCTGGCGTCATCTCAAGCCTCGTCGCGACGGCCCGGGCGCAGAACGCGATCCTGCTCTCGCTGATGGCGAAGCTCCGCTGCGACAGCCCGGCCGAGAAGCTGCTGGTGCCGGCCTTCGTGTTCTTCTTCCAGAAGCTCTACCCGTTCGCCTGGGTGAACGACCCGGAGAGCCGCACGGCGGCGGCGGCCGGGGGCTGCATGCTCGTTCGCGCCGACGCCCTAGCCGCGGCCGGCGGCCTTGCCGCCATCCGCTCCGCCATCATCGACGACTGCGCCCTCGCCCGCCTGCTCAAGCCGCACGGACCGATCCGCCTCGGCCTGACCCATTCCGTCACCAGCCTGCGCCCCTACCCCAAGCTCGGCGATATCCGCCGCATGGTCGGCCGCTCGGCCTATGCGGAGCTGCGTTATTCGCCCTGGCGCCTCGCGGGTACGGTCGCCGGCATGGCGATCATCTATCTCGCGCCGCCGCTCCTCGCGGTCTTCGCCCGCGGCCTGCCGCAAATCCTCGGCGGCGCGGCATGGCTCGCGATGACGCTGGCCTATCTGCCGATGCTGCGCTTCTACCGGCGCAGCCCGCTGTGGGCGCCGCTGCTGCCGGTCGCGGCCGGGCTCTATACCGCGTTCACGCTGGACTCGGCCTTCCAGCATTGGCGCGGCCGCGGCGGCGCCTGGAAGGGGCGCTACCAGGCCGCGGCGGAGCGGGCACGATGACCGCGGCCGCCGACGCCCGCTCGGGCAAGGGCCACCGCGACGAGAATTTTCCCGTCGCCTCGCACCTCATCCGTGCCCGCCATCGGCCGGCGATCCTCGCCTTCTACGAGTTCGTCCGCACCGCCGACGACATCGCCGACCACGCCACGCTGAAGCCGAACGAGAAGCTCGCGCTGCTCGACGGGCTCGAGGCGGCGCTCCTCGGCCATGGCACCGAACCCAGCGCCGACCGGCTGCGCGACATCCTCGCCGAGCGGCACCTCACCCCGCGCCACGCCCAGGACCTCCTCGCCGCCTTTCGCCTCGACGTGACCAAGCTGCGCTATGCCGACTGGGACGAGCTGATCGGCTATTGCCGCCTCTCGGCGATGCCGGTCGGCCGCTACGTCCTCGACATCCACGGCGAGCCGCGCAGCACCTGGGTCGCGTCCGATGCGCTTTGCGCCGCGCTGCAGGTCATCAACCACGTCCAGGACTGCGCCAAGGACCACGCGGCGCTGGGCCGCGTCTACCTGCCCCTCGACATGCTCGCCGCCCGCGGCGCGAGCGTGGAGGATCTCGGCGAGCCGGCCGCATCGCCCGCCCTTCGCGCCGCGCTCGGCGACGTCGTCCAGCGCACCGTCGCACTGCTCCGCGACAGCGCCCCGCTTTCGGCCGAGGTCGCGGACTGGCGCCTCGCGTTGGAGATCGCCGCGATCCAGCGCCTCGCCGAGACGCTGACGGCGCGCCTCGCGCAGCACGACCCCCTCAGCGAGAGGGTCCATCTCGGCAAGGCGGGCTTCGCCGCAGTGGCGTTCGGCGGGCTCCTGCGCGGGCTCGCCGGTCGCGCTTCGGGAGGTGGACAGCGACGGGCCACGAGGCCAGAATCCCAGCCATGACGGCCGCCGACCTGGATGAGGACGCCCTGGCGCCCGACGCCGCCACGCCGGCCGAAGGCGTCGCCTCGGGCAGCTCGTTCTATCTCGCGATGCGCCTCCTGCCGCGGCGCCGGCGCGAGGCGATGTACGCCATCTACGGCTTCTGCCGCGCCGTCGACGACATCGCCGACGGCACCGGCCTCACCGCGGCCGCGCGCACCGCTGCGCTGGGCCGCTGGCGCGAGACCGTCGCCGCGCTCTGCGCCGGCCGGCCCATTGCGGACCCGATCCCCGGCCTCGCCGCAGCGACCCGCGACTTCGGTCTCCGGCGCGAGGATTTCGAGGCGGTGATCGACGGCATGGCAATGGATGCCGCCGGACCGATCCAGGCGCCGGACTGGGCGACGCTAGACCTCTATTGCGACTGCGTCGCCAGCGCGGTCGGCCGCCTCTCCGTCCGCGTGTTCGGCATGGCCGAGGAGCCGGGTCGGCAGCTCGCCCACCATCTCGGCCGCGCGCTGCAGCTCACCAACATCCTCCGCGACCTCGACGAGGATGCCGGCCTCGGCCGACTCTATTTGCCGCGCGAGGCGCTGGAGGCCGCCGGCATGAGCGATCTCGCGCCCCCCGCCGTGCTTGCCCATCCCCGGCTCGACGAAGCCTGCCGCGCCGTCGCAGCCCGCGCGAGCGGTCATTTTGCCGAGTCGCGCCGCATCATGGCGGCGGCGCCGCGCCAGGCGGTGAAGGCCCCGCGGCTGATGGCGTCGGCCTATGCACCCGTGCTGGAGCGGATGGAGGCCCAAGGCTGGGCGCCGCCGCGGACGCGCGTGTCGGTGAACAAGGCGAAGCTCCTCCTCGCCGTGCTGCGCTACGGGATCGTGTGATGGCCGGCACCGTGCACGTGATCGGCGCCGGCCTCGCCGGCCTCGCCGCCGCAATCCGCCTCGCCGAGGATGGCACCGCGGTCGTCGTCCACGAGGCGGCGCCGGCCGCGGGCGGGCGCTGCCGCTCCTACCGCGACAGCCAGCTCGATCTCGTCATCGACAACGGCAACCATCTCCTCCTTAGCGGCAACTGGGCCGCACGGGATTTCCTCGCCCGGACCGGCGGCGCGGCGGCCCTGCCGGTGCCGGCGGAAAGCGCCTTTCCCTTCATCGACCTCGCCGACGGCGCACGCTGGACGCTACGCCCGAACGATGGCCGCGTGCCGTTCTGGATCCTCGATCCGAAGCGCCGCGTGCCGCGGAGCCGCGTGCTCGACTACCTGACGCCGATGGCGCTGCTGCGCGCCGACCCGATGGCGCGGGTCGGCGACGTGATGCGCTGCGACGGCCTGCTCTACGAGCGGCTGTGGCGGCCGCTCCTCCTCGCCGGGCTCAATACCGAGCCGACCGAGGCGGCCGCCGGTCTCGCCGCGCGGCTCGTGAAGGAGACGCTGGCGGCCGGCGGCCGCGCCTGCCGGCCGATGGTCGCGACGCACGGCCTCGCGGCAACCTTCGTCGAGCCGGCGCTGGCGCATCTTCGCGCCGCCGGCGCCACGGTGCGCTTCGGCGCCCGGCTCAGGCGCGTCGCCTGCTTCGACGGCCGCGCCCAGGCGCTGGAGTTCGACGGCGAGACGGTCGAGCTCGGCGCGGAGGACGCCGTCGTCCTCTCGGTGCCGGCCGCGGTGGCACCGACGCTGGTGCCCGAGCTCCAGGCGCCCCTCGCCTTCCGCGGTATCGTGAACGCCCATTTCCGCATCGCCCCGCCGCTGGATTTCCCGCCGATCGTCGGCATCGTGAACGGCCTGTCGCAATGGCTGTTCGCCTTTCCCGACCGCCTGTCGGTGACGATCTCGGCCGCCGATGCCGTCATCGACCGGAAGCGCGAGGACATCGCCGAGGCGATCTGGCGCGAGGTCGCCGCCATCGCGGACCTCCCCGCCGCGCTGCCGGCCTGGCAGATCGTGAAGGAGCGCCGCGCTACCTTCGCCGCGACGCCCGAGGAGGACGCGCGCCGGCCACCGACGACCACCGCCTTCGCCAACCTCGTCCTCGCCGGCGACTGGACCCGGACCGGCCTGCCAGCGACCATCGAGGGTGCGGTGCACTCGGGCTATGCCGCGGCGGCCATCGTTGCGAGGCGCGCAGCGAGGACGCAATCCAGGGGCGGCCGTGCTCGTCGCCCTGGATTGCTTCGCTTCGCTCGCAATGACGGTGGAGGCGACCAGGCTGAACTCACGGCCGGGCACTGAGACCATCATGGACGTTGCCGTCGCCGCCCCTGCCCCCGATCTCGACGCCGTCGACGCCGCGGTCGCGCGCGCCCAAGCGGCGCTCCTGGCCGCGCAGCGGGACGACGGGCACTGGTGCTTCGAGCTCGAGGCCGACGCCACCATCCCTTCGGAATATGTGCTGCTCGTCCACTATCTGGGCGAGTCGGCGGACCTGGAGCTCGAGGCCAAGATCGGCCGCTATCTCCGCCGTATCCAGGCGGACCATGGCGGCTGGCCGCTGTTCCACGACGGCGCCTTCGACATCAGCGCGACGGTGAAGGCCTATTTCGCGCTGAAGATGATCGGCGACGATCCCGCCGCGCCGCACATGGCGAAGGCCCGCGCCGCGATCCATGCCGCCGGCGGCCTCGCCGCGACCAACGTCTTCACCCGCATCCAGCTCGCGCTCTACGGCGAGCTCGACTGGGCGAGCATCCCGACGATGCCGCCGGAGCTGATCCTGCTGCCGGGCTGGTTCCCGATCCATCTCGACAAGATGTCGTATTGGGCGCGGACCGTGCTGGTGCCGCTGCTGGTGCTGATGGCCAAGCGGCCGCTCGCGCGCAATCCGCGCGGGGTCCACGTTCCGGAGCTGGTGCCGCCGCCCGGCAGCCCGCCGCCCCCGAAGAAGGCGAGCCATCGCAAGCGGAGCTGGGCGATCGGCTTCGGCGTGCTCGACCGCGCGCTGAAGGCGGCCGCGCCGCTATGGCCGGCGGGGCTCCGGGCGCGGGCCATCGCCGCCTGCGAGGCGTTCGTCACCGAGCGCCTGAACGGGGAGGACGGGCTCGGCGCGATCTACCCGGCCATGGCCAACAGCGTGATGATGTACGATGTCCTCGGCATGCCGCCCGCGGATCCACGGCGCGCGCTGGCGCGCCGCTCGGTCGAGAAGCTCCTCGTCGTGAAGGAGGGCGAAGCCTACTGTCAGCCCTGCGTCTCGCCGGTGTGGGACACCGCGCTTGCCGCCCACGCGCTGCTGGAGGCGGGCGATCCCGCCGCGGAGGTTGCCGCCGCGCGTGGCCTCGACTGGCTCCGCCCGCTCCAGGTGAACGAGGTCGCCGGCGACTGGGCCGGCCGCCGCCCGGCGACGCCGCCCGGCGGCTGGGCGTTCCAGTACGCCAACCCGCAGTACCCCGATCTCGACGACACCGCCGTCGTGGTGATGGCGCTCGACCGCGCCGGCCGCCGCACCGAAGCAGGCCGCGATGCAGCCGCGATCGCCCGCGCGACCGAGTGGGTCGTCGGCATGCAGAGCAAGGGCGGCGGCTGGGGCGCGTTCGACGCCGACAACACCTACCACTACCTCAACAACATCCCGTTCGCCGACCACGGCGCCCTGCTTGACCCGCCGACCGCCGACGTCTCCGCCCGCTGCGTCTCGATGCTGGCGCAGCTCGCCCGGCCGGGCGAAACCCTCGCCGCCGGCGTCCGCTACCTCGAATCCGCGCAGGAGCCGGACGGGAGCTGGTTCGGCCGCTGGGGCGTGAACTACATCTACGGCACCTGGTCGGCGCTCTGCGCCCTCAACGCCGCGGGCGTCGATCCCGCGACGCCGATGGTGCGCCGGGCGGTCGAATGGCTTGCCGCGATCCAGAACCCGGACGGCGGCTGGGGCGAGGACTGCGACAGCTACCGCCTCGACTATCGCGGCTACGCCTCCTACCCTTCGATCGCGTCGCAGACTGCCTGGGCCCTGCTCGGCCTGATGGCGGCCGGCGCGGTGGACCACCCCGCCGTCGCCCGCGGCATCGCTTGGCTGGAAGCGCACCAGGGCGAGGACGGCTTCTGGCCCGAGAAGCACTACACCGGCGGCGGCTTCCCCCGCGTGTTCTACCTCCGCTACCACGGCTATCCGGCCTATTTCCCGCTCTGGGCGCTCGCCCGCTACCGCAACCTCATGCGCGGCAACGAGCGCAAGGTGGCCTGGGGGATGTGATGCACGTCATTACGAGCGCTGCAGCGCCGTCGTTTCGCCATCCCGCACCGTCAGATCTCGCCGCATGACCGCAGATCAACCCGCCCCGCGCCTGGTGTTGTTCGCGCCGCCGCTCGATCAGCCGGGCGACGTGCCGGCGCTGCTCGCCGCGGCGGTCGCGGCGGCCGATGTCGCGGCGGTCATCCTCGCCGTGCCGGCGCTCGCGGCGCCGAGGGCGCAGCTCGCGCTGGTCGAGCCGGCGGTCGCCGCCGTGCAGGCCGGCGGCGCAGCCGCGCTGCTGTTGGGCGGCGCCGATCTCGTCGGCAGGGCGGGGGCGGACGGCGTTCACGTGTCGGGCCCGGCGGAAGCCGCGGCGGCGGCCGAGCGCTTCCGGCCCGAGCGGATCGTCGGCGTCGGCGGCCTCCTCAGCCGCGACGATGCCATGGCCGCGGGCGAGGCGGCCGACTACGTGATGTTCGGCGAGCCCCTCGCCGGCCGGCCGCCGCCCCCGTTGGCCGCGGTGGTCGAGCGGGTTGGCTGGTGGGCCGAGGTCTTCGAACCGCCCTGCGTCGGCTACACGCCCGAGCTCGGCGGGGTCGCCCTGCTGGCGGAAGCCGGCGCCGACTTCGTCGCGCTCGGCGACGCGGTCTGGCGCCATCCCGCCGGGCCCGCCGCCGCGCTCGCGATCGCCGCCGCCGGCCTGCTGCGGAGCGCCCCGGCGTGAGACGCGCGGCTCTCACCCTCGCGCTGGCGCTCGTCGCGGCATGGCCCGCCATTGCCGCGGCCCCGGCACCGCTGCCCGCCCCGGCGCCCGACGACCTCGTCGCGCCGGCTCACGCCCCGCCGCCCGCGGCGCCCACGGTCCCGACGCTCCCGCCCGCGCCGGCCGAGACCGCCGCCGCCAACGGCGATACCGCGTATGGCGCATTCCAGCGCGGCCACTACCTCACCGCGATGAACGACGCCCTGGCGCAACTTAAGAACGGCCCCGATGCCGCCGCGATGACGCTGCTCGGCGTGCTCTACCAGGGCGGGCTCGGCGTGCCGGCCGACGCCAAGCGCGCCGCCGACTGGTACCGGCTCGGCGCCGAGCACGGCGACCGCAACGCCATGGTGGCGCTGGCGCTGATCGAGGCCAAGGGCGCGCCGGGCGTCGCCGCCAATCCCAAGGAGGCCGCCGACCTGTTCGAGAAGGCCGCGAAGGCCGGCGACCCGGTCGGGCAGTACAACCTCGCGCTGATCTATCTCGGCGGGAAGCTCCGCCCGCAGGACGACGACAAGGCCGCGGCGCTGCTGAAGCAGGCAGCGGAGGCCGGCAACGCCGATGCCGAGTACGGCTATGCCGAGCTGCTGCACTACGGCCGCGGCACGCTGAAGGACCCGTTGGCGGCCGCGCGCTGGATGGGCCGCGCCGCCGCCCAGCACCAGCTCGATGCCGAGGTCGAATACGCGATCATGCTGTTCAACGGCGATGGCGTCGTCCGTGATGAGAAGGCGGCCGCGGCGCTGTTCCGCACCGCGGCGCTTCGCGGCAGCGCCATCGCCCAGAACCGGCTGGCGCGGCTCTATGCCGCCGGTGCCGGCATCGAGAAGGATCCGGTGCGCGCGGTGGCCTGGCACCTCCTCGCCCGGGCGCGCGGCGAGAAGGACGATTGGCTCGACAGCCTGCTCAAGGAGATGACGCCGGACCAGCGCCAGGCCGCCGAGGCGCTGTCGGCCCGGCTCGGCGCCGCCAACCCGCTCGGCCTCGCCGCGGCAACCGCGCCGGAGGCATCCCCGGCCCCAGCGGCGGCTTCGGCACCCGCTCCCGTACCGCCCGCCCCAGCCGCGAACCTTGACGCCGCCAGGCCCGCCGGGCACTAGAGCCGCGCGGGCCGGATCCTTCTCCCCTTGCGGGAGAAGGTGGCTCGCGGCGAAGCCGCGAACCGGATAAGGGGGACGCCTGCCACAGGCGATTCCGTGATGGCGCTTCGCGCCGCCCCTTCACCCGGCTCATCGCTCCGCGACGAGCCACCCTCTCTCGCAAGGAGAGAGGCTTCAGCGCCGCTGTCCTTTACCGAGTTCCCGATGCCCCGATCCGCGCTGATGAATGTCATGGTGCAGGCCGCGACCAAGGCCGGCCGCGCGCTCCGGCGCGATTTCGGCGAGGTCGAGCAGCTCCAGGTCTCGCTCAAGGGGCCCGCCGATTTCGTCTCCGCCGCCGACCGCCGCGCCGAGGAGGTGCTGCGCCAGGAGCTCGCCCGCGCCCGGCCCGACTACGGCTTCCTGATGGAGGAGAGCGGCGCCACCGAGGGCCGCGACCCGACCCATCGCTTCATCGTCGATCCGCTCGACGGCACCACCAATTTCCTCCACGGCATCCCGCATTTCGCGATCTCGATCGCGCTGGAGCGCCAGGGCGCGATCGTCGCGGCGGTGGTCTACAACCCCGTGACCGGCGAGCTCTTCACTGCCGAGCGCGGCGGCGGCGCCTTCTTCAACGACCGCCGCATGCGGGTCGCCGGGCGGAGCCGCCTCGCGCAGTGCGTGATCGCCTGCGGCATCCCCTTCCTCGGCCACGGCGATGCCGCCGCCTATCGCCGCGAGCTCGCCGCGGTGCAGGCCCAGGTGGCGGGCATCCGCCGCTTCGGTGCCGCCTCGCTCGACCTCGCCTGGGTCGCGCTCGGCCGCTACGACGGGTTCTGGGAGCGCGCGCTGGCGCCGTGGGACATGGCGGCCGGCGTGCTCCTGGTGCGCGAGGCCGGCGGCTTCGTCACCGACCTCGACGGCGGCGACGCCATGCTCGCCAAGGGCCACATCGTCGCCGGCAACGAGACGGTGCGGGCCGATGTCCTGAAGCTGATCGCCCGCGGCTGACGGCCCGCCGCCGCGTGCTTCAGCGCGGCCGGGCGGCGCCGAAATACTGGAACATGGTCTGGTCCCACCAGTCGCTCTCGACCTCCTCCAGCACGGCGAGGTCGAGCGCCGAGCGGAGCGCGCTGCCCTTCGGCAGGGCGATGGCATAGGCCTGCGGGTCGAAGCTGATGTCGAGCACCCGCGCGGTCGACGAGAACTGCTGCAGCACGATCCAGGTCAGGATCGGCTTGTCGTAGACGAAGGCATCGATCCGGCCGGCGGCGAGGGCCTTCAGCCCCTCCTCGGGGCTGCCGAAGGCCTTGAGCGCCACCTGCTGCCGATCGAGGAAATCGACCGTCGCCGAGCCCGCGACCGCGCCGACCCGGACCGAGCGCAGGTCGTTCAGGCTGTGGACCGAGCCCTGCAGCTCGCGCTTGGTCAGGCTCGAGGTGACGCCTGCCGTGAACACGGCGATCGCGATGATCGAGGCGATCATCCAGCCGGCCGCGACCACCCGGCCGGGCAGCGTCGCCGGCGCGTTCTGCCCGGCGCCAGCCTGGGTCATCGCGATCGCCGACCACCACACGCCGGAGCCGAGGCCGCGTGCGCCGCCGCCGAAATACTCCGTCTTGCGGCGCTCCAGCAGCCAGATCAGCAGGCCGACGCCGAACGCGATCCCGAGCAGCACCGCGACCGCCTGGAGGAAGCCGAAGGACAGGAAGGCGTGGACGATTGCACGCCAGGCGCTTTCCTCGACCGGCACCGCGACGCCAAGGCCAGTGCTGAAGAAGGGCTGGGTGAAGTCGACGCGCTCCTCGCGCGCCGCGGTCACCGTCAGCGCGGCGATGGCAGCGTCGAACGAGCCCGACGCGGTGCCGTCGACCAGGGCCTGCACCGTCGGCACCTCGGCGAAGCGGTAGCGGAGGCCGAGACGCCCGGCGATCCGCTTCCACAGGTCGATGCTGATGCCGCGCCAGGTGCCGTCGCGCTGCTTCATCGCGAAGGGCGGCGCCTCCTTGGTCGCGACGACGAGCTCGCGGCCGGGCGCCAGAGAGGCCGTCGGCGCGGCGCGGAGCGGTGCTGCCGCCCCGCCGGCGATCACCAGCGCGACGAGAAGCGCACGCAGGACGACGGATCGAAGCGCCATCGGCCATGATCCCGGCAACGGGCGGTGCCTAGCACGACGCGGTGCCCGGCGTCAGTGCGGCCGTCCCGCCTCCGCGGCCGGGATCGCCCTCACTTCGCGGCGGCGAAGACGCCGCTGCCGAGATATTGCTGGCCGCCCGGGGTAAGGCCGCGGATGACCACCTGGCCGCCCATCTCCTGCGCCGGGCTGGCCTTGCTGCCGTAAAAGGCACCGTTCAGCGTCATGCGCAGCCTGGTCGCGGCGTCGGTCGTGGCGTCGTGGCCGACCAGCGCCTTGACCGATGCGAAGCTCGCCCGGTTGGTGGCGTCGAGCGCGATCTTGCCCTGGTAGTTCATGTTGTCGAGGCCGCGCACCTTCACGTTGCCGGTCGAGGCGCCGAAATCGACGGTGCTGTTGAAGCGACCGGCTGCCACGTAGGCCGCGCCGCCGTTCTGAACCGAGGCGACGACATGGCCGGAATAGCTCGCCTTGCCCACGGTCGGGATGTCCTTGCCGGTCAGGTCGGGCATCTGGCCGGCCACCCATTCGAGCAGGTGGGCGCGGTGCTCGATATTGCCGCCAGGCTGCACGTCCTGCACCGCCCAGAAGCCCCATTTGGTGTACTGGCACGCGCACGCCGTGACGTTCTTGAGGCCGCTGACGTTGACGAAGCCGGAGCTGACGACGGCGCCCTGCGCCGAGGCCGGCGTCGTGCCGTTCACGAGCGCGAGCGGCTTGCCGCTGCTGTCCTTGCCGAGCAGGGCGGCGAAATGGTCAGAGTCGATATAGCCGCCCCGGTAGAAGCCGACGCCGCTGGTGGTGGCGTCGAAGCCGAACTCGTAGACCGCGTTGAAGCTACCCGAGCCGGCGACCTTCTGCACGTCGGCTGCGGCGAAGAGAAAGCCCGCATCGGCGCTGGCCGCCACCACGAAGCCACCCGGCGTCGTGCTCAGCGAGCCGATCGCGAGATGCTGCACCGTGCCGGTACCGTGGTTGATGGTGTCCACGATGCCGCCGGCGAAGCCCAGCAGCTCGGTCGACGTGCTCATCAGATCGGGCCGAACCTTGCCGATGCCGGCCGGCGCCGTGATGCGCGAGAAGCCCTGGCTGAACTGGTAGGTCTGCGACGCGCTCGGCAGGAGGCCGCCGTTGTCGATGTCGTACTGGGCCCCCGACGAGGTGATCGTGCCGGAGGCCGGGATCGTGGTTCCGCCGCCCGCCGCGCTGGCGGCTTGCGAGCCCACGCTCGCCGCTCCGTTGCCGGTCCCTGCCCCGACTTGCGCCCCGGCACCCGACCCGACGATCGCGCCACTGACGCTGCTGTGGTTGGCTGCCGCGGAGGATCCACTGCCGGACGAGGTGAACGAGCCGGTCGCGATCGTGACCGGCGAGGTGTCCGTCGAATGGCGCGAGGCGAAGAAGCTGCCCGACAGCTTGCCGCCATTGATCTCGCCGGCCATCGCCAGGAACGTCGAACGTTGGTTCGCTCCGTCGCCTTCGATGTCGACGCCGGCCTGGATGACCGGGGTGCCGAAGCCGGCGGGAAGGCCAGCCTTCGGGCTGAAGCCAAGGACGTCGGAGGTCGCGAAACTGGTGGTGGACGCGCCGAAGAAGGCCTTCGGCAGGTAGGGCGCGAACGACGCCGGGCCGTGACCGCTGCCGCAGCAATTGTCCATGCGATAGGCGAAGACGGTGCCGGCGACCGAGCCCCCGCCCCCGCCATTGTTGTCGCCGCCGCCCGAGGTCTGCTTGGTGCCCTGGCTGGTGCTGGTGGTCTGCACCACGCTGGGCGTGACCGGAGGCGACGACGGGTTGTTGGCGGTATTCGGCACGGGCGCGGGCGGCATCGGCGGCGCGCTCAGCGTGCCGTTCGCCCCGCTGCCGAGCTGGGCGGCGACGATCCCGGCCGACAGGTGGACCCCGCCGTGGCCCGCGCCCTTTTCCATCGCGGAATTGTGGTGCTGGACGTCGGCGGTGGTGGTGAGGCGCACCGAAACGCGGCCGTCGCGCCCGACCAGGGCGGTCTGACCCAGCGACAGGGTGGTCAGCCCGAAGCGGCCGCGGAGAAAGGCGTGGCCGAACGCGACGGTGATCTTGAGCACCGCGGCGCTGTCGGTCGCCTGGCGCCCGGCCTCGAGCAGCACCACGCCGCCGCGGATGCCGATGACGCCGGCGGAGGTCTTGATGTCGGCCTCGCCGTTGTGGGTGACCTCGCCGCCGACGAAGCGCATCAGCCCCTTGCCGAAGGTCACCGCCATGCGGCCGGTCGAGGCGTCGGGGTTGTAGACGTAGCTGTCGAGCACGACGTCGCTGTCGGGCCCGATGCTCATGGTGGTGCGGTCGACGAAGAGGAGCTGCACCGACCCCGCCGCCGACGTGCGGATGCGCTCGTCGCGGACGACGTTGTTGCCGACCCGGATGACGCGGCTCGCGCTGCCGGGCGCGATCGAGGTCGAGGCCGGGTTGACCGCGGCGGCGGTGCCGATGGTGGTCGTGGCGGCAGCCGCGGCGCCGGCCGGACCGGCAATCAACGCGAGCGCGAGAGCGAGGCGCGAGACCATGGCATGTCTCCTCAGAAGCGGAGCGTCGGCCCGAAGGTGACGGAGAAATCGTGGGCGGTGAAATTGCGCAGGCTGGACTGGACGGCGTCGTACTGGACCAGGGTCGAGACCCCCACATGCTTCCAGAGCTGGACGTCGACGCCGAGGCCGATCCGCCACTCGTTGTCGACCCGCGTGATCGTCGGATTGATGATGGGATCCGGCCGCTGGTAGGCGGCATAGCTGAAGCCGGCCTGCGGGGTCACGACGATCTGGTGCGCCTCACCGCCCCACGAGCGGGTGAACGCGTAGGGCACCAGCAGATCGAGCGCGAAGCGGTCGTAGCTGTTGAAGGTGAAGCGGCTGTCGACCCGGTTGGCCTCGTAGGCGAGACGCGCGGCCCAGCTCAGGCCCGGCACCGGCGCGAGCGGTCCGCCGACGATGAAGCCGGCGGTCACGAGGTTGCCGGTGAGCTGCGCGGCGGTCTGATAGGTCGTCGAGTTGTTGAAGTTGCGGTTGCGGTATTCGAGGAAGGGCTCGACCGCCATGGTCGTGCCGAGCGGCAGGTCGGCGAGGACGCCGACGCCGGCGGTTGCGAGGAAGGGTGCGTCCGCAAGCGACGCCACGTTGCCGATGCCATAGACCTTGACCGAGCCGCCCTTGATCCCCGGCAGGGCGAAGCGCGGGCCGATCTGAAGCTCGAGAAAGCCGAGGTCGAGCCGGTCGATCCGGAACTGCTTGGAGTAGTAGCCTACGAGGCTCGCCTCGATCGTCGCCGCGCCGCCGGCGATCGGATGGGCCCAGGTGACGGTCGACAGCGCGAACCAGTTCCAGTCCGGCCGGCGGCGGAACGGCTTGGCCAGGACGGCATTGCCGCCGAGCGCGTAGACGAGGTCGCTGTCCGGGCCAAGGCCGGCGTTCGACTGCCAGCGCAGGCCGGTCTGGGCGTAGACGCTCCATTCCTTGCCGGCCGGCGTGCCGCCGCTCTGCATCGCGGCAAGGTAGGTCTCGATGTTCTTCCTGACCGCGGGCGGGGTCCCCGGCTCGGCCAGCACCTCGTCGAAATAGCTCTTCGCCAGGGTAAAGGAGCCGAGCCGGTAGTAGAGCGCGCCGAGCTCCAGTCTGACCCGCGGGAGATGCGGGTTGTAGAACAGCATGCGGTCATAGGCGCCGATCGCGGCTTCGTAGTCGCCGAGCCGGGTCGCCATCTGGGCATAGGCGAAGGCAGCGTCGAGGTCCTTGGGATGGCGGATCGTCTTCTGGAGCAGCGCCTGGTAGCGCGCCTTGGTGTCGGCCGACGCCTGGTCCTGCGCGAGCGCGGCGCGGCCCATCAACAGCGATGCTGCGACCGCGGCGAGAATCACGCCAAGGCGCCTGCCTCCAAAACGCCCCCCTCTCAAGCGCCCCTCCCCCTGGCACGAGCTTCGCTTGCGACGCTGCCGCGCAGCTACAATCGCAAGCCGGCCCGGCGCGACGCAAGCAGTTTCCGCTGGTGGGCCCAGTGAAATTCCGGGGTATGCGGCGGGATTCCAGGGGATGAAAGACCGCTCCGCGCGGCATCGGGACTTAGAACACCTTGGCGAGCGCGAGTATCGCGGCGATGGCGATATAGGTCAGGTGGTGGAGCAACTGGTCGGTGCC
Organism: Hyphomicrobiales bacterium; assembly: GCA_035547055.1. Lineage (GTDB taxonomy): Bacteria > Pseudomonadota > Alphaproteobacteria > Rhizobiales > Methylopilaceae > DASZVN01. The sequence continues at coordinate 20,063 of DASZVN010000032.1, forward strand.
GAACGCCCACCAATAGGTCCCGGCCTCGGGGCTCAGGCTGGCGTGGCGGCTGATCTGCTCCTTGCCCCAGTCGAGATGGTAGTGGATGGCGAACTCCACCGCGACAATCGCGACGCCGAGAAGAACCGGCGGGCCGACGATGACCAGCACCAGCGCGGTGCCGAGCGCGTGCAGCCCGGCATGGATGAGCCCCCCGAGATGGCCGTAGGTGCCCTTGTTCATCACCTGGTAGGTGGTCTGCAGGAAGAAGTCGCAGAGCGCGTGCTTGATCTCGAGCAGCGCGAGCGTCGCGAGCAGCCACGCGGTTTCGCCGGACACTGTTGCCTCACGGAGACGAAGAGCAGTCTGGCGGCCGGCCGACCGGCGCCCCCCCAAACGGCGCGCCGTCGATAGACCGTTCGCTGGGCGCGGTCAAAGGGCAGCCGGCACAGATCGCTTTCGCGCGATTCCGAAAGCCGCTATGGCAGGCGGAGTGCGGGTTTGTCGAAATCGGATCGGCACGGGCCCCCTCCGGCTCGCTTCGCTCGCCACCTCCTCCGCTTCGCTGGGGAGGAGTTGCGCTGTGTCCGATCCTCCCCCGTCGCAGACGGGAGAGGGGGACCATGCGAAGCATGGTGGAGGGGGCGCGCCAACCGCTGCCGAACTTGCACGACGTGAGGCGCAGGCAGCATGGCGGCATCGCAGAGGCGGAGGCGGACCGGGCTCGCGGCGGCGGTGGCCGCGGCGGCACTGGCGCTGGTGACGCTGCTCCGCACCGCCGACCCGGCCTTCCTGGCCGACGTGCGCGCCCGCACGTTCGACGCCTATGAGCGGCTGGCGCCGCGGCCCTACGACCCCCGACTGCCGGTCCGGATCGTCGACATCGACGACGCCGCGCTCGCCGCCTTCGGGCAGTGGCCATGGCCGCGCTCGCGCCTCGCCGCCCTGGTCGAGCGTCTGGGCCAGCTCGGCGCCGCGGTAGTGGCGTTCGACGTCCTGTTTCCCGAGCCCGACCGGGCCTCCCCGGCCCGCTTCGCGCAGGGTCTCGCCATCGAGGACCAGGCCGATGCGGCAGCGCTCCGGACGCTGGCGGCGCGCCTTCCCGACAACGACGCCCTCTTCGCCCAGGCGATGAAGCGGGAGCCGGTCGTGCTCGGCTTCGCCACCGAGGACCGCGCCAACGCCCGCCGACCCGAGACCAAGAGCGGCTTCGCCTTCGCCGGCGCCGATCCCAAGCGCGAACTGCCGCCCTTTCCCGGCGCCACCACCAACCTGCCGATGCTGGCCGACGCGGCCGCGGGCGTCGGCGCGCTCAGCCTCGGCGGGCGCGAGAACAACGGCGTGGTGCGCCGCGTGCGCCTGCTCTTCACCGACGGCAAGCACCTCTATCCGAGTCTCGCGCTGGAGGCGCTCAGGGTCGCGCAGGGCGCCCGCAGCATCGTCGTGCGCAGCACCGGCGCGAGCGGCGAGGCCGGCGCGGCGCCCGCCCTGGTCGACCTTCGGGTCGGCCAGTTCCGGGTGCCGATGACGAGCCAGGGCGAACTCTGGCTGTGGTACGACCACGACCGCAAGACCCGCTACGTCTCGGCCAAGGATGTGCTCGACCCGGCCAGGACGGCAGCGGTCCGGCCGCTCCTCGACGGCGCCATCGTCTTCGTCGGCTCCTCGGCGGCCGGCCTGTTCGACACCCGCACCACCGCGCTCGGCGCGGTCGTGCCCGGCGTGTCGATCCATGCCCAGGCGGTCGAGCAGATCATCGCCCAGCGCTTCGTCCGCCGGCCCGACTGGGCGACCGGACTCGAAATCCTCGGCACGGTGGTCCTCGGCGTGGCGCTGACCGCCCTCCTCCTGCTCGGCGGCGCCCGCTTCGCCGCGATCGCGGGCGGGCTCGCGGGCGCGGCGGCGATCGGCGGCTCATGGCTCGCGTTCCGCCGCTTCGGCCTGTTCGTCGATCCGGTCTATCCGCTGATCGGCGCGCTCGCCACCTATCTCGCCGTCACCGGCATCCTCCGTGCCGTCACCGACCGCGAGAAGCGCTTCGTCCGCCAGGCCTTCGGCCAATATCTCGCGCCGCAGCTCCTGGCCCGTCTCGAGGCCTCGCCCGACCTGCTCCGGCTCGGCGGCGAGATGCGGCCGATGACGATCCTATTCATGGACGTGCGCGGCTTCACCCCGATCTCCGAGCGGCTCTCGCCCGAAGAGGTGGTGAGCTTCCTCAACCGCCTGATGACCCCGCTGTCGGAGGCGATCCAGGCCGAGCTCGGCACCATCGACAAATATATCGGCGACTCGGTGATGGCGTTCTGGAACGCGCCGGTCGCAGTGCCCGACCACCCGCGCCGGGCCTGCCGCGCCGCGCTCGCGATGCGCCAGGCGCTGGCGGACCTCAACGCCAGCGACGGCTTCGGCTTCGTCGCCGCCGGGCGCGCCGATCTCGCCGTGCGGATCGGCGTCGGGGTGAACACCGGTGAGGCCTGCGTCGGCAACATGGGTTCGGATCGGCGCTTCAACTATTCAGTGATCGGCGATGCGGTGAACACCGCGGCGCGGGTCGAATCGAGCTGCAAGGACGCAGGCTTCGACATCCTGGTCTCCGAGGCGACCGCACGCGAGGTGCCCGGCATGGCGCTCCTGCCGGCCGGCGAGATCGCGCTGAAAGGCAAGGCGCGGCCGCAGGCCTTGTTCGCTCTGGTCGGCGACGAGACCGAGGCGGCGACGCCGGCCTTCAAGGCGATCGCGGCCGCCCATGCCGAGCTGATGGGCGCGCTCGCCGCCGGCCGCCGCGAGGCCGCGAATGCCGCGCTCGAGCGCTGCCGCGCGCTCGGCGGCGAGAAGCTCGCGAGCCTCTACGATGCGCTCGGCCGCCGCGTGGCGATGCTGGCGGAACCGCAAAGCGCAGACGCGTAGGGTGGGCATCGACAATCGTCGATGTCCACCCTACGGAACAGCGCACGGAGTGGAGGCTCATGGCTCTGACGATTGCGATCGTGGCGGCAGGAGAGATGGGGGCCGGCGTCGGGCGGCGGCTCGTGGAGAACGGCGCCGCCGTCAAGACCTCGCTCGCCGGGCGCAGCGCGCGCTCGGCGGAGCGGGCGCGGGCCGCGGGCATGGCCGATTCCGGCGACGAGGCGCTCGCCGCGGCAGACCTCTTCCTCTCGATCGTGCCGCCGGGCGAGGCCGTCGCCCTGGCCGAGCGCGTGGCCCCTCATCTCGCCGCCGCGGCCAGGAAACCGCTCTATGTCGACTGCAACGCCATCAGCCCGCAGACCGCCGCCCGCGTCGCCGCGGTCGTCACCGCGGCCGGCTGCCGCTTCGTCGACGGCGGCATTATCGGAGGGCCGCCCTCGCCGGGCGATGACGGGCCGGCGATCTACGTCTCCGGCCAGGATGCCCCTGCCGCGATGACGCTGTCCGCCTACGGCCTCGACCTCCGCGACCTGGGAGGACCGATCGGCGCGGCCTCGGCGCTCAAGATGAGCTATGCCGGCATCACCAAAGGCACCACGGCGATCACGACGGCGATGATGCTCGGCGCGCTGAAGGCGGGCAGCGCCCCGGCGCTGAAGCGCGAGCTCGCCGCCAGCCAGAAGGGCGCCCTCGCCCGCTCCGCGGTCGCCATTCCCGCAATGTTCCCGAAGGCTTATCGCTGGGTCGCCGAGATGCGCGAAATCGCCGCCTTCCTCGACGACCCGGCGGCCAGCAAGATCTACGAGGGCATCGCCGATCTCTACGAGCGCCTCGCCGCCGATGTCGCCGCAGGCGGGGCGGAGACCGGGGCGCTCACCGAATTCCTGCGGGATCCGTAGGGTAGGCAACGCGTTCGCGTTG
>DASZVN010000033.1:0-20534 GCA_035547055.1 Hyphomicrobiales bacterium
TCGTCAGGCGGGGGGAGGATCGGCGTCCGGCCGGGGCGGTTCGCAGCCGCCCTTTCCGGACGGCCCCGGGGCACCGCCCGGCCGCGAGGAGCGGCCCGCGAGGAGCTCGCTGACGGTCCCGGCGTGCGGCCGGTCTCGTCCCGTCTGCGCAATCGGGCGCATCGGGGCGGCCGGCATCCCAAACGCCGCCGTGGGCAGAAAGCGCGGCCCGGGGTCGACAAACCGCCGCCATGGAGCGCCGCAAGGCGAGCGCCCTGCGCAACGGGCGCGCCACTGAAGGACTAGGTCGCGCCTTGCGGCGCTCCATGTCCCCTCACCTGCCCCACCCGGGCCGCCGACGTGGCCGGGGAACGCGACGGCGTGCCTGGAAGGGCGCGGACGAAGCCGGACGGCGGGCAGGTCGCCTTGGGTGCTGCGCCTCGCAATGGAGGCATCAAGGGGTTATCCTGCCGGCGAACCAATGAAGGGGAAATCAGGCGTGACCGACGGATCCGGGCGGATCGACTGCGACATCCATCCGACGGTGCCGGACATCCAGGTGCTGTTCCCCTACCTCGACGATTATTGGCGGGGCGTCGTGGTCGAGCGCGGCATCGAGGGGCTCGACTCGATCGCCTATCCGCCCAACGCACCGAAAGCCGCCCGCGCCGACTGGCGCCATGGGCAGCTCCGGGCCGGCTCCAGCCTTGGCGACATGCAGGCCGACGCGCTCGACCCGTGGAGCATCGAGACCGCGATCTGCAACTGCCTCTACGGCGTGCAGATGGTGATGAGCGAGGACATGGCGGCCGCCTTCGCCCGCGCCGTCAACGACTGGCTCAGGAGCGAGTGGCTCGACCGCGACGCGCGGCTCCGCGGCTCGATCGTGGTGCCGCTCCAGAAGGTCGAGTACGCGGTCGACGAGATCGAGCGCTGCGCCCGCGACCCGCGCTTCGTCCAGATCCTGGTGCTGGCGATGGGCGAGAATCCGATCGGCCGGCGCCAGTACTGGCCGGTCTTCGCCGCCGCCGAGCGCCATGGCCTCGCCCTCGGCATCCACGCCGGCAGCTCCTACCACCACCCGGTGACCTCGCTCGGCTGGCCGAGCTTCTACCTCGAGGACTACACCAGCCAAGCCCAGGGCTTTCAGTCCCAGCTCGCGAGCCTCGTCTGCGAGGGCGTGTTCGCGAAGTTCCCCGGCCTCAAGGTGGTGCTGGCCGAGTCCGGCGTGACCTGGCTGCCCGGCTTCCTGTGGCGGCTGTCGAAGTTCTGGCGCGGGCTCCGCCGCGAGGTGCCGTGGGTCGACCGCTCGCCCTCGGAGATCGTGCGCGACCACGTGCGCCTCACCATCCAGCCCTTCGACGTGCCGAGCGCGGCGATCGCCGAGCGTGCGATCGAGCACCTCAGGTCGGACGAGATGCTGCTGTTCGCCTCGGACTATCCGCACTGGCAGTTCGACGGCGACGAGCCGATGCCGGCGGCGATCCCGCGCCGCCTCGCCGAGAAGATCGGCCGCGACAACCCGCTCGCGACCTATTCCCGCCTCAGGGAGACCGTGTCGTCATGAACATGGAAGCCCCGGTCCGCACCATCGTGAAGGCCACGCGGCCGGCGGTGGTCGATTGCGACATCCACCCCCGCCCGCGCGCCATCACCGAGCTGAAGCCGTACATGGCCCAGCGGTGGTGGGACTACCTGATGACCTACGGCATCCGCGGCCGCCACGGCTACGTCAAGGGCCATCCCTACCCCAAGATGACGCCGGGCTACGGCATGCGGCTCGACGCCTGGCCCGACGACGGCAGCCATCCCGGCTCGAACCTCGACTGGATCCGCCGCCAGCACCTCGACGCCTACGGCATCACCCACGGCATCATGAACCCGCTCGGCCCGTCCGGGCAGGGCGACCAGAACAATGCCTTCAGCGCGGCGCTGGCCTCGGCGATCAACGACTGGCAGATCGCGGCCTTCACCGATCGCGAGCCCAGGCTCCGGCCCACGATCTGCGTCCCCTACGAGGACGCCGAGGCCTCGGCCGCCGAAATCCGCCGCCGCGCGCCCAGCGGGCAGCACGCCCACGTGATGATGCTGTCGCGTACCAACGAGGCGGCGGGGCGCAGGCGCTACTGGCCGATCTACCGCGCCGCGGTCGAGGCCGGGCTGCCGGTCGGCTTCCACGTCTTCGGCTATAGCGGCTTTCCGGTCTCGAACACCGGCTGGCCGTCGTTCTACATCGAGGAGATGTCGGAGCACGGCACCGCCTGCTCGGCGCTCCTCGCCTCGATGGTGCTCGAGGGCCTGTTCGAGGAATACCGCGACCTCAAGATCGTCATGATCGAGGCTGGCTTCGCCTGGCTGCCCTCGCTCGGCTGGCGGCTCGACCAGCACTGGAAGCACCTCAAGGACGAGGTGCCGCATCTGAAGCGCGCGCCCTCGGAATATCTCCGCGACCACGTCTGGATCTCGACCCAGCCGATGGAGGAGCCCGAGGACAAGGCCCACCTCGCCGACGTCATCGAGTGGATCGGCGAGGACAAGGTGATGTTCGCCTCGGACTACCCGCACTGGGATTTCGACGACCCGTTCATCGCCGTGCCGCCGACCCTCGGCGAGGCACGCCGGCGCAAGATCTTCTCCGAAAACGCGATGGCGCTGTACGGATTCAGGTAGCGACAACGTCATGCCCGGGCTTGGCCCGCGCATCCACGAGTTCGAAAGCGCCCACGCGGAAGAAAGTCGTGGATGGCCGGGACAAGCCCGGCCTTGACGAGTGAGATTTTGGGCCTCAGCCCCGCTGGATGCAGGCGTCGCGGAGGGGGCGTACCGGCATCACGATCCGGGGCGTCGGGCCGGCGAGCACGCCGGCTGCGCGGGCGGGCCCGCCGATGAGGTCGCCGGGCACCGGCGACAGCGGCGGCGCCGCCTGGACATGGCCGAACAGGCTCGCCGCCTCCTCCGCGCTGTGGCGGAAGAACGGGTAGCGCGCCGCGACGTGCTCGCGGAGCGCCGGTACGTCGACGCTCATGAGGCTGATCGGCTTGATCAGGCCGGGATAGGGCCTCGGCGGGCACACCGGCTCGAACGCCATCAGGCGGCGGTAGAACGCCTGGTGCTCGGCGCGGACGGTGGCGATGCCGAGGTCGGCGCGGAAATAGCCGGTCGCGATATAGGCCAGCCGCACCGTGAGATAAGGCAGCTCGGGATTGATGCGCGCGACGTCGTAGTCGGCGACGAAGCGCGTCGGGTCGACGATGGTCTTGCCGGCCGCCAGCGCCGGCTCGATGAACTCGGGGAAGACATGGGCGGCCGGGGTGTCCGGGTGCTCGGGCGAGGCGACGTGGACGCGGATCGAGCTCGCCAGCCGCCCGTCGAGCCAGAGGCCGAACACGTAGGCGTTGGCGGCGCCGTCGGCACGGTCGGCGACGCGGCGGCTCGGCCGTTCGCCGATCGTGCGCTCGCGCAGATAGGCGTCGTAGCGCAGACGGAAGATCGCGTCCCAATCAGCGAAGTTTTCGGCCCGGTGGCAATCGATCCGCTGGGCCAGATCCCGAAGACGATCGAGGAAGCCGGGGCTGGCGCCCGGACGTGCTGCTACGCCCATACTCAACCCCTCGTCTCCGCCTGACGGGCCTCAACGGTGAGGTTAACGCAGGTTTAATGCCTGTAAAGAAGGAGAATGAATCGTTGGTTAATTTTGCTTCCGACAACTTCCGTCAAATACGTTCCGTCGAGGATGCCAGATTGCACCCTCGCAGGCCGGAAACCGGTCGCAAGCCGAGGGTTTGCGGCGCCCCTGACGCCCTTTCGGCGATGTCCCGCTGAAAGTGCCATGCGCGCCGCGCATGGCCGCGTCGCCCGGTCCGGCAGGCCGGCCCTCAGGCCACCTTGCCGACGAAGATCGGCGTCGCGTAGAGGAGCTGGCGAAGCTCGTCGGCCGGCTTCGGCTTGCTGAACAGGAAGCCCTGGACCTCGTCGACGCTGACCTCGCCGGCGATCACCGCGAGCTGCTCCTTGGTCTCCACGCCCTCGATCGCGACCGACATGCCGAGCGCGGCGCTCAGGCGGGCGACGCCGCGGAGCAGCGTCAGCGAGCGGTCGCTGTCGCCGATGTCGTGCAGGAACGAGCGGTCGATCTTCACCTTGTGCAGCGGGAAGCTGTGCAGGTAGCTCAGGCTCGAATAGCCGGTGCCGAAATCGTCGAGCGAGATCCGGATCCCGAGGTCGCGGAGCTGGCGGAGCTGCACGCCGGTGTGCTCGGTATCCTGGAGCAGCACGGACTCGGTGATCTCGACCTCGAGCCGGTTGGGCGGCAGGCCGGAGCTTTCCAGCGCCGCGCGCACCGCGTCGGCGACATTGCCGCGGCGGAACTGGATCGGCGACAGGTTGACGGCGACGCGCACGTCGTCCGGCCAGTTCATCGCCTCGGCGCAGGCCTTGTGCAGCACCCGCGTGCCGATCTCGACGATCAGGCCCATCTCCTCGGCGACCGGGATGAACTCGGCCGGCGAGATCATGCCGCGGTCCGGGTGGGGCCAGCGCAGCAGCGCCTCGCAGGTCGAGATCCGCTTGGTCTTGAGGTTGACGAGCGGCTGGTAGTAGATCGTGAAGGCATCGCTCGCCATCGCGTTGCGGAGGTCGATCTCCAGGCTGCGGCGGGCGCGGGCCTTCACGTCCATCTCGATCTCGAAGAAGCGCCAGCCGCGGCGGCCCTCGGCCTTGGCGCGGTAGAGCGCCATGTCGGCGTTCTTCGACAGGACGTCGGCGTCGAGGCCGTCGCGCGGGGCGAGCGCGATGCCGAGGCTCGCGCCGATGACGAGCTCGTGGCCGTCGATCTCGTAGGGCGCGCCGATGCGCTCGACGATGCGGTCGGCCAGCGCCACCACCTGCTCGGTCCCCGTGACCGGGTACTGCAGGATCATGAACTCGTCGCCGCCGAAGCGCCCGACCACGTCGGACTGGCGCACCAGGAGGCGCAGCCGGTCGGCCACGGCGCAGAGGAGCTGGTCGCCGCAGGGATGGCCGAGCGTATCGTTGACCTGCTTGAACTCGTCGAGGTCGAGGAACAGCACGGCGCAGGTCTCGCCGCTCCGCCTGGCCGCCGCCAGCACCCGGTCCATCTGGTCGCGCAGATTGGTGCGGTTGGGCAGCCCGGTCAGCGCGTCGAAGCGGGCGAGGTGGTTAATCTTGGTCTCGGCGGCGCGCCGCTCCGTCACGTCCTCGATCAGCACCACCGAGCCGCCGCTCTCCATCGGCTGGAACGCGAGGTCGAGGGTGCGGCCGGCCGCGGTGTCGATCAACAGGCGGTCGGCGGTCTCGCCCGAGAGGCGGCTCTCGAACGCGGCCGTCAGGTGCACGGCCTCGGCCGCCGGCATGGTGTCGGCCTCGACGCACTCGGCGAACAGCTCGCCCGGCAGCGCGCCGCGGCGGTCGCCGGCACCGAGCCCGAACAGCTCGGCGAGGCGATGGTTCGCGACCAGGAGGCGGCGCCTCTCGTCGAACATGCCGAGGCCATGCGGCATGTTGTTCAGCGCGGTGTCGAAACGCTCGGCGAGCTGGGTGTTCTGGCGGGCCGTCATGACCGCGTCGAGGAGGGTCTTGCGCAGCCGGTTCGAGATCGAGCGCAGCGTGATCGAGAACGGCGCCAGGAACAGCGCCAGGATGACGTAATCGACATTGCCGCTGAGCAGGAGCCCCGCGGCCATCGGCAGGCTCGCCGCGACGATCTGCAGCGTGACCAGGCGGTCGCTGCCGAAGTTGCGGCCGGAGATGCCGACCATGTAGGCGATCGTCACCGCGAGGCACAGCAGCTCGGTGAACTGGTCGGAGGTGAAGGCGAAGACGATGAAGAACCAGGCGCCGAGCAGGCCGACATAGGCCGTCGCGCCCAGGATGTAGCGGTTCTCCCAGGGGCGCGCCGTCGTGGCGTCGAGACCCTGCCGCTTCCGCCAATAGGCGCGCATGTCAAGCGCCCGCACCGCCGCGAGGATCGCGATCCCAACCGCGCAGGCGAACAACGCCGGCTCCGCGGTGCGGAACGCCGAGATCAGCGTGCCGGCCGACGCGGCGAGCGAACCGACGAACAGCGAGCGCCCGTCGGAATAGAGCGAGTCGACGACCGAGAGATAGATCTCGGGCGGCAGCTCCGACCGCTCACCTCCGCGCCTCAACGGGAACCAGGACGCCATCGCTATCGCACGCCATGGACCAAACCACGGGACCATAGTCGCGACGACGTGAATATTCGGTTGAATTCGCTAACAAATTTTCGCGCTGGCGGATCGCGCCCTGCGCTGCTAGGCCTGCGCCATCATCCTGAAATTTTTCACTAAATTGGCCTTGTATTGAGTCCGCGCGAGGGCTTGGTAACCATCGCCGCGGATTTACCCTGGCGTGTAGCCGCCTCAGGCCTGGAGCAGGCCGTCGAGCGGACGGACGGATGCGCTGTCGGGAAAGACCTGTTCGGCGAGCGCGCGATCCGACAGGCCGAGATGGTCGTGCAGCACGCCCTTCAGCACGGCGCGCAGATCGGTCGTCGGGGCGAGGTCGCGGTCCTGGTAGAGCCGGGCCGAGGACAGGCCCGGCCATTTGGCCACCATCCGGCCGCCCGCCACCGCGCCGCCGAGGAGAAAGGCGACGGTCGCGGTGCCGTGGTCGGTGCCGCCCGAACCGTTCTCGTGCGCGGTGCGCCCGAACTCGGTGACGGCGACGACGACGGTGTCGTTCCAGGCCGGGCCGAGGCCGTCCTTCATCGCGCGGAACGCGGCGTCGAGCGCGCCGAGATAGCGCGCGAGCCGGCCCTTGTCGGCGCCTTCCTTGACGTGGGTGTCCCAGCCTTCGTAGCTGATCGCCGCGACCCGCGGGCCGTCGTCGGCCGCGAGCAGCCGCGCCATGCCTTCGGCCGGGGCGCTGAATGCCGCGACGGCGCCGTGGCCGGCCTTCTCGGGATCGTCGGCGGCGGCGATGCGGCCGAGGTCCTCGGCCTCCGCGAACACCTTGGCGAGGCGCGGCGAGGTGTGGCTGTAGAGGCTCGCCAGCCGCTCGCGGGTGTCCTCGCCGACCGGGCGGAAGGACGGCGGTGTCCAGCTCAGCGTCGGCGCCTTGCCACGCAGGATGAGCGGCGTCGTGGCGCCGACCGCGAGCCCTTCGTGGCGACCGACGCGGGCAGCGACCGGCAGCGCGGCGACGGCGCGGTTGAGCCACCCGCTGGCGCTGCCGCCGGGCGAGGTGGTGCCGTTCTCCAGCACATCCTGGCCGTCGAAATGCGAGCGCTGGCGGTAGGGCGTCGCGGCGGCGTGGACGATCAGCGCCTGCCTGGCCCGGTAGAGCCCGAGCGTCGCCGGCATCGCATCGTTCAGCGCGAAGAAGCCGTCGAGCCTGGTCGCGCCGCCGCCGCCAAGACCGATCGCGAGATCGGTGCGGAGCGCGGGATAATCGCGGTCGCCGACCGGCGGGACCGCGGCGAGCCCGTCGAGCGCGCCGCGCAGCACCACGACGACGAGCCGCGGGTCGCGTCCCGCCGCCCGGGCGAAGCGGGGAATGCCGGCCCAGGCGACGGCGCTGCCGGCGCCGAGGAGGAGGCCGCGGCGGGTGACGGCGGGAAGGCGCGGGGCCGTGCCGGTGCTGGCCATGGTCATCTCCACTGGAATTCCGGCGACATCAGGAGCAGCGCCAGCGCCTGCTGGCGCGAGTCGGCGCGGGCGACGGTCTCGCGGGTGTCGGTCGAGGCCACCGCGCCGAGCACGTCGGCGAGGACGGCGCGGGGGTCGCTGTCGCCGCGGTCGCGCTGGGCCATCAGCTCGGCGATCTGGAGCCGCCCTTCCAGCGCATCGGGTGCGAGCCAGCTTGCGGTGTCGGTCGGGAAGCCGGCCGGCGACGGCGGATCCCACGGCGTCTGGCCGAGCGTCTTCAGCGCCCTGAGCGCGAAGCCGGTGGGGAGCGGCGTGCCGAGAGCGCGCTGGCCGGCGAGGAGGAACTCGCGCGGCGCCCTCAGCTTGTCGCGCGGCGCCGACCAGGCGGCGTCGTGGCCGACGAGCGTGCGGGCGACGGCGCCGAGATCGCCGTCGGTGTCGCGGAAGCGGGCCACCAGCGCATCGACCAGCACCGGCGGCGGCTGGTCGGCGACGAAGGCCGCGGCGAACTGGGTCATGACGTGGTGCGCCGTCGCCGGGCTCCGCGCGAGGTCGTGCAGCACCGCCTCGCCCTGGCCGACGCCGGTGTCGCGATAGCGCTTGCCCATGATGGTTCGCGTGCCGGGCTCGTGCCAGCGCCCGCGATAGACGAAGCGCCCCCGCTCGGCCGCCGGCGCCTTGCGGGCGCCGACCGTCCAGCCCGACAGGGCGTAGGCGACCTGGATCACGTCGGCCTGGGTGTAGCCGCCGTCGACGCCGACGGTGTGCAGCTCCATCAGCTCGCGGCCGTAGTTCTCGTTGATGCCCCTGTCGCGGCGGAGCCCGAGCGGCGAATGCGGCCCGATCGAGCGGGCGTTGTCGAGCGACAGCAGCATCGCCGGATGGTGGGCGACCGCGTCGAGCATGTCCGAGAAGCGGCCGAGCACGTGCGGCCGGATCGCCTCGCGCTCGAAGGCGCCGGCGAGCCCGCGGACCGGCTGCCCGCGCTTGATCTCGACCGCGAAATGGTTGGACCAGAACGCGACCAGGCGCTCGCCGAAGCCGATCGGCACCTGGCGGGCCTTGTCGAGCCGGGCCGCGACCTCGTCGTTGTAGATCGTGGCGGACAGAGGCCGCTGGTACTTCGGCTTCCGGTCGGCGGCCGATTCATCGTCGGCCTTGTCCGCGCCCTCCGCGGCCATGCCGTCGCCGGCGTGGGCCATCTTGTCCGACGTGCCGGCCGCCGTCCGGTCCTGCCGGCGCATCGCGCGGCGGCGTGCGATATCGTCCTCGATGGCGACCAGAGCATCGGCCGACGGCAGCAGGCCCGGCGTGTCGAGGGCGAGGATGCCCGGCTCGGCGAGCTCGGCCAGGATCGCGCCGCGGGGATCGGCGGCAATGCGGCCGAGGTCGCCCGCTCTGGCGCCAAGCCCGAAGCGGCTCAGCGCGATGACGGCGTCCGATGTGCTCACGACTGGCCGTGCCCTCTCGCCGGTGCCCATGACACCCGGCTCTGACACGCGGCGACGCCCGCGTCCCTGCGACGATAGCGGCGAATGTGTCGAAACCGCGTGAACGGCAGCCCAGCGGCGGAACGCCGCGGCCCAAAACGACGGCGACGACCGCTCGGGAAAAGCGGCCGTCGGCGTGAAGGCTTGGAGAGTCTGCTGCAACCCGCCCCGGAGGGGACGGTCGGCCCGGTCGCGCCTCCCCGGGGGCTGGGGGGCTGGGATTCGGGGCGACGCGACCGGGCCCCGAGGCAACGCTGATAGTAATCGCGGGCCACTTGGGCGGACCAAGGGCGCCATTCCGGCCAAACTGTGAAATCTCCGCCCGCCGCCGATTGCCGCGGCCGCGTGCTTGCGCGGGAGGCGGCGCGGGGCGATCATTGTTCTGTCACGGAGGGCGGCAGGAGGCGCGTGTGAGCGAGATCGAGCCCATAGCGTTGCGGGGCGCCGCAGGCCCGGACCAGCGCCCCGAAGCCCTTCGTGCCGCCGCCCCGCCCCCTCCCGCCGAGATCTTCTTCGACCGTCAGGAATTGCGCGCCATCCTCGACGTCTACGGCCGTAAGGTCGCCGCCGGCGAGTGGCGCGACTATGCCATCGACAGCTCCCGCGAGCGCGCGGTGTTCTCGGTGTTCCGCCGCGCCAGCGAATATCCGATCTACCGCATCGAGAAGAACCCACGCCTCGCGCGCAAGCAGGGCTCCTACGCCGTCGTCGCCGCCGGTGGACTGGTGCTGAAGCGCGGCCACGAGCTCGACCGCGTCCTGAGCGTCCTGGAAAAGCGCCTGCGCCTGGTGGGCTGAGGCGATTGCCGCCGCCCGCCGTCATTTGCGAGGAGCGGAGCGACGGCGCCATCCAGGGGCCAGGGCACGGCGGGCGGGGCAGCGCTGGATTGCTTCGCCTCGCTCGCGATGACGCTGGAGCGGCCGACGCGGCCCGATTTCAGTGTGCCGTTCCCCGGTCGGCGCGGTGCCGGCGCCTTGCTTCGGCCGCGCTTGCCGGCGCAATCTCTGCCCGGAACGGGGGTTTCGGCGCCGGGAATGCTGCGGTTTCTGCTTGTCCTGCTATCGACCGTGCCGGTTCTCGGCCTCGTCGACGCGCGTCCGGCGGCCGCCAATCCCTATGTGTGGGTCTCGGTCCAGGCCACGCTGCGCTACGCCGCCGACGGCGCCCCGGTCGCGCTCCGGCAGGCATGGCGCTTCGATCGCCATTTCTCGACCTTCGCCGCCAAGGGTGTCGATCGCAACGGCGACCGCCGCATCGACGCCGGCGAGCTGGCCGCGGCCGCGGCGCTGAACGTCAAGGCATTGGCGAAGTTCGGCTACTTCACCAAGGTCAGCGCCGGCGGCCGGCCGGTCGCGCTCGGCCCGCCGACCGCCGAGTCGATGAGCGAGGATGGCGGGACGCTGACGCTCGCCTTCACCCTGCCGCTCCTCCATGCGCCGGCGACCGAGGTCGAGCCGCTGACGGTGTCGGTCTACGACCCCGCCTTCTTCCTGGCCTTCGCGCTGGCGCCCGGAGAGGCGGTGCGGCTCGACGGCGCACCGGCCGCCTGCGCCGTGCGCATCAGCCGCCCACCCCAACCGCCGGTCCCGGCGGGAGCCAAGGCCGCCGCCGTGCTGGCGAGCCGGCCGGTCGATCTCGCCGGCACGACCGGCGCCCGGCTGGCCGACAAGGCGATCGTCGAATGCGGCAGCGACCTGCTCGCCTTCGCCCCGCCGGCACCGGCCCGCTTCCCGCCCTTCGATAATGCCGCCCCTCCCGCGGCTGCTCCGCCGCAGCCGGCTATCGCGCCGCCGCCGGCGGATGCCGCCCAACGGGTGGAGCAGGCGCTGCGGCTCGCCGCGGCCAAGCCGCTGACCGATGCCGGCCTACTGGCGCCGCTGCCACTCGCCCCGACAGCCTCGCCGGCATCCGCACCGGCCGCGCCGGCCCGGGCTGCTGCGCCTCGGCCTGCGGCGCCAGCGAAAAAGGCGACCTCGGGACGCTCGGTCGCGACCGCCGCGCCGGCATCCGCGCCGGGCTTCGCCATCGGGCCGGCCGGCATCGTCGCCGCCCTGCTTCTGCTCGGCCTCGGCGCGGCCGGAGCGTTCCTGGCGCGGGGGCTGGCGCGGCGCTGAGCGCCTCACGGCACGGTCGGGTGCCCTTCGATCTTGGGCAGCGAATCGATCCCGGTCGGGGCTGCCGGCCCGTTGCGGCCGGCCAGGATCATGGTCAGCCGGTCGGCGGTCTTGGTGTCCATCAGGCCGAGGATCTCGCTGAGCTGGCGCGGCTTCATCCGCCGTGCGATCTGCTCGAGCACGCCCATGTCGAGCTGGTCGAAGATCTTGGCGGCGTCCTTGGCCCGCATCCCGGCATAAACCGCGACGAGATTGTCGAGCCGCTGGGCCGCCGGGCTGCCCGCGGCCGGCTGCCCGCTCGGGCCGCTGCCATCGGCGTTGGCGGCGAGGCCGAGCGCCTTCAGCTCGCCGATCCGCTGGTCGAGCCGCTTCTGCGCCGCCGCCAGGAGGTTTTCGCGGAGGTCGAGCGCCTTGGCGCGATCGTCGAGGCTGGAGCCGCGCTGGTGCAGGTCTTCGATCAGCTTGCGCTCGGCCGGCGAGTCGTCGAGGCCCGCGTCCTTGGGCAGCGACGCGGCGGCTGCGGCCGGTACGGGTCGAACTCCCTGCACCGGCTCGGTCTTCGGTGCCGCCGCCACGGGCGTCTTGGGCGCCTCGGTGCCGATGCTGCCGGTCGTGACCGGGTCGGCCGGCATCAAATTGCCGTCATAGGCCGCGTGGGGATCGACCTCGGCCGTGGCCGGATCGCCCGCCGCCACCACCGGGCGGAAGGTCGGATCGATGTCGCGCACCACCCGCGGCGCCTCGGCCGGGACCGCCCGATCGCCGGCCGACAACACCAGCCACACCGTCTCGCCGAGGAGCAGGACGGCGGCCAGGATGACGACCGGCAGCAGGCGCAGGCGCATCAGGCGGCCTGACTCCGGTCGCTGCGCTGCTCGAAGCTCAGCGACAAGGCACGGGCGCGGGCGACGGCCTCGGCCATGCGGTTCCGCGATGACGTCGCGGCAGCCGGGGCGGCAGACGCCGGGGCGGGAGCCGGCGCGGCAGGGGCGGGCACGGCGGCCTCGCGCACCGCCTCGCGCGGCGTCGCCGCCTGGGTGATCCGGCCGATCCGCTGGAGGACGTCGCGGCCGGCGCCGATGCGCTCGGCCAGCTCGGCCTCGAGCTCGCCGCCGCGGATCAGCTTGGCGCCGAGGTCGTGCTCGCACTCGCCGACCGCTTCGCGCAGCGTCGCGATGGCGCGCTCCGCCGCCGCCGTCGCGCCGATGAGTTCGCCGATCACGCTCTTCAGCGCCGCACGGTCGCCCTTCAGCGCCTTGAGGCGGCGGTCGAGGATCACGCAATAGCCGATGGTGACGGCGAGCAGCACCGCGACCAGCGCCTCGGTCAGGATCGCGACCCATTGGTTCATCACGGCATGTCCTTTGTTGCCTGGGCGGATTCGAATACCGCGAGCGTGGTCTTGGAGCGGCGGAGCGGCTGGGCCACCTGCACGGCGACGGCGTCGCCGGCGCGGCCCATCCTGGCCTGGGTCAGCACGATGTCCCCGCAGCGGAGGTCGACCAGCGAATCCGGCCGCACGTCCAGCATCAGCGTGTCGCCGACGGCGAGATCCATCATCCGCTTCAGCGGCATCTGGCGCTCGTAGAGCACCGCTGCGACCTCGGCCCGGGCGTTCCAGATCTCGGTCGCGAGATGCTCCTCCCAGATCGGGTCGCGGCCGAGCTTCTCGCCCATGAACCCCTGGAGCAGCACGTCGCGGATCGGCTCGATCGTCGCGTAGGGGAGGAGGAAGCTGAAGGCGCCGCCGCGGTCC
The DNA here is from genome assembly GCA_035547055.1 of Hyphomicrobiales bacterium. Classification (GTDB taxonomy): domain Bacteria; phylum Pseudomonadota; class Alphaproteobacteria; order Rhizobiales; family Methylopilaceae; genus DASZVN01. Next base: position 12,968 of record DASZVN010000033.1, read on the forward strand.
TCCATGTCGACCCGCATCCTGACCAGGATCGCAGCGTTGGCGGGCCGGGTGACGGCGGCGAAGCGCGGATTGGTCTCGAACCGGTCGATCGAGAAATTCACCGACGAGAGCGGCTTGAACGCCTCCTCGGCATCGGCCAGCACGATCTCGATCATGCGCTTGACGAGACCGGTCTCGATGGTGGTGTAGGGCCGCCCCTCGATACGCACCATGCCGGCGCCGCGGCGGCCGCCGAGGAGCACGTCGATCATTGCGTAGATCAGCGCCGAATCGACCGAGAGGATGCCGTAATTGTCCCACGGCGTCGCCTTGATGACCGCGAGGATCGCCGGCAGCGGGATCGAGTTCAGGTAGTCGCCGAAGCGCACCGAGGTGATCTGCTCGAGCGAGACCTCGACATTGTCCGAGGTGAAGTTGCGGAGCGAGGTCGTCAGCAGCCGGACCAGCCGGTCGAACACGATCTCCAGCATCGGGAGGCGCTCGTAGGAGACGAGCACCGAATCGATGATGGCGCGGATGCCGGAGTTCTGGGTGAGAGCGAGCCCATCGACGTTGAAGCCGAGGAGGTTGTCGATCTCGTCCTGGTTCAGCACCCGCTCGTTCGAGCGGGTCCCGGCGGGGGTGCCGCGGTCGAGCATCGCCGCCCATTCGCCGGCGGCTTCGGGGCGGTCGGCGCCGGCGACGCCCTGCTCGGCGAACGCCTCGGTCCACTGCTTGGCGAGCTGGGCATCGGCGGGCGAGGTTTCGTGGGGATCGCTCATGGCGTCACGTCACTGGACCAGCATTTCCTTGAACAGCACTGCGTCGATCTTGGCCGGATAGATCGCCTGGTCGATCCGCTTCAGCAGTTCCTCCTTGAGGCGGTAGAGCCCGGCCGAGCCGTCGAGGTCCGAGGCACGGAGCTCGCGGAGATGGGTCTGGAAGGCGTCGAGCACGCGCGGCATCAGCGGCGTGATCTTTTCCTCGACCTTGGGGTCGGCGACCTCGAGCGCGATCTTGAGGCGCAGATAGCGCGGCCGGTCGGCCGGGCTCTGCAGGTTCACCATGACGTCAGGCAGGTCCATGAAGGTCGGCGGCGGCTTCACCTGCGCCGCCGGCTCGGCCTTCTTGCCGTGGCCCATGTACATGTAGCCGCCACCCGCGACGACCAGCAGCAGCACCGGCGCGGCGAACATAATGAGCTTCTTCTTGGACTTCTTCGGCTTCGCGGCGCCGGCTTCGGCCTCGTCGGGCGCGGCGCCGTCTTCCGCTTCCGCAACGCTCGCCATGTGCCCCGAGTCCCCGCCGCAATCCCCAGGGCGACGATTGGGAGCGAATGGTTAACGGCGCTTTAAGATTCGGCCTCGACCCGGCAGCTTTTGCCGGGAAGGCTTTGCCGCAGGGCCCGCCCTGCGGCGCCCCGGCGACCAGCAATCACCAAGAAGATCAAGCCAAAGCGCCCTTGGCACGGCTCCTGCGAGGAAAGCGGCGGCGGCATGCCGGGGAAGGGCATGGCGCCGAACCACCGCACGAAGGGGGAGCTTCGTGGACAACACGCTTGCGATCGGGCTGTCGCGTCAGATGGTGCTGGAGCGCCAGCTCGACGTCGTCGCCAACAACCTCGCGAATGTCGACACCGCCGGCTACAAGAGCCAGGGCATGCGCTTCGAGCGCTACCTTGCCTCCGGCGGCCGCGGCATCCCGGCGAGCGCCGAGGGCCGCCAACCGCTGTCCTACGTCACCGACCCCGGCGATTTCCTCGACTTCTCCGAAGGCGCGATCGAGAACACCCACGATCCGCTCGACGTCGCGCTCGACGGCGAGGGTTTCCTTGTCGTCCAGACGCCCGAGGGCGAGCGCTACACTCGCGACGGCGCGCTGAAGCTCGACGCCGCCGGCCGCCTCGTCACCGCGTCGGGCGACCCCGTGCTCGGCGCCAACGGCCCGGTCACGTTCTCGCAGTCGGAGACCGACATCGCGATCGGCGCCGACGGCACGATCTCGTCGAGCCAGGGCCTCAAGGACCGGCTCCGCCTGGTGCGCTTCGCCGACCCGCAGAAGCTGAGCCGCGAAGGCGGCAACCTCTATGCCGCGAGCGACCCGCCCGACCCGATCGAGCCGGGCAAGCTCCGCGTCGTCTCGGGCGCGCTCGAGCGCTCCAACGTCCAGCCGATCACCGCGACGACCCGTCTGATCGAGATCTCGCGGGCCTACCAGCTCGTCGCCAACGCCATCCAGTCGACCTCGAGCCTCCGCGAGACCGCGATCCAGCAGCTCGCCGACGTCGCCGCCTGAGCGGGAAGCCGAAAGCCATGCGCGCCCTCTACATCGCCGCCACCGGGATGATGGCCCAGGAGATGAACGTCCAGGTCATCTCCAACAACATCGCCAACATGCAGACCACCGGATACAAGCGCCAGCGCGCCGAATTCCAGGATCTGCTCTACCAGAACCTGCGCCGGGCCGGCACGACGACCTCGCAGAACGACACCGTACTGCCCGCCGGCCTCGAGCTCGGCTCCGGCGTCAAGACGGTCGCGACGCCTCGCGACATGAGCCAGGGTACGCTCTCGACCACCAACAAGAACTTCGACATCGCGATCCGCGGCGACGGCTTCTTCCAGGTCCAGATGCCGGACGGCAGCACGGCCTACACCCGCGACGGCTCGTTCCAGCCCGACGCCAACGGCGTCATCGTCACCCAGGACGGCTACCCGGTGCTGCCCAACATCAGCGTGCCGAACAATGCCACCGCGGTGACCATCAACAACGAGGGCCTGGTCCAGGCGACCATTCCCGGCCAGACCGCGCCCCAGACCATCGGCCAGCTCCAGCTCGCCCGCTTCGTCAACCCGGCGGGCCTGCAATCGAACGGCGACAACCTCTATTCGGAAACCGTCGCGAGCGGCCCGCCCCTCGTGCAGAACCCTGGCGACCAGGGCACCGGCACCGTGCTCCAGGGCTCGCTCGAAGGCGCCAACGTCAACGCCGTCACCGAGATCTCGGACCTCATCGCTGCCCAGCGTGCCTACGAGATGAACGCCAAGGTGGTCTCGACCGCCGAAGCCATGCTCGACGCCACCAACAACCTGCGCTGACGGGGGCGAGGATGAGCGCCACTTCTCCGAGGCCCACGCCCCCTCACCCGGTCGTCGGCTATGCCGACGACTCGACCTCTCCTTACCGGGGGGAGGTGAGGCAGGCACCGGTGCTTTTCGCCTCCCCCGGAGGGAGAGGCCGGATCGCCCGTGCACCGGCACGAGCGATCCGGGTGAGGGGTTGCGGCGCCGCAATTCTGTTCGCCTCCCTCATTTTTCTCTCGCCGACCCTCGCGCACGCGACGCCCCACCTCAGGGCTCATGTCACGGTGTCGGGGCCGGTGGTGAGGCTCGGCGACCTCGTCGAGGGCGCCGGCTCGCTCGGCGAGGTGCCGCTGTTCCGCTCGCCCGACCTCGGCTACACCGGCCCGGTCACCGCGGCCGACGTCGTCGCCGCGGGCGAGGCGGCCGGCCTCGCCGAGATCGACACTGCCGGCCTGGCGGTGATCGAGGTGACGCGGGCGAGCCGACTCCTGGCTGCCGACGACCTCGTGCCGCTGGTGCAGGGCCGCCTCGCGACCGCCGCCGGCCTCTCCGACCCGAGCGCGCTGCAGGTCAATTTCGATGCCGACTCGGCGCGGGTGGCGCTGCCGCTCCAGGCCGACGGCCAGCCAAGCGTGGTCGACGCCGCGTGGTCGCCGGTCGACGGCCATTTCCAGGCCGTGCTGATCGTCCGCCGCCGCGACGGCGGCGCCGAGCGCCGCACCCTCACCGGCACCGCCGTCGAGACCGCGGCCGTCGTCGTCGCGGCCCGCGACCTCTCGCCCGGCACCGTCGTCGGCACCAAGGACGTCGAGGTGGTGCGGCGCCCCCGCGCCGGCCTCGCGCGCCAGAGCCTCAGCGCGGTCGCGAGCGCGGTCGGGCTCGAGGCCCGCCGGGCGATCCGTGCCGGGGAGACGATCCGCGCCGGCGACCTCGGCGAGCCCGAGCTGGTCAAGCGCGGCGACGTCGTCACCGTCGTCCTCGCCGCGCCCGGCATGACGCTGACGGTGCGCGGCCAGGCCATGCGCGACGGCCGCCGCGGCGACCTCGTCACCGTCCAGAACCTGCTGTCCAAACGGATCCTGCAGGGCACCGTCACCGGCACCGCCGAGGTGACGCTGATCGCCTCCGCCCCCCGTCTCGTCGCAACCGCGCTCCGCTGAGGCCACCGATGCCGCCCCTCCTTCGTCTCGCCTTGCTCGGCAGCGTCGCGCTGTCGCTCGCCGGCTGCGCCAACACCATCGACCGCCTGAAGAACATCGGCGAGGCGCCGAAGCTGTCCTCGATCTCCGACCCCACCGCCCAGCCCGGCTACAAGCCGGTGCAGATGCCGATGCCGGCGCATGAATCGGTCGCCTTCGAGCCGAACTCGCTTTGGCGCACCGGCTCGCGCTCGTTCTTCAAGGACCAGCGCGCCGCCCGCGTCGGCGACCTCCTGACGGTGCATATCGGCATCACCGACCAGGCCAAGATCCAGGACACCACGACGCGCGGCCGCACCAATTCCGAGGACATGGGCATCAGCCATCTCGCCGGGCTGGAGTCGAAGGCGGGCGCGGTCGGCGTCGACCCGTCGCATCTCCTCTCGACCGACTCCAACAGCGCGAGCCAGGGCACCGGCTCGGTCGACCGCTCCGAGGCGGTGACGACCAATGTCGCCGCGGTCGTGACCCAGGTCCTGCCGAACGGCAACCTCGTGATCGAAGGACGCCAGGAAATCCGGGTGAACTTCGAGATGCGCGAGCTGATCGTCGCCGGCATCGTCCGCCCCGAGGACATCGCCTCCGACAACACCATCGACTCGACCAAGATCGCCGAGGCGCGCATCGCCTATGGCGGCCGCGGCCAGATCACCGACGTGCAGCAGCCGCGCTACGGCCAGCAGGCGCTCGACATCCTGCTGCCGTTCTGACGCGCCGACCCGATCGGCCTTGGCGGCGCGCTCCCCCGCGTTGCCAAGGTCCGCGCGGCCCCCGCCTCCCCGCGGGGGCCGCAGCCTTTTTATGCGGTGCCCGCGCCCCTCCACCACGCTTCGCATGGTCCCCTTCCCCGCTCACGGGGGGAGGGGCGAGCGCAGTTATGTAGGGTGGGCGGCAAAGCCGATGCCCACGTCGTGGGCAGGCTATGCTTGCCCACCCTACGAAGCTGCGGCCCCTGGCAGCAGAAGGGTCTCCACCGCGTGGGCGAAGCCGTCCTCGTCGTTGGTGCGGGTCACCGCGCCGGCCCTGGCTTTCACCGCGTCGGTGGCGTTGCCCATGGCGACGGAGAAGCCGGCCTTGGCGAACATCGCGAGGTCGTTCTCCATGTCGCCGAGGACCGCGACCGCGTCGGTCGCAATCCCGAGGCGGGCCGCCATGGCCTCGACGAAGGTGCCCTTGTCGACGCCGGGCGGCGTCACATCGAGGTAATAGGCCTGGGAGCGTGCCGCCGAAGCCGTGCCGGCGAGCGCGCTCCGCACCTCGGCCTCGCATCGGGCGAGGCGGGGATGGTCGTCGCTGACGCCGACGATCTTGACCGCGTCCCCGATCGCCTCGTCGAAATGCGCGACGACGACCGGCTCGGCCTGCACCGTGTGGCGCTCGCGCGCGACGTCCGGGCCCGCCGCGTCGGTGACGAGCCAGCGCTCGCAGGTGAAGAGCCAGATCGCGGCGCCGCAGCGGCGCATCATCGCGATCGCGGTCCGCGCCGCATCGGGCGGGATCGTGCGCCGGTCGAGCACCGTGAGGTTCGGCGCGACGATGGCGCCACCGTTGAAGGCGCCGAACGGCAGCGTCAGCCCGAGCGGCTCGATCAGCATGCGTAGCCCGAACGGCGGGCGGCTGCTGGTGACGGTGAAGCCGATGCCGGCCTCGTGCAGGCGCCGCGCCGCGCGGACACTCGCCTCCGTCAGGCGCTTGTCGGAGGTGACGAGCGTGCCGTCGACGTCGGAAATGACGAGCCGGATCGCGGTCATCGGGGCTGCTCGCGCGGCTCGCCCCGAGATCTGTCGTCCCGGCCGGAGCGAAGCGAAGAGCCGGGATCCGGAGCCAGGCACGGCGCCTGACCATAGATCCCGGATCGCGCCTTGCGCGTCCGGGATGACCGGCGCTGGGCCAAGACTGGAAGAGCGGCCTTCACGCGGCGGCTCCGACGGCGGCCAGACGATGCAGGATGTCGGCGACGATGTCCTGCGGCCGGCCAGCGATCGTGACCGTGATCGGGTGCTCGTCGGCGCCCGGCTCCTCCAGCGCCGCGAACTGGCTGTCGAGCAGCGCCGGCGGCATGAAATGGCCGTTCCTGAGCGAGAGCCGTTTCGCGATCAGCTCGTGCCCGCCCTTCAGATAGACCAGCCCGACGTCCGTGCGCGGGCCGATCAGGATGTCGCGATAGGCCCGTTTCAGCGCCGAGCAGGCGATGACGGCGTGGCCGCCGTTCCCGCGGGTCTCGTCGATCCAGGCGGCGATGGCGCGGAGCCAGGGCCAGCGGTCGTCGTCGGTCAAGGGGTGGCCGGCGTGCATCTTGTCGATGTTCGCCTGCGGATGAAACCAGTCGCCGTCGGCGTATTCCCAGCCGAGCCGGGCGGCGAGCAGCGCGGCGATGGTCGACTTGCCGCTGCCCGACACGCCCATCACCACAAGCACCGCATAAGGCTCAGCCGCCATGCCCCGCCTCCGGGGTGGCGGCGCGGTCCGCGAGGGTCACCATCGTGCCGCGGGTCCAGGCGCGGCCCGAGGGCAGCGTCTCGCCGGCGAGCACGCGGCCGAGCGGTGCCCGCTTGTCGGCGCCGGCGATGAGAAACACCATCTCGCGGCAGGAGCCGAGCACCGGCAGGGTCAGCGAGACGCGCGGGACGAACGGCTCCCACCCCGCCTCGGGCACGCCGACGGCCCAGCGCGCGGTCTCCTCCACCGCCGGCTTTCCGGGGAACAGCGAGGCGGTGTGGCCATCGGGGCCCATGCCCATCACCACCACGTCGAACAGCGGGCGCGCGGCATCGAGCCCGGGCGCGCCGTAAAAGGCCTTGAGCTCGGCCTGGTAGCGCGCGGCCGCCTCGTCCGGCGAGGCCGCATCGGTCGGGATCGGGTGGATGTTCTCGGGCGGGATCGGCGCGCGGTCGAGCAGGGCTTCACGGCACATGCGCAGATTGCTGAGCTCATCCCGGGGCGGAACGAAGCGCTCGTCGGTGAGGAACCAGTGCAGCCGTGCCCACGGCAGATCGGTGCGCGCGGCCAGGAGGGCATAAAGATCCTTCGGAGTCGAGCCGCCGGTGAGACAGACCGCGCCCCGTCCGCCGACCGCAGCAAGCCGCGCCGCGACCCGCTCGGCCGCGGCCCGCGCCAGCGCCGCCTTGTCGGCGACGACTTCGAGATTCGCGCGCGAGATCGAAGCCATCAGCCCCATCCTCCAGCGTCACAACCCCTCACCCGGTCGGCCACTGCCGCGGCCCACTCGCCTTCTCCCTTCGGGAGAGGTGCGGACGACGTGCTCCCCTTCTTCACCGCTCCCCGTCGGGGAGGGGTCGAGTGGCC
>DASZVN010000034.1:0-24718 GCA_035547055.1 Hyphomicrobiales bacterium
CCTCCAGCGTCGCAACCCTTCACCCGGTCGGCCACTGCCGCGGCCGACTCGACCTCTTCCTTCGGGAGAGGTGTGGACGACGCGCTCCCCTTCACTTCTCCCCGGCGGGGAGAGGTCGAGTCGCCTGCGCAGCAGGCGACCGGGTGAGGGGGACAGGCGACGGATCGCTCCGGCATCGGCCTCTCCTTAGCGCGAGAGCGAGCGCCAGCGGCGGCCGTCGCGGGCGAGAAGCGCGGCGGCCTCCTCCGGCCCTTCGCTGCCGGCGGCGTAGGTGGCGAGGCCCTTGCCGCCCGCCGCTTTCCACGCGTCGAGAAAAGGCTGCACCGCGCGCCAGCCGGCCTCGACGCCGTCGGCGCGCTGGAACAGGAGGGCGTCGCCGATCATGCAGTCGTAGATCAGGGTCTCGTAGCCGGTCGAGGGCGCCGCATCGAAATAATCCCGGTAGTTGAACTTCATCTCGACGCCCTCGAGCGCCATCGCCGGCCCCGGCACCTTGGCGTTGAACTGCAGCGCGATCGTCTCCTCGGGCTGGATGCCGATGGTGAGGAAGTTCTGCGCCAGCCGGTCGATCTCGGTGGCGCGGAACATCGCGAACGGCGCCTCCTTGAACTTGATCGCGACCTCGGTGCGCCGCCGCGCCATCGCCTTGCCGGTGCGGAGGTAGAACGGCACCCCGGCCCAGCGCCAATTCTCGATCTGGAGCTTCAGCGCGACGAACGTCTCGGTGACGCTGTCGGGCGCGACGTCCGGTGCCTCACGATAGGGCACGACTGCGGAGCCGTTGACCTGACCGCCGAGATATTGCGCGCGGACCGAATCCTTCAGCGCCTCGGCGGGATCGAGAAGCTGGATGGCTTCGAGGATCTCGGCCTTCTCCGAGCGCACCGGCCCGGCGTCGAAGCGCGCCGGCGGCTCCATCGCGACGAGGGAGAGAAGCTGGAACAGATGGTTCGGCACCATGTCGCGGAGCGCGCCGGCGGCATCGTAGAAGCGGCCGCGGCGCTCGACGTTCACGGTCTCCGCGACGGTGATCTGGACGTGGTCGATGTGGTCGCGGTTCCAGATCGGCTCGAACAGGCCGTTGGCGAAGCGCAGGATCAGGATGTTCTGCACCGTCTCCTTGCCGAGATAATGGTCGATCCGGAAGATCTGGTCCTCCTTGAGGAGGCGGAGCAGCGCGGCGTTGAGCTTCTTCGCGGATTCGAGATCGGTGCCGAACGGCTTCTCGACGATGACATGGCGCCAGGCGTTGCCGTCTTCCTTCGTGAGGCCCGCCTTGGCGATGTTGCGGCAGGTGTCGAGGAAGATCGACGGCGGCACCGCAAGATAGAACAGGCGGTTGCCGGCGGTCTTGCTCGAGTCCTCAAGCTGCTCCAGCCGCTGGCGGAGCGTGGCGTAGTCGTCCGGATTGTTGGCCTCGCCGCGGACGTAGCAGGTGCAGGCGAGCAGGCGGTCGACCACCTTGGGGTCGACCTTGGCGGTCGCGAACTCCTTCAGCCCGTCCTTGAGGCGGTCGCGGAACTGGTCGTCCGTCATCTCCTGGCGCGAGAAGCCCACCAGGCAGAAGCGCTCGGGCAAGAGATCGGCCGCTGCGAGATTGTAGAGCGCCGGCACCAGCAGGCGGCGGGTGAGATCGCCCGAGGCGCCGAAGATGACGAAGGAGCACGGCTCCGGCCGCCGCGGCTTCGGCGGCGGGGCGGTCTCGCCGTCGCCCGCCATCACGGGCGCTCCTTCGGCTCGACGTGGCCGCCGAAGCCGTGGCGCATCGCCGACAGCAGCTTCTCGCCGAAGGTGTGCTCCTCGCGCGAGCGGAAGCGGGCGTAGAGCGCGGCGGATAGCACATCGGCCGGCACCGCCTCCTCGATCGCCGCCATCAGCGTCCAGCGGCCCTCGCCGGAATCCTCGACATAGCCGGAATAGCCGGCGAGCTTGGGATCGCCCGCCAGCGCCGCCGCCGACAGGTCGAGCAGCCAGGACGAAATCACGCTGCCGCGCCGCCACACCTCGGCGACGTCCGGGAGGTTGATGTCGAAGCGCTCGCCCGCGGGCCGGCCGTCGCCGGCCGCGGCCTGGAGAATGTCGAAGCCCTCGGCATAGGCCTGCATCAGGCCGTACTCGATGCCGTTGTGGACCATCTTGACGAAGTGCCCGGCGCCGTTCGGCCCGGCATGGATGTAGCCCCTCTCGGCGCGGGGATCGCGGCCCTCGCGGCCGGGCGTGCGCGGCACCTCGCCGAGGCCCGGCGCCAGCGTCGCGAAGATCGGGTCGAGCCGATCGACGACCTCCTTGTCGCCGCCGATCATCATGCAGTAGCCGCGCTCCAGGCCCCACACGCCGCCCGAGGTGCCGACGTCGACATAGTGGATGCCCTTCTCGCGGAGCTTGCCGGCCCGCCGGATGTCGTCGCGCCAGAAGCTGTTGCCGCCGTCGATCACGACGTCGCCCGCTTCGAGCAGGCCGCCGAGCGCGGTCACGGTGTCGTCGGTGATCTCGCCCGCCGGCAGCATCACCCAGACGGCGCGCGGCTTGTCGAGCTTCGCGACGAGGTCCTTCAGCGAGCCGGTACCGGTCGAGCCTTCCTTGGCGAGCTCGGCGACGGCGGTCGGGTTCTGGTCGAACACCACCGTCTTGTGGCCGTCCTTCATGAGGCGGCGCACGATGTTGCCGCCCATCCGGCCGAGCCCGATCATCGCAAGCTGCATCGCATGCCCCTTCTTCAATCCGTCGAAACACGCGGCGCGCCGGCCGGAATGCTCACGCCAGCGCGCGCTCGACGGCGCCTTGCAGGGCGTTGAGGCCGCTCTGGACGTCGCCCTTGAGATGGATGCGGAGGGCGCGGCGGCCGCGCTCGGCGAGCACCGCGAGGTCGCCCTCGGCCTGCGCCGCCTCGACGATGCCGAAGCTCGCCTTGTAGCCCGGAATGGGGAGATCCGGCGACGGTTCGCTCGTGACCTGGAGGAAGACGCCGCTGTCCGGCCCGCCTTTATAGGCCTGCCCGGTCGAATGCAGGAAACGCGGGCCGAAGCCGCAGCATGTCGCGACCTTGCGCTCGTCGCGGATTGCCATGCGGATGCGGTGGAGGATCTCGGCGTTCTCGCCGTTGCGGGCGACATAGGCGAGGATCGCGACGTAGTCGCCGGCCTCGACGCGGCCGAGCTGGGCCTTGAGCCAGCCGTCGACCGAACCGTCGGCGCCGGCCTTGCGCAGGGCCTCGGCGTTCTTCGGGTCGGCGAACACCGCAAGCGCGTTGCTGGTCGCGACCGGCGTCGTCTCGGGCAGCTTGCCGGTCCGCTCGAACTCGGCCGTCAGCTCGCGGGTCTTGACCTTGCTCGCCTCGACGTCGGGCTGGTCGAACGGGTCGATCCCGATCTCGGCGCCGGCGACCGCGGTCGCGATCTCCCAGCGGAAGAATTCCTGGCCGATCGCCTCGGGGCCGGACAGAACGATGCGCACCACCGGATGCCCGGCCTTCTCCAGCGCCGCCAGCGCGCCGTCCTCGCGGTCGCCCTCCATGCGGAGGTGGATGAACAGGCGATCCTTGCCATAGACCCGGGGCGGGCCCAGCGGCTCGCCGTCGACCGGGATCAGGCCCTTGCCGTTCTTGCCGGTCGACTCGGCAAGAAGTTGCTCGGCCCAGGCGCCGAACCAGCGCGCCTTGCCCGCGCCGACGATGGTGACCTTGTCGCGCCCGGCCTTGGCCGCCGCCGCCATGGCAAGGCCGAGCTGCACGCCCGGATTCGCGCCCGGCGGCACGTCGCCGCCGCAGGCGATCGCCATGGTACGGGCGCTCTCTAGCAGGCGGCGAAGATCGATGCCCGCCGCGGCCGCCGGCACCAGGCCGAACGGCGAGAGCACCGAATAGCGCCCGCCGATCGCGGGATCGCCGAGGAAGACGCGGCGGAAGCCCTCCGATTTCGCCAGCTTCTCCAGCGACGAGCCGGGATCGGTGACGGCGACGAAGCGGCTCGCCGCCTTGTCGGCGCCGATCGTCGCCGCCACGCGGTCGAAGAAATAGTCCTTCAGGATGTTCGGCTCGGTCGTGCTGCCGGACTTGCTGGAGACGATGAAGAGCGTCTTCGCCAGATCGACCGCCGCCTCGGCCGCGCGGATCTGGGCCGGGTCGGTCGAGTCGACGATGCGGAGGATCGGAAAGCCGGAGGCGTTGCCGAAGGTCAGCGCAAGCACCTCGGGGCCGAGGCTCGATCCGCCCATGCCGAGGAGGAGCGCGTCGGTGAAGCCTTCCTTCTTCACCTCCTGGGCGAAGGCCTCGTAGTCGGCGAGCTTGGCGATGCCGTCCTCGATCGCGTCGAGCCAGCCGAGCCACTTGTCCTCGCCGTGGTTGGTCCAGACCGTGGCGTCGCGCTGCCACAGCCGCCGGATCAGGGCGCCGGAGCGCCAGCGCTCGGCCGCCTCGTCGGCCGCCGGCTGGCACGGGCCGAGCGCCAGCGCCTGCCGGTTCAGCCGCTCGCCGAGAAAGGCGGCGCGCTTGCCGGCGACGGCGCCGAGGAGCTGGTCGAACGCATCGGCGAACAGCTTGACGCCGTCCTGGGTGAGCTTGTCGGTGATGGCGTCGAGCGAGAGGCCGGCCTTGGCGAAATCGGCCAGCACCTTCTCGGCCTCGGCGACGCCCTGGGTCAGCGTCTCCTTTGGCGTGCCGTGGTCGCGAAAGGCTTCCAGCGTCGCCGGCGGCACGGTGTTGACGGTGTTGCGGCCGATCAGCTCGTCGACATAGAGCGTGTCGCTGTACGCCTTGTTCTTGGTGCCGGTCGAGGCCCAGAGCAGGCGTTGCGCGCGCGCGCCTTTGGCCGCGAGCGCCTCCCAGCGCGGGCCGGAGAAGCGCCTGAGGTAGAGCTGGTACGCCAGCTTGGCGTTGGCGATCGCGACCTTGCCCTTGAGCGCGGCGAGGCGGGCCTTCTCGCCGGCGTCGTTCGCCTGTTCGATCTTCTCGTCGAGGCGCTTGTCGGCCTCGGTGTCGATGCGGCTGACGAAGAAGCTCGCGACGCTTGACACCTTGTGCACATCGCCGCCCGCCGCGGCGAAGGCCTCGAGCCCGGACAGATAGGCCTCGACAACCTCGGCGTAGACCGACTGCGCGAACAGCAGCGTGATGTTGACGTTGATGCCCTCGCTCGTGAGCGTGCGGATCGCCGGCAGGCCGGCCGGCGTCGCCGGCACCTTGATCATCACGTCGGGCCGGTCGATCTCCTGCCACAGCCGCCGCGCTTCGGCGACGGTGCCCGCGGTGTCGTTCGCGAGATAGGGCGAGACCTCCATGCTGACGAAGCCGTCGGCACCGCCGAGCGCGTCGTTGACCGGGCGCAGCACGTCGGCCGCGGCCTGGATGTCGGCGACCGCGAGGCGCTCGTAGAGCCGCGAGAGCGGCACGTCGCCGGCCTTGAGCGAGGCCTTGATGCCGTCGTCGTATTCGTCGCCGTGGCCGATCGCCTTCTCGAAGATCGAGGGGTTCGAGGTGACGCCGCGCACGCCGTCGTCGACCAGCGCCTTCAGCTCGCCCTTGGCGATGAAGCCGCGCGCGAGAAAGTCGAGCCAGACCGCCTGGCCGAGATCGGCGAGGGCCTTCAGCGCGTCCATGAGCCACCACTGCCGTTGATGTCGAGCTGCGAGCGGGCCGCCTTCAGCACCGCCTCGGTCGTGAAGCCGAACTTGGTGAGGAGGTCCTTGAGCGGCGCCGAGGCGCCAAAGCTGTGCATGGCGAGGATGGCGCCATCAGCCCCCACATAACGGTCCCAGCCGATCGCCGCGGCCTGCTCGACGGCGACGCGGGCGCGGCACTCCGGCGGCAGCACGCTCTCGCGATAGGCGCGGTCCTGGCGCTCGAACAGCTCGAAGGACGGCATCGAGACCACGCGGGCATGGACGCCCTCGCCCGTCAGCGCCTCGTAGGCCTCGACGCATAGCCGGACTTCGCTGCCAGTGCCGATCAGGATGACCTCGGGCCGGCTGCCGTCCGGCGGATCGGCGAGCACGTAGGCGCCGCGGGCGAGGCCGGACGCCGCGGCGTAGCGGCTGCGGTCGAAGGTCGGCAGCGCCTGGCGGCTCAGCACCAGCGCGGCCGGCGTGTGGGTCTGCGCGAGGATGACCCGGTAGGCCTCGGTCACCTCGTTGGCGTCGGCCGGGCGCAGCGTGATGAGGTTCGGGATCGCCCGGAGGCCGGCGAGCTGCTCGACCGGCTGGTGGGTCGGCCCATCCTCGCCGACGCCGATCGAATCGTGGGTGAAGACGTGGAACAGCGGCAGCTCCATCAGCGCCGCGAGCCGGATCGGCGGCTTCATGTAGTCGCTGAAGATCAGGAAGGTCGCGCCATAGGGGCGCAGGCCCGACAGCGCGAGGCCGTTGACCGCGGCGCCCATGCCGTGCTCGCGGACGCCGAAATGGAAGTTGCGCCCGCCGGGAACGCCCGGCGCCAGCGAGGGCGCCCCGTCGATCAGGGTCTTGGTCGAGGGCGCGAGGTCGGCCGAGCCACCGACCAGCCACGGCAGCGTCGGCGCGATCGCGTTCAGCACCTTGCCCGAGGCCTCGCGCGTCGCCATGCCCTTGGCGTCGGCGGGAAAGACCGGGAGCGCGGCGTCCCAGTCCTTCGGCACCCGGCGCGCGAGGATCATCTCGATCTCGGCGGCCTCGGCGGGATAGCGCTTGCCGTACTCCGCGAAAACTCTGGTCCACTCGTCATGGAGGCGGGGACCGCGCGTGCCGATGCCGTCGCGGAACTTCTGATAGACGCCGTCCGGCACCAGGAACTGCGCGTCCGGCTCGGGCCAGCCGTAGAATTCCTTGGCGAGCTTCACCTCCTCGACGCCGAGCGCGTCCGAATGCGCCTTCGAGGTGTTCTGCTTGTGGGGCGCACCGTAGCCGATAATGCTGTCGACGACGATCAGGGTCGGCCGGTCGTTCGTCGCGCGGAACTCCTCCAGCGCGGCGGCGAAGGCGGCGCAATCGTTGGCGTCCTTGACGTGCTGGACGGCCCAGCCATACGCCGCGAAGCGCTCGGCGACATTGTCCGCGAAAGCCAGGCTGGTATGGCCTTCGATCGTGACGGTATTGTTATCGTAGATCCAGCAGAGGTTCGGCAGCCTGAGATAGCCCGCGAGCGAGGCGGCCTCGCTCGCGACGCCTTCCATCATGTCGCCATCGGAGCAGATGGCGTAGACATCGTAGTCGAAGAGGGTCAGACCGGGGCGGTTGTAGCGCTCGCCGAGCCAGCGGCTCGCGATCGCCATGCCGACCGAGTTGCCGCAGCCCTGGCCGAGCGGGCCGGTCGTGGTCTCGACCCCGGTGGTGAGGCCGTATTCCGGATGGCCCGGCGTCACGCTGCCGATCTGGCGGAACTGCCTGATGTCGTCGAGGCTGACGGCGGGCTCGTTCGAGAGCCGCCCGCCCTCGACCCGGCGCACGCCCGAGAGATGGAGGAGCGCATAGAGCAGCATCGAGGCATGGCCGGCCGACAGCACGAAGCGGTCGCGGTTCGGCCAGACCGGGTCGGCAGGATCGTAGCGCAGCGCCTGCTGCCACAGCGTATAGGCGACGGGGGCGAGGCCCATCGGCGCGCCGGCATGGCCGGAATTCGCCTTCTGGACCGCGTCCATCGCGAGGGTGCGGATGGTGTCGATGCAGAGGTCGTCGATCGCAAGCGGCTTGTTCATGTCGGGCGTGACGGTCCGGTGAGGGGGGACGGCAGGCGATGCGCGCGCGGCATCCGCCCGTGGGGCCGGCTGCCTGTGGACTGAACGTCCGCCCGTTGCTTGCGTTCCCGGGTGGCGCCGCTGCGCCCGGCGGGCTTAGCATGCCCGGCGGGGGAAGGCACCTGTCGGGCCGGCATCGCTCGCCCGTCATCAGCGAATGGTGAGTCTCGATGAAACATCACGTCGCCTCGGCCATCGCGCGCCTTCGTATCGAGCCGGGGCAGGATGCCAAGCTTGCGAAGCGCAAGACCGACGATACCGCCTTCTTCAAAGACAAGGCCAGCGGCGAGGCATCGCTGGCCGATGACGCGCGCGCGATCGACGCGCTGCAGGACCGCCTCTACGCCGAGGGCAAGCGGGCGCTGCTGGTCGTGCTCCAGGGCATGGACACCAGCGGCAAGGATGGCACCATCCGCGCCGTGTTCCGCGAGACCAGCCCGATCGGCGTCGCCGCAGCCGCCTTCAAGGCGCCGACCGCCGAGGAGCTCGCCCACGACTTCTTGTGGCGCATCCACCAGGTCTGTCCCGAGCGCGGCACCATCCGCATCTTCAACCGCTCGCACTACGAGGACGTGCTCGCCGTGCGGGTCGAGAAGCTGGCGCCGCCGGAGGTGGTCGAGCAGCGCTTCGGCATGATCAACGACTTCGAGAGCATGCTGGCCGGGAACGGCACCACCATCGTCAAGTTCATGCTCCACATCTCCAAGGACGAGCAGAAGAAGCGGCTCCAGGCGCGCCTCGACGACCCGGAGAAGCACTGGAAGTTCAATCCGAACGACCTCGCGGCGCGCAAGCTGTGGGAGCCGTTCCAGGCGGCCTACGAGGTGGCGCTGACGCGCTGCTCGACCGCGCACGCCCCCTGGTATGTCATTCCCTCCGATCACAAATGGGTGCGCAACGCGCTCGTCGCCCGCATCGTCCGCACCACCCTCGAGGCAATGGACCCGAGGCCGGCCGATCCCGGTTGGAAGAAGGGCGAGTTCACGATCCGCTAGGGCGACGGGCGACGAAGGCCGAGCGCCGAATTGCGGTCGCGGGATCGTTCCCGGCCTGTTAAGGAGGGGGCAGCCCGCCTGTACCGGGGAAGGTTTGATGAAGACAGCGGCCCTCGCCGTGTGGATGGTCGGCATCGTGGCCGTGGTCGGCATGGTGATCTGGTCGGGCGCCGGCTCGGTCGGCGACGCCGTCGCCCGCGCCGGGTGGGGCGTGCTCGCGGTGGTGCTGCTCCGCGCGGTGCAGATGGCCTCGGCCGGCGCCGCGTGGTGGCTGGTGCTGCCGCCGGCCGTGCGCCCGCCGCTCGGCATGGTCGAACTGCTGCGGATGGTGCGCGAGGGCGGCAACTCGCTGCTCCCGGTCGCCCAGGTCGGCGGCGACGTGATCGGCGCCCGGCTTCTCACCTTCTGGCGGATCGACGGCGCGACAGCGGCGGCGAGCGTCATCGTCGACGTGACGATGCTCGCCGGCACCCAGTTCGCCTTCACCGTGATCGGCGTGCTCCTCCTCGCCTATCTCAGCGGCTCGGGCCCGATCGTCCGCGACACCGCCGCCGGGCTGGTGCTGGCGGCATGCGGGCTGACCGCGCTCTTCCTGATCCAGGGCAAGGGTGGCCGCGGCGCCCTGCAGCGGCTCCTCGGCCGCATCGCCGGCGGCACCAAGTGGCAGGCGCTGGCCGCGATCGACAAGGTCTACGGCGCGCTCGGCATGCTGTACGCCCGCCGCGCCGCGCTCGCCGGCGCGGCCACGATCCACCTCGTGATCTGGTTCATCGGCGTCGGCGAGGTATGGGCCGCGCTGGCAGCGATGGGCTATCCGCTGTCCTACCGCGAAGCCCTGGTGATCGAGAGCCTGCTCCACGCGCTCCGCGGCGCGGCGTTCCTCGTGCCCGGCGCGCTCGGCATCCAGGAAGGCGGTGCGATCGCGCTGTGCGCGCTGTTCGGCGTGCCGATGGACGCCGCGCTCGCGCTGTCCCTGATCAAGCGCATCGCCGATGCCGCCATCGGCATTCCCGGGCTGGTGTTCTGGCAGGCTCTGGAGGGGCGGCGCTTCCTCCGCGGCCGCCGCCCGGGCCCGCCGCTGCCGCAGCCGGCCGAGGGTCCCTCGCGCTCCTGACGTGCGGCGCACGCCGGCCATGCCCGCCGCCAATTGCCGGGAATAGAGCCCCTTCGTAAGGTATCGTCGGGTTGGGTCGTCCGCCGCCTCGCCAAAGCTTTCGGCAGGCAGGCGCAGCCATGCGGGCGCCTCTTCGGGGGGAATTTCATGGCTGAGCGGCAATGGTACTGGGTCTCGGCCGAGGGGCAGCAGGGGCCGATCGCGGACGACGCCTTCCGCGCGCTGATCGCGGCCGGGCGGATCGGCCGGGAGACCCTCGTCTGGCACGCCGGCCTGCCCGATTGGCAGCGGGCCGGCGCGCTCGCCGACCTCTGGCCCGACGCGCCGCCGCCTTTGCCGCGCCCGCCCGCGGCCCCCGGTCCCGAGGACGTCCGCGGCCGCTTCGTCGAGCGCATCGGGGTGTGGGGCCTGTTCGGCCGCGCGATCCTCTATTACCTCGGCATCGTCTTCGTCATCCCGGCGCCGTGGACCGCCAACGCCATCCTCCACTGGATCGTCTCGAAGATCGAGGTGCCGGGGCGGCCGAACCTCGCCTTCACCGGCCGGGCGGAGGACATCTGGTGGATCTGGATGCTCTACGCCGCCTGCGCCTATGCGGGGCTGTCCCATGTCCTGGTGCTGCCGGTCTTCGTCCTCCAGGCGCTGTTCAACTGGCTGATCCTGCGCTGGATCATCCGCAGCCTGAGCTCGAACGGCACGCCGCTGCCGCTTCGCTTCGCCGGCAGCGGCTGGGCCTATATCGGCTGGACGCTGCTCAGCATCGTGTCGATCGTCAGCATCATCGGCTGGGCCTGGGTCGCCACCGCCTTCGGCCGCTGGGTCTGCCGCCACATCGAGGGCACCACCCGCGTCGTCACCTTCGAGGCGACGGGCTGGCAGGTGCTGTGGCGGAGCATCGTCTACGCGATCAGCATCTGCCTCATCATCCCGATTCCGTGGAGCAGCCGCTGGTTCGCCGGCTGGATCGTCACCCAGTTCGCCGTCGGCGAGCCGATCCGCCAGGCGGCGTTGCCCTCGGGAGCGGGTCCGGCCGCGCTGCCGGCCTGAGTGCCTGGACGGAACGGCGGGACCCGCCGCCCGTTGGTCGGACAGGATGCCGGCCAGCGAGGCGGAGATGGCAGATCGCGACGAACCCAGGACCCCGGGAAGCAAGCCGAAGACGCCGACGCCACCGCGCCCCGACCGCACGCCGCGGCCCGGCCCGGACGGCCCGCGCACGCCCTACCCGGTGAACGACCCCGGCGTGGCCGACCCGCGCGGGCCCGGCTCCGAGCCCGACCTGTTCCCCGGCCGCCCGCTCGACCCCGGCACCCGGATATAACGCCCGGGTGCTCCATGCGGAGCAAGAAACGGATCGCGCCGCCACCCGGCCTCGCCTAGGTTTCCGCCCGAACGCGAGGAACCCATCCATGGCGAGACTTGCCGGACCGGCGCTGGTCGTCCTCTTCAGCCTGTCGCAGGCCTTTCGCGACGTCTATTTCTCCGACACCTTCCAGGGCGTCGACTTCTTCGCGGTGCTGCTGCTGGCCTCCGGGCTGTCGACCGTCATCTTCGCGGTGGTCACCCTTCTCCGCGTGCCGGGCGATTTCGCCAGGCTCGCCCGCGAATGGCGGACAGTGCTCGGCATGAACCTGACGACCGCCGGGGCGTGGCCGTTCTATTTCTACGCGCTGACGCACCTGGAGCCGTCGATCGTCAATACGCTCCACAGCGGCATCGCGCCGCTGGCGGTGGTGGTGCTGGGCGCGTTCGGCCTCCAGATCGCGAAGCCCCGTCCGATCGGCCGCACCGAAGCGCTGTGCTACGGCGGCATCGCGGCCTCGCTCGCCGCGCTGTGGTGGGTGGTCCTTTCGGGCCGCTCGGGCCTCGCCCAGGGCGGACTCGGCACCGTGCTGCCGGCCCTCGCGGTGCTGCTCATCAGCGGCACCTCGATCACGACGAGCCAGCTCTTCTCCAAGCGGCTCAACGACCGCGGGATCAGCTCGGCCGCGGTCACCGCCGTGCGCTATCTCTTTCTGGTGGTGATGGGCGTGGGCGTCGAGGCGGCACGCGGCGGAATGCACGGCGTCGGCGGGCCGGGGCAGCTCGCGGTGCTCGCCGTCGCGGCGACCGCGCTGATGGTGCTGCCGATCTATATCCTCCAGCTCGGCATCGCGCGGACGGCGCCGCTCACCGCCCAGGTGATCCGCACCCTCGGCCCGGTCTTCGTCTTCGCGCTCGAGCAGCTCGACCAGCGCATCGCCTATTCGGGGCCGGTGCTGGCCGGAATCGTCGCCTATTCGCTGTTCGCGATCGGCGCCAACGCGGCGCATGGCTGGCGGAGCGACGCCCGCGCCGGCCGGGTCGCGGTCCAGCCGGAGCCGGCGCGCCCGCGCCCGTCCTGAAACCGGGCGTCAGCGCCGCGCGACGACGTGGGTGACGACAAGGAGCGGCATCAGCGCGCCGTGCAGGCGCTCGCTCGCCATCAGCGGGGCGCGGCCGAAGCGGCGCATCGCCCAGACCGTCGCCGAGGCGGCCAGCGCGCCGACCACCGCGGCCCCGACCATGTCGAGCGGATAGTGGATGCCGAGATAGACCCGCGACCATGCCACCGTCAGGCCGAGCACGCCGAACAGCACCGCGAGCCCGTCCTTGCCGAACACCATCAGCACTGCCGCGTAGGTGAAGAACACGGTGGCGTGGTCGCTCGGGAACGAGGAGTTGGCACGATGTGCCAGGAAGGTGTGGCCGATGCCGACGACGAACGGCCGGGGATTGTGGACGACCAGGCCGATCGCGAGATTCGCCACGAGCGCCAGCACCAGGGCGGCCAGCGCGGTGGTGGCGATGATGCGCATGCGCTGGTTGCCCGCGGCCCACACCAGGGCGAGGTGAAGCGGCACCAGGAGAATGAGATATTTCGCGATGAGCGTCGCGATCAGGACCACCGCGTGCGGCGGATGCGCCGAAGCGTTGACGAGGAGGAAAAGAGCCTGATCGAGATCGGACACCGCACGCGTTCCTGCCGAGGCCACACCATAGCGATTCTGGCGCCGACATGGTGAATCAACCGCTAACGCGGCGCAGCCCCGTCTTTCGGCGGACGTGCCGGCGGGCTTGCCACGCCCGCGGCGATCTCCGACAAGAAGCCCATCTTTGAGGCCACCCGATGCCGATCGCCCTCGACGGACCGCGCCTGCCTGCCCGCTCGGGACGGGCGACCAGCCTCCTCGTCTTTCTCCACGGCTACGGCGCCGACGGCAACGACCTGATCGACATCGGCCGGCTGTGGCAGTCCGCGTTGCCCGACACCGCCTTCGCCTCGCCCCATGCGCCGGAACCCTGCGCCGAGGCGCCGGTCGGCCGGCAATGGTTCGCGCTGAGCCGCACGTCCGTCGATCCCGTCGGGCATGGCGCCGACCTCCGCTGGCAAGGCGCGACTCGGGCGGCGCCGGTGCTGAACGCCTTCCTCGACGCCGAACTCGCCCGCCTCGGCCTTGCCCCCGGCCGGCTGATGCTGGTCGGCTTCAGCCAGGGCGCGATGATGGCGCTCCATGTCGGGCTCCAGCGCCGGCCGCCGCCGGCGGCGATCCTCGCCTATTCCGGCGCGCTGATCGGGCCCGAGCACCTCGCCGGCGAGATCGCCGACCCTCCGCCGCCGGTGCTCCTGGTCCATGGCGACGCCGATCCGGTAGTGCCGTTCGAAGCGCTGGCCGCAGCGCGCGAGGGCCTCGCCGCGGCGGGCGTGCCGTGCCAGTGGCACGTCTCGCCCGGACTCGGCCACGGCATCGACGAGGCCAGCCTCCTCCACGGCGCCCGCTTCCTCGCCGCCGCGAGCACCGGTTCCGGTGCAAGAACGGCAGGCCCTTCACAGGATTGACGCGAAACCTATAGAGTGTCGGCCGCGCGCCGGCGGGTCGCTGCGGGCGTGCCCGCGGAGCGCACGTGAACGTCCACGTCTCACCCGAGTCCTGTCCGGCGCTGGTGTTGAACGCCGACTACCGGCCGCTGTCCTACTACCCGCTGTCGCTGTGGTCGTGGCAGGACGCGATCAAGGCGATCTTCCTCGACCGCGTCACCGTGGTCTCGAACTACGAGCGCACCGTCAAGAGCCCGAGCTTCGAGCTGCCGCTGCCCTCGGTCGTGTGCCTGAAAACCTACGTCAGGCCGGCCCGGCAGCCCGCCTTCACCCGGTTCAACGTGTTCCTGCGCGACCGCTTCACCTGCCAGTATTGCGGCGCCCGCGACGACCTCACCTTCGACCACGTGGTGCCGCGCTCGCGCGGCGGCCAGACCACCTGGGACAACGTCGTCGCCGCCTGCTCGGCCTGCAATCTCAGAAAGGGCGGCAAGCTGCCCGAGCAATGCGGAATGGCGCCGCACCAGCCCCCTTTTCAACCGTCGGTGCACGACCTGCACCGCAACGGCCGCCTGTTCCCGCCCAACTACCTCCACGACAGCTGGCTCGACTACCTCTACTGGGACAGCGAGCTGGAGCCGTGATGTGGGCCTCGCCGTCATTGCGAGGAGCGAAGCGACGAAGCAATCCAAGAACCGCTCTGCCGTTTGCCCTGGATTGCTCCGCTTCGCTCGCAATGACGGCGGTTCTGCCGTGAGGCGGCGGTGACGAGATGACCGACCCTGCCGCCCGTCAGCGCGTCGCCGATGCCGACCCCGGCAACTGGGCCTGGCGCTGGGCGCCGCCGGCACTGCTGCCCTACGTGCAGCTCGCGCGATGGGACCGGCCGATCGGGGCGTGGCTCCTGTTCTGGCCGTGCGCCTGGAGCGCGGGGCTCGCCGCGGTCGCGGCCGGCGCCGGGCTGCCGCATTTCTCCGACGTGGTGCTGTTCCTGGTCGGCGCCTTCGCGATGCGCGGCGCCGGCTGCACCTGGAACGACGTCGTCGACCGCGACATCGACGCCAAGGTCGCCCGCACCGCGAGCCGGCCGCTACCCTCGGGCCGCGTGACGCTCGGCGCAGCCTTCGCCTTCCTCGCCGCGCAGCTCCTCGCCGGGCTCGTGATCCTGCTGCAATTCAACGACTTCACGGTCGTCGTCGGGCTCTGCGCGGTCCTGCCGATCGTGGCTTATCCGTTCATGAAGCGCATCACCTGGTGGCCGCAGGCGATGCTCGGCATCTGCTTCTCCTGGGGCGCCCTCGTCGGCTGGGCGGCGTTCTTCGGCAGCCTCGGCTGGGCGGCGATCCTGCTCTATCTCGGCTCGATCGCCTGGGTGATCGCCTACGACACGATCTACGCGCTCCAGGACATCGAGGACGACGTCCTGGTCGGGGTGCATTCCACCGCGCGCCTGTTCGGCGCACGGGTCCGCCAGGGCGTCGCGCTGTTCTACGGGCTCGCGGTGCTGATCCTTGCCGCGGCGCTGCTCGCTGCCCACGCCGGCTGGGCGAGCTTTCTCGGCCTGATCGGGTTCGCCGCGGTGCTGGCCTGGGAGGTCGCGACGCTCGATCCGGCCGATTCCAGGCGCGCCCTCGTCCTGTTCAAGGCGAACAGCCCGGCCGCCCTGATCCTCTTCGCCGGCCTCGTGCTCGACTGCGTCGTCCGGGCACTCTGACCGTAGGGTGGGCGTACGCAGCATGCCCACGTGCAGCGCCGGATATGACGTGGGCATCGGCATGCCGATGCCTACCCTGCGCGCTACTCTCCATCCGACAGCAGCGTGCCCGCCACCCGCGCCCGCTCCAGGAGCCAGCGGAAGACGAACCCGGCGGCGGCGAGGTAGACGAGGTTGATCCCGAACGCCTCGATCATGAGGTCGCCGCGGAACTCGTGGTGAAGCAGCAGCGCCCGCATGCCCTCGAAGACGTAGGTCGGCGCAAGGCACCACGAGATCGCCGCGACCCAGTGCGGCAGCACCGCGACCGGGTAGTAGACCGCGCAGAGCGGCAGGAGGATCACCATCAGCGACCACGCCAGCGTCTCGGCGCCCATGCCGTGGCGGAGGATCAGCCCGGAGACCAGGAGCGAGCATGACCATGCGGTCAGGATCAGGTTGACGAAGAATGCCGCGAGCGCGAGCCCGAGCGCCCACAGGTTGAAGCCGAAGAAGGCGATCGCGAGCAGCGACACCGGCACCAGCCCGACCATCAGCCGCACGATGCTCATCACCGCGAGCGAGGCGACGAACTCCGCCGGCGTCAGCGGGCTCATCATCAGGTTGCCGATGTTGTGGGCCCACATCTCCTCCATGAAGGAGATCGAGAAGCCGAGGCCGCCGCGGAACAGGATGTCCCACAGCAGCACCGCGCCGATGAAGGTGCCGGCGGCGAGCGCGAACCGGCCCGAGGCCTGGCCCACATAGAGCTGGAGGAAGCCCCAGGTCAGCATCTCGACCGCCGGCCAGTAGACCAGCTCGAGCAGGCGCGGCCACGACGAGCGCAGCACGTACCAGTGCCGCCGGACCATCGCGCCGACCCGGCGGAAGGAGAAGCTCGGCGAGGGGTCGAGAAGAGCGGCCGCCGTCATGCGGCAAGGCCCCTCTCGGCTCGCTCATACGACCCCTCACCCGGTCGCCTGCTCCGCAGGCGGCTCGACCTCTCCCCGGCCGGGGAGAGGTGAAAGAAGCGCCAGCGCCCCTCACCTCTCCCGGAGTGAGAGGTCGGATCGACCGTGCACCGGCACGGGCGATCCGGGTGAGGGGTTGCGGCGCCGGAAAATTCGCACGCGAGCGCGGTCATGCCACCTCCTCCGCGGCGGCGCGGCGGCCGCGAGCGATGTCGAGGAATACCTCCTCCATGGTCTGGCGGTCATAGCGGCCGATCAATTCGGCCGGGCTGCCGGCGTCGACGATCGTGCCGCGGCGCATCATCAGCACGCGGTCGCACAGCCGCTCGACCTCGATCATGTTGTGCGAGGCGAGCAGGATCGACACGCCGCGCTCGTCGCGCTCGGCCATGATGCGGCCCCGGATCCAGTCGGCGGTGTCGGGATCGAGCGAGGCGGTCGGCTCGTCGAGGAGCAGCACCTCGGGGGCGTTGACCAGCGCCTTTGCGAGCGCGACCCGGGTCTTCTGGCCGGACGACAGAGTGCCGGTCTGGCGGTCGAGGAAGCCGCCGAGGTCGAGGCCGTCGGCAAGTTCGCCGATCCGCTCCGACGGGCGGCGGACGCCGTAGAGGCGGGCGAAGACCTCTAGGTTCTGGCGCACCGTGAGCCGCCCGGGCAGATCGACATAGGGGCTCTCGAAATTCATCCGATGGAGCACCCTGTGGCGCTCGCGCGGCATCGCCGCGCCGAGCACCTCGACATGGCCCGCGCTCGGCGTCACCAAGCCCATGACGCTGGCGATGGTCGTGGTCTTGCCGGCGCCGTTGCCGCCGAGAAGGCCGACGATGGCGCCGCGCGGCACCTCGAAGCTGATGCCGCCGACCGCCGTGGCGCCGTGGTAGCGCTTCACGAGATCGCGGACGCGGATGGCGGGAGCGTGGTCGAGCATGAGCCTGGTCGCGAGGTTCCCGCCTACTTAAGGGCTCGCGCCCGCGAACTGTAGGGTGGGCATGCGCAGCATGCCCACGTGCGAGGCCGAACGTGGGCAGCGCAAGCGCATGCCCACCCTACAGGAGCGGCAGCTCCGGCTCCTCGCCGTCTTCGTCGGCGCCAAGATTGTGCAGCGACACCCCGAGCAGGCGGACGCCGAGCCGGAGCGGCATCAGCGTCGCCAGAAGGTCGAGGGCGACCGTCCGCAGCTCCGCGGGCCCGGCGAGCGGATGCGGCAGCGTGCGGCTCCGCGTGACCTGGCGGAAATCGGCGTATTTCGCCTTCACCGTCACGGTGCGCCCGGCGATGCCGCCGCGCGCGCAATGGTCCCACAGCGCGGCGATCAGCGGCTCGAGGCCCGCCACCAGCTCCGCGCGGGCCAGGAGGTCGGTCGCGAAGGTGGTTTCGGTCCCGACCGATTTCCGCACCCTGTCGGCCCGCACCTCGCGATGATCGATGCCGCGGGCGGCGCCGAAATAATAGTCCGCCGCCTTGCCGAAATGGGCCCGGAGGAATTCGAGCGGCTGCGCCCTGAGATCGGCGCCGGTCGCGATGCCGAGTCGCTCCATCCTGGCCGCCGTGACCGGGCCGACGCCGTGGAAGCGGCCGACCGGCAGCGTCTCGACGAAGGCCGCGCCGGCCCCCGGCGGGATCACGAACAGCCCGTCGGGCTTCCTGTGGTCCGACGCGAGCTTGGCGAGAAACTTGTTGTAGGAGACGCCGGCCGAGGCGGTGAGGCCGGTGGCCTCGCGGATGCGAGCGCGGATTTCTTCCGCGATCCGGGTCGCCGAGGCGATGCCCCTGAGGTTGGCGGTGACGTCGAGATAGGCCTCGTCGAGCGCGAGCGGCTCGATCAGCGCGGTGTAGTCGGCGAAGATGGCCCGAACCTGGAGCGAGATCGCGCGGTAGACGTCGAAGCGCGGCGGCACGAAGACGAGCTCCGGGCAGCGCCGCCGCGCCGCGATCGACGACATCGCGGAGCGCACGCCGTAGCGGCGGGCCTCGTAGCTCGCGGCGGCGACGACGCCACGCTCGCGCGAGCCGCCGACCGCGACCGGGCGGCCGCGCAGCGCGGGGTCGTCGCGCTGCTCGACCGAGGCGTAGAAGGCATCCATGTCGACATGGACGATCTTGCGCACCGGCGCGGGCGCGGACGGATCGGACGGCGGCCAGGCGGGGTCGGGCACGGCAGTGGCGCGGCGAGAACGGACCGGCCGAGACTAGCGCATTCCTCGCGCCGATTCCTGCCGGCCTTCCCCGGCCGGCCGGGACAATCCCGGCCTCCGAGGCGGGGCGCTACTTCGCGCGGGCGGTCGCGGGGGCGCGGTCCCAGCCGCCGGGCGGCGTCGCGACCTCGTTGGCCGCGGCGATCGCCTTCTTGGCCTGCCAGGTGCCGGCCGCGAGCTTGGCGGTCGAAAGCTGCTGGTCGGTCATCTTCTTGGCGAGCTGGTCGCGCTTCTCGGCGGCGTCCTTGTCGCCCTGGTCGGCCGCGAGCGAGAACCACAGATAGGCCTCGGGCAGGTTCTGCTTCACCGCCAGCCCGCGGGCGTAGAGGACGCCGAGATTGTACTGGCTGTCCTTGAGGCCGTAGTCGGCAGCCTTGCGGAACCAGCGGGCGGCCTGGCCGAAATCGGGCCGGCCGAGGGCGCCGTCGGCATAGAGCACGCCGAGATTGTGCATGGCGCGGACATTGCCGTGATCGGCGGCCCTCTCGTACCACTCGCGCGCCTTGGCGGCGTCCTTGCCGATGCCGATGCCTTTCTCGTAGAGCGCGCCGAGACGGTACTCGGCCGGCGCGAGACCATGCCGTGCCGCCCGGCCGAACCAGTCGGCCGCCTTGGCGGTGTCGCGCTTGAAGCCGCGGCCGTCGTAATAGCGCTCCGCGAGCTCGTACTCGGCCGGGGCGTCGCCGGCGCCGGCGCGCTGCATCAGCCGGCTGCCGCCGGCCGGCTCCATCGGGACGGCAGGCGCAACGGTCTCGGGATTCGCGGCCGGGAGCGGCGCCGCCGGCAGCGACGCGGTGACGGCCGGATCGGCCGGGCGGGGGGCGCTGTCCTGCCCGGTCGTGGCGGGCGGCGCGGCAATGACCGCCGGCTCGGTGGCGATGCTCGCCGTCACCGCCTGGGTGGTGACGCTGGTGGTGGCGGGCGCCGCCGCGGCGGTCGTCGCAGCCGGCGGCGCGCCGGGGGCGGCCGCAGGCGCCGCGCTCGCCGTCTCCTGCGACGCGGCGCTTGCCGTGTCCTGCGGCGCAGCGCTCGCCGCGTCGGTGGCGGCGGAGGTGTCCGCCGGGGCGTGGGCATCGTCCTTGGCCGGAGCCGCCGAGGCGGTATCGGGATGGGCCTCGGCCGCCGCGAGCTGCTCGCCCGCGGGCTGCGGCACCGCCGCGGCGGTAGCGGTCGCCGTTTCGTGGCGGTTGGTGAGGATGCGGCCGACCTGCCACGAGCCGGCAAGGACGAGGGCGGCGGCAAGCCCGATCGCGAAGCGGCGCACCCCGCGGCCGGCGACGACATTGTCGTTGGCGCCCTGGATCGCGACCGCCTCGCGCGCGAGCTCCTCGCCGCGCTCGGCGCGGCTGCGCTCGATCTCGCTCTCCATCAGCGCGCGGCGGGCCGCGGCGATGAGCTGCGCGCGCTCCTGTCCGGGCTCGACCTCCCGCGGCGGGAAAGTCTCCTCGTCGGCGACCGGGAACACCGGCGCGAGCGTGCCGTCGCGCTCGGCCTCGTCGGCGGCCTCGATCGCCGCCGCGCGGGCGCGCTCGGTGATGGTCTCGGGCTCGTCCTCCTCGACGGCCTCGGGCTCTTCGGCCACGGCCGCCTCGTCGATCGCGCCGCGGAGCGGCGTGATCGGACGGTCGGCGAGGCGGTCGGTGACTTTCTCCAGCGCGTCACGGACGCCGGCGAGCGCGTCGACGATGCGGCGCTGGGTATCCTCCGACTGCCCGCGAAGGTCGGCGAGCTCGCGCACCAGGGCGCCGCCGTCGTCGCGGTCGAGCTGCGCCCCCTGGAGCGCGGCGAGCGTGGTGCGGACCGCCCGCGCCGCAATCGCCTCGACCGATTCGTTCGCGAGCGCCCGGCCGTCCTCGATTTGGCGCAGGACATCGAGAATGCCGCGCTCCAGCCGGGTCAGGACCGCCGGCGTCGCCGCCGGCTCGATGCGCTTGACGAAGCGCTCCAGGGCCGCCTCGACCGCCGCCGTCGGGTCGAGATGGCCGCGCTCCTCGGCGCGCTCCAGCCGGCGCGCCAGCCGCTCGACCGCCTCGCGCACGCTGTCGTCGCGGGCCGTCAGCGCCGCTGCGGGACGCTGCATTTCGGTGCGGACGGCATCGATCAGCCGCTCGCCGACGCTCGTCATCTCCTGGCGGACGGCGTGGGCGTAGCGCTCCGGCTCCATCAGCGGAAGGCGGTCGAGCCGCTCGACGATCCCGTCGAGCGCGCTGCGGATGGCGGTGAGCGCGCTGCCGTCGCCGCCGGCGAGACCGATCGCGCGGGTGCGAAGCTCCTGGATCGAGCCGCGCAGGCTCTCCAGCGTCTTCTGGTCGGGCGCGGTGGTCTCGGCCAGATGGTCGATGCGCTCGCCGATCTCCTGCACGGCGCGGGTCAGGGTGGCGATCTTGCCGTCGAGCGCGGCGGCCTGCTCGGCGGCGCTGAAATTGCCGCTCTGGATCATGCGGCCGTTGCGGGCGAGCTCCTCGACCACGCGGCCGAGGCGCGGATCGCCCTCGCCGGGGTCGCGCGCCAGCGAGGGCCCCGGCCGACGCGGCGCCGCGTCGGCCGCGATGCGCTCGCCCTCCGGCTCGCGCGGCGGCTTCGGCTCGGCGGCGCGCTTCGGCGCGATCGCGCGGATCTCGTCCTCGAGGGTGACGCGGCGCGTGTCGCCGATCGCCGGGCGCGGCTGCGGCTCGCGGGCCGGCGCCTCGGCCATGTAGGAGGCGAGGCTCTGCAACTGCCGCTCCAGCCGCGCGAGGTTGTCGGCCTCGGGTCCGCGGGCGAAGCGGTCGCGGACCCGAGCGAATTCGGGACGGGCGACCGGCCCGGCCGGCAGGCGCCAGTCGGCCTCGGCGGCGGCCTCGGCCTCGGCGGCGACGTCGCGCGGCAGCTCGACCGCCTTCGGCGGGATCGGACCGATGGCCTCGTCGCGCGCCGGCATACGCTCGGCCCGGGCGGCACCGTTGCGCCGGGACTCGGGCGCGGGCGGCTCGCCGTCGAGGGTGCGCTGGCGGCTCGTGATCTCGGCCAGCGCCGCGTCGAGCCGCGCCGAGCGCGGCGCCTCGCGGCGACGGATGACGGTGGTGGACGACGGCGCCGGCTGGTCGTCGAACGCCGACGCCAGATCCTCGAGCCGCTGTTCGAGCCGGGAGAACGAATCGCTCAGCGCGCCAGCAAGGTCGTCGCTGCGCGGCCGCTCGTCCCGTGTGGCCTTGCCCCGGCGGAGCCCGGCACCGGACGCGTCCTCGCCGCGCTTTTCCCTGCTCCCCCGCTCGCTTGCGCTCATGCCCGCCTCCGCACACTCCGAGCGGGCTGCTCGTCATGTCGGAATCGGCCCGCCCGGCCTTCGGGCCGCCCTCTCCGACCTGTTAACGAATCAATGCCAGCCCGACCGATGGTTGACCTTTCGCTAGGCGGGGTAAACGAAACGTTAACGCTATTCACAGCTTCGCTCGGATGGGTTGCCGCGGGCGGCCGCGGCGGCGGCGATTGCGCTCCCGCACGCCGGAGCGCATTTTCGGGTCAATTCAGACCCGCCAGGACCCTCGCCCATGCCGACCTACACGGCGCCCGCCGACAACGTTCTGTTCCTGCTGAGAGACGTGCTGGGCTACGAGAAATATTCCAACCTCGCGGGCTTTTCCGAAGCGCCGCTCGACGTGCTGGAAGCGGTGGTGCGCGAGGCTGCACGGCTCTGCGAGGAGGTGATGCAGCCGCTGAACGAGGTCGGCGACCGCGAGGGCGTGACGCGATTGCCGGATGGTTCGGTCCGAACCCCCAAGGGCTTCAAGGAAGCCTACGCGGCCTACGCCGCGGGCGGCTGGTCGGGCGTCGCGATTCCGGCGGAACATGGCGGCCAGGGCCTGCCGGGCGTGGTCGGCGCGGCACTGGGCGAGTTCATGGCATCGTCCAATCAGGGCTTCGCCAACTATCCCGGCCTCTCGGCCGGCGCCGCGCTCGCCATCATCAAGCATGCCACGCCCGAACAGATGGCGGTGTTCCAGAAGGCCTATCTGCCGAAGCTGGTCGACGGCACCTGGACCGGGACGATGAACCTGACCGAGGCCCATTGCGGCACCGATCTCGGGCTGATCCGGACCAGGGCGGCGAGGCAGGCCGACGGCAGCTACCGGATCACCGGCAGCAAGATCTTCATCACCGGCGGCGAGCACGACCTGACCGAGAACATCGTCCACCTGGTGCTGGCCCGGGTCGAGGGGGCGCCGGCGGGCGTGCGCGGCATCTCGCTGTTCCTGGTGCCCAAGTTCATCGCCGACGACGGCGGCAAGCCGGGGCAGCGCAACGCCGTCTCCTGCGGCAAGGTCGAGGAGAAGATGGGCATCCACGGCTCCGCGACCTGCGTCATGAACTACGACGGGGCGACGGGCTGGCTGGTCGGCGAGGAGAACAAGGGCCTCACCGGCATGTTCGTGATGATGAACGAGGCGCGGCTGAACGTCGGCATCTCGGGCCTCGCGATGTCCGAGGTCGCCTACCAGAACGCCGCGTCCTACGCCAAGGAGCGCCTGCAGGGCCGCGCGCTGGCCGGTCCGGAGCACCCCGACCAGCCGGCCGACCCGATCATCGTCCATCCCGACGTCCGGCGCATGCTGATGACGATCCGCGCCTTCAACGAGGCGGCGCGGGGGGTGGCGCTGTGGACCGCGCTCACGAACGACGTCGCCCGCCGCTCGCCCGACGAGAAGGAGCGCCAGGCCGCCGAGGACCACGTCGCGCTGCTGACCCCGGTCATCAAGGGCGTGTTCACCGACATGGGCTTCGCCAACGCGGTGATGGCCCAGCAGATCTACGGCGGCCACGGCTACATCACCGAGACCGGGGTCGAGCAGTTCGTCCGCGACGCCCGCATCTCGATGATCTACGAGGGCGCGAACGGCATCCAGGCGCTCGACCTCGTCGGGCGCAAGCTGCCGCGCGACAACGGCCGCGCCGTGCTCGCCTTCTTCAACGAGCTCGGCGGCTTCCTGAAGGAGAATGCCGAGGACGCCGCGCTGGCACCGCTGCTGAAATCGCTGAAGACCGCGATGGGACACCTGGAGCAGGCGACGACCTGGTTCGTCACCAATGCGCTCGGCAAGCGCGACCCCTATGCCGCGGCCGCCGGCTCCTATGACTACATGCACCTCTTCGGCCTGGTCGTGCTGGGCTACATGTGGTGCCGCATCGCCAAGGTGGCCGGCGCCAAGGCCGCCGAGGGCAACGGCGCCGCCGAGCCGATGAAGCACAAGCTGGTCCTGGCGCGCTACTTCATGGAGCGCATGCTGCCCGAGACCGGCGCGCGGCTCGCCGCGGTCACCGCCGGGCCGGAGGCGCTGATGGCGCTGCCGGAAGAGGCGTTCTGAGGGGGGCCGACATCTGCCGGTAGGTGGGCATGCTTCGCATGCCCACGGCGACGACAGACGTGGGCACCGGCCCTGCCGATGCCCACTCTACGGGCCGCTCGCTCGCAACCGGACGGCAGGCTTCCCATCTGAGGAAGCGCTATAGAATAGGCGGGCGCCGGCCCGGTCGGGCGCCGGAAGTGGAGACCCTCGATGTCGGATGCATTCATCTACGACGCGATACGCACGCCGCGCGGGCGGGGCAAGGTCGACGGGTCGCTCCACACCGTCACGAGCCTGCAGCTCGCGACCACCGCGCTGACCGCGATCAAGGAGCGGAACCGGCTCGACACCGGCCTCGTCGACGATGTCGTGCTCGGCTGCGTCGACCCGGTGGGCGAGGCCGGCGGCAACATCGCCCGCGCCGCGGCGCTGAACGCGGACTACGGCAACCAGGTGCCGGGGATGCAGATCAACCGCTTCTGCGCCTCGGGCCTCGACGCGGTGAACACCGCCTCGGCGCAGATCATGGCGGGCCAGCACGACTGCGTCGTCGCCGGCGGCGTCGAATCGATGAGCCGGGTCGGCCTCGGCGCCTCGGGCGGCGCCTGGGCAGCGGATCCGGAACTCTCGATCAAGAGCTATTTCGTACCGCAGGGCATCTCGGCCGACCTGATCGCGACGAAATACGGCTTCGACCGCGCCGCAGTCGACGAATATGCCGTGCAGAGCCAGCAGCGCTCGGCCCACGCCTGGGAGAGCGGTTATTTCAAGAACTCCATCGTCCCGGTGAAGGACCTCAACGGCATCACGCTGCTCGATCATGACGAGCACATGCGGCCGCAGACCACGATGCAGAACCTCGCCGCGCTGAAGCCCGCCTTCGCGACG
>DASZVN010000035.1:0-33192 GCA_035547055.1 Hyphomicrobiales bacterium
CCGCCTTCCGTGACCGTCATGCTGGCGCGGCGCTCGCGGTGGATGAACCAGAGGTTCCGCAGGTAGATGAAAAGCCCGGCGCCCTGGCCGACGATGAAGACCGGATCGCGCCGCGTCAGCGCGTAGATGAAGAGCAGGAGACCCCCGGTCACCGAAAAATACCAGAAGGCCACCGGCACCACGCTCCGCTTGGCCCGCTCGGACGCGAGCCACTGCACCAGGAAGCGGCCCGAGAACAGCGCCTGGGCGAACCAGCCCAGCGCCACCCAGGCGTCGAACTTGGCGACGAAGACGTCGTGCAGATAGGCGACGATCTCTTGCCAGAGGTCAGGATGCACCGCGCTTCACCTCCGCCGCCTGCGGCACCCGGCGCCGCCGGCGGATCAGCCACCACACGCCGAACAGGTCGAGAATGCCGACCCACAGCCGGTCCCACAGCCCGTAGTTCGAGGCGCCGTGGCGCCGCGGCCGGTCGACCACGTCGACATGGCGCACCGCGTAGCCGTCGCGGGCGACCAGCGCCGGCAGGAACCGGTGCAGCCCGTCGAAATAGGGCAGCGCCAGGAACACGTCGCGCCGGAACGCCTTGAGGCCGCAGCCAGTGTCGCGGGTGGCGTCGCGGAGCACCCGGCCACGGACGCCGTTGGCGATGCGCGACTGCAGCTTCTTGAAGCCGGTGTCCTTGCGGCCGACGCGCTGGCCGGCGACGAGGCCGCAGCCCGGGCCGCCGTCCGCGAGCGTGGCGATGAGGCGCGGCAGGAACGCTGGGTCGTTCTGGCCGTCGCCGTCGAGAGTCGCGACGACATCGCCACGCGCCGCCGCGACACCGCTGCGGACCGCCGCCGACTGACCGCACGAGGCGGCATGACGGATCTGGCGGAGCCAGGGCCGTTCGGCCTGGAGCGCGGCCACGGCCTCGCCGGTGCCGTCGGTCGAGCCGTCGTCCACGAAGACGATCTCGAAGCCGCCCTCGACCCCGGCCAGCGCGGCCTCGATCTCGGCGACGAGCGGCGCGACGTTCGCGGCCTCGTTCCGCGCCGGCACGACCACCGAAATCCGCGGCGCGGCGTCCGCCATCCCCTCGTCCCCGTTCATGGCGGCTTGGGGTAGACTGCGAACACGCCGATGTCGAGGCGATGGCCGCCGTTGAGGTTCACTCCGCTCACCGTCGTGGCCAGCGCCGGCCGGGTGCCGCCCGCGGCAAGTGCGGTGCGGAAGGCCGCCTCCTGCCGCCGCTCGACGAAGGCGATGCGGCAGCCGCCGCCGGCGAGGAAGCGCGCGGCGCCGGCGCCGTCGGTCATCAGGAGGTCCGGGCGCGTGAGAAAGACCAGGCTCGGCTCGTTGTCGCCGGCGGTGGCGACGGCCGGATCGGTGCACGGCACCGTCGCGACGGCCGCCGCGAGGCGCGGGCTGATCCACAGGCTGCGCAATTCCGGCAGGCCGATCTGGTAGACGCCGCCATAGGTCGCGACCGCGACGGCCAGCGTCAGCGCAAACGCCGTGCGGAGGCGGCCGCGCCACAGCTTCGCCAAAGCGAGGCCGAGCAGCGCCCACGCGACCAGCACGAACGGCACCATGCGGTAGGACCAGTAGCCGTCCATCCGCGCGATCGCGCCGAACAGCGCGAGCGGCAGCACCGCCGCGCCCAGGCCGAGCAGCGCCGCCGCCGCCAGCCGCGCCCAGAGCGGCGGCACCCGCTCCGCGGTGTCGGCGAGCCAGCGGCCGAACAGGAGCGCCAGCGCCGGCAACAGCGGCAGCACGTAGTGCGGCAGCTTGGTCGGCACCAGCTCGAACACGATCCAGGCTGGGACGAGCCACGCGAGGAGAAAGCGGACGCCCGGTTCGGCGCGCGCCCGCCAGGTCGGGACGATCGCGAGCGGCACCAGCGCCGACGCCGGCCAGAACAGGCCCCAGACGGCGGCGAGATAGGTCAAGGGCGGCGCGCCATGGGATTCGCGGGCGCCGCCGACCTTGGCGAGCATGTCGGTGCCGAGGCTCGCCGAGAAGAACTTGCCGTGGCTGGCGAGCCCGATGGCGACGAGCCACGGCGCGACGATCAGGATGGCGAGCGGCAGGCCGATCGCGGGGCGGAGGTGCTTCAGCCAAGCCGCTCGCCGATCGACCGCGACCAAGGCGGCGATGGTCAGGGCCGCGATCATCGGCGTGATCGGTCCCTTGACCAGGACGCCGAGCGCGAGCGCGACCCAGAACAGGAGCGCGAGGCCGAGGACCCCGCCTCCGTCATCTCCGGGCCTGTCCCGGCCATCCGCGGCTTCCTGCGGCGGCGGCGCTGCAAACTCGTGGATGCCCGGGCCAAGGCCGGGCATGACGGGCTGGCGCCATCCGCGCCCTCTGGGATAAATCCGCGCCAGCGCGCCCTGCATGGCGACGACGGTCGCGAGCAGCACGGCGTCGGTGGTCGCGAGCCGCGCCTCCACCCCGACGAGGATGGCGGTCGCGAGCGCGAGCCCTCCCAGCAGAGCACCGCGGCCGCCGACCAGGGGCAATCCGGCCCAAT
This sequence comes from Hyphomicrobiales bacterium, assembly GCA_035547055.1. Taxonomy (GTDB): domain Bacteria; phylum Pseudomonadota; class Alphaproteobacteria; order Rhizobiales; family Methylopilaceae; genus DASZVN01. Next base: position 2,519 of record DASZVN010000035.1, read on the forward strand.
AGGTCAGGAGCACGGCGGCGAGCACGCCGAGGAGCGAGGGCAGCCGGTAGAGCCAGATCGCCTGCCGGGCGTCGGGGACGCCGAGCCCCTCCCCCGCCGCGACGGCGGCGGCCTGGAGCCAGTAGATGCCGACCGGCTTGTTGTAGCGGGGCTCGTCCTGGAAGCGGATGTCGACGAAATTGCCGCTGGCCAGCATCTGCCGCGTCGCCTCGGCGAAGCGCGGCTCGTCGCGGTCCACCGGCGGCACGCGGAAGAAGCCGGGCAGCGTCGCGGCCAGGGTCGCGAGGATAAGCAGCGCCACCGCCAGGCTGTGGCGGAGGCCGCCGTCACGGCCGGCTTGCAGCAAAGGGTCAGGCAGATCGCGTGCGCTCGACATCGGCGGCGGTCAGGTGCCCGACCCAGGGACAAGATGCAAGCGGCGAAGAATCGTAGGGTGGGCATCGGCCTGCCGATGCCCACGTCGTGGGCAACCGAAGCTTGCCCACCCTACAAGGGTCGTCAGCCGCCGCGCACCCGCGCGAGCAGGGCCGGCGTCGGATAGCCGTCGGCCGGCATGCCGTATTTGATCTGGAGCTGGCGGACGGCCGCGCGCGTCTGTTCGCCCAGCACCCCGTCGATCTTGCCGACGGCAACGCCGCGGCGGGCGAGCGCAGCCTGGAGCTCGCGGGTCTGGGCGACGCTGAGGCCCCCTGCCCCGCCGTCGCCGCGCAGAACCGCCGGCGCCCCCTCGAGGCGCGTCGCGAAATAGGCGGCGGTCGTCGCGTAGACCAGCGACTTGTTCCACTGGGTGAAGACGTCGAAGTTCGGATAGGCCAGGAAGGCGGGCCCGCCGCGCCCCATCGGCAGCAGCAGCGCCGCCGGCAGCCCGTCGGCCGGCAGCCGCCCGCTCCTGGCCTCGACGCCGAGGCGCACCCAGTAGGAGCGCGGATGGCGAATCGCGAGGTCGGCCTGCTGCCACGGCAGGTTCGGCGGCACCCGCACCTCCTGCAGCCAGGGCTGGCCGCGGCGCCAGCCGAAGCCGGCGAGATCGGCCGCGGTCGACGCCAGGACGTCCGGCACGCTGTGCAGCAGGTCGCGCTTGCCGTCGCCGTCGAAATCGACCGCGTGGAGCACGTAGTCGCTCGGCAGGAACTGGGTCTGGCCGAGCTCGCCGGCCCAGGCGCCGTGCATCTCGCCGGGCGTGAGGTCGCCGCGCTGGACGATCTTCATCGCGGCGACGAGCTGGGTCTCGAACAGCTCCGGCCGGCGGCAGTCATAGGCGAGCGTCGCCAGCGCGGTCAGGGTCGGGAAATTGCCGATATTGGCGCCGAAGTCGCTCTCCAGCCCCCACAGCGCGGTCACGACCGCGCCGGGAACGCCCCAGCGCTGCTCGACGCGGCTGAAGACCGCTGCATAACGCCGTAGCTCCTGCGCGCCCTTGGACAGGCGATAGCCGGCCACCATGCGGTCGGAGAATTGGAGGAAGCTCTGCGCGAACACGCCCTGGCCGCGGTCGCGCTGCACAATGCCCGGGTCGAAGCGGACGCCGGACATCACCTCGCTCGCGACCTGCGGCGACACGCCGGCCGAAACCGCCCGGCGGGCAAAGCTCTGGCGCCACGCATCGAAGCTTTGGCCGCCGTGGCATTCGGGGCCCGCCAGCGCCGGCGCCGCCATGAGGGCCAGCGCGACGAAAGCGACCGCGCCCGCCGCGGCGCGTTGGATCCGGCTCATCGAAGTCCTCCGTCTGTGGCGCCATCGCAGGGTGGGCACGCAAAGCGCGCCCACGAAAGCGGGCATCGGCTTGCCGATGCCCGCCCTCCGGAGCCGGTGCGCTCAGGCGCGCGCGGCCTGCTTGGCGCCCTTCTGGTCGGCGAGGTTCAGCCGGGTGAAGAGACGCCGGGCGTTGCCCTCGAAGATCAGGGCACGGTCGGCCTCGGTCAGGAAGTCGATCTCCTCGATCTGCGGCTTGATGTCGTCGTAGGTGCGGCCGGTCTCGGGGTCCATCGCCGAGCCCGAGCCCGGGTTCTCGGTACCGAACAGCACCCGCTCCGGCCCGACCAGCCCGATCAGCATCTCCAGCGACTTCTTGTTGTGGATGCAGGTGTCGAAATAGAGCTTCTTCAGCCCGTTGTCGAAGTCGCTCGGCTTGCCGCCGTGCAGCGCCGCGCCCGCCCGCCAGCGCCCGACCTGATAGGGGATCGAGCCGCCGCCGTGGGCGACGATGATCTTGAGGTTCGGGAAGTCGTCGAACACGTGGGAGTCGACCAGCGACAGGATCGCCAGGCTCTCCTCGGTGATGAAGTGCTGGCTGTAGCTCTCGCGCCCGTTGCGGCAGCCGCCGGAATGGATCAGGCCGGGAATGTCGAGCTCGCACATCTTCTCCCACAGCGGATACCAGTACTTGTCGCTGAGGATCGGCGTGGAGTTGTCGCCCTCGCCGGGATCGGTGTCGATCAGCGTGCCGACGAAGCCGAGCTCCTTCACGCAGCGCTCGAGCTCGGGAAACGCGACCGAGACCGGCTCGTTCGCCATCTGCGGCATGCCGCAGACGCCGCGGAACTTGTCGGGGAACAGCTTGACCTGCTGGGCGATGTAGTTGTGCACGCCGACCGCCCAGGCCTCGACCATCTGGTTGGGCTTCTCGTCGTGCATCTGCTGGAACGGACGCGGCGACAGGAACTGCATGTCCGTGCCGACCTTGGCGAGCGTGTCGAGGTTGCGCTTGGTCTCGCGGTGGTCGCGCACGAACTCGTCGGTGAACTTGGGCGGACGGTAGCCGTGGGTGCCGCGGGAGGAGGTCAGCAGCGCCTTCCAGGCGTACAGCTCCGGCGCGGCGCAGACATGCGAATGGCAGTCGATGATCATTGACGGCGCTCCCTCGGTCGATCGCGTCTTGGGGTGGGTGGCGCGATCTTTCCTTCGTTGCGGCGCCGAGCGCAAGGCCCGCAGTGCCCGCCCATGCGGAAAGGGCGGCACCCCGAGGCGCCGCCCTCCGCTGAATCCGCAGGCCAATCGGCTAGCGGATTACCTCCACCACCTTCCGCGTGTACGGATCGACGATCACCCGCTGGTGGTTGACGATGGTGTAGTCGTACTTCTCGTACCGCGGCACCGGATAGACTTCGACGGTCTGCGGCAGGGTCGCGCCGACGACGACGTCGCCGTCATAGGCGATCGAGGGACGGTCCTCCTGGACCACGTAGGTGCGAACCTCCGGGGGCGGCGGGTTGACCGCCGTGCCGATGGCGCCGCCGGCGATGCCGCCGACGACCGCGCCGACCGGCCCGCCGACGACCGCGCCGGTCGCGGCGCCGGCGGCGACGCCGGCCACCGTCCCCGATTGCGCCATGGCGAAACCGGGAAGAGCGATAACGGCCGCCGCGGCGGCCAGGCTAAGCACATGTTTACGCATGGCTGTCCTCCTTACGGAATAGGTGCAAGTGAGAACGCCCAAAGCTGCAATATGTTCCCGGGACGCCAGAATCCTCATGCGAATCATGCACGAGAATCGATCTTTTTACATAGCGATGCACGAGCGTATCTGAAAGAAACGATTCGTGAGCTATGCCCGGAAACCCCCTCCTCTTCAGGGGAGCATTCGCAATAGCCTGACGAGCTCAGATCGCGAAAGCCTCCGCATCGGCGCGGCGCAGTGCCAGCCCATGCCCCGGCTGCGAGAGATCCGGCCGGATCGTCCCGTCCTTCGCCTCGGGAGCGCCGTCGAACAGCATGTGCTCGATCCGGACATGGTCGTGGAACCACTCGATGTTCATGACCCGAGGCGCCGCGCAGCAGACCGGGAGATGCAGCGCAGGCGCGGTGTGGGCCGAGAGCGGCAGGGAATCGGCGTCGGCCAGCGCCGCGGCGCGGAGGAAGCCGGTATAGCCGCCGCAACGCGTAGCATCGGCCTGGAGCACGTCGACCGCGCCGGCCGCGAGCATGCGGCGGAAATAGACGGGCGCATCGCCATACTCGCCCGCGGCGACGTTCATGCCCGCCGGGGCGCGATCGCGGACCAGGCGCAATCCGTCGAGGTCGTCGCTCGTCACGGGCTCCTCGAACCAGGTGACGCCGAGATCGGCGAAGCGCTCCGCGAACCACAGCGCCTCCTTGCGGGTGCAGGCGCCGTTGGCGTCGACATAGAGCTGCGCGTCGCCGATCGCGCCGCGCGCGACCCGCGCGCGGGCAAGGTCGCGGCCGGGCTCGCTCCCGATTTTCATCTTCACCGCCGCGCAGCCGTCGCGGGCGACCCAGCCGCCGAGCTGGCCCTGGATCTGCGCGTCGGAATAGGAGGTGAAGCCGCCGCTGCCGTAGATCGGCACCGCCTTCCGGGCCTGCCCGAACAGCGCCGCCAGCGGCACGCCGAGGAGGCGCGCCTTGAGGTCCCAGAGCGCGACGTCGAGCGCCGAGACCGCGGCCGACGCGATGCCGGGGCGCCCGAGATTGCGCACCCGGCCGACCAGCGCGTCCCAGATCGCGGGAATGGCGAACGGATCGCGGCCCTTCACCAGCTCGCCGAGCGGCCCATTGACGAGCTGCGCCGCCTCCGGGCCGCTATAGGTGTAGCCGAGGCCGGCTTCGTCGCCTGCCGTCGCCTCGACGACGACGATGGTGGTCGCGGTCCAGGCGAAGGTGCCGTCGGCCTCCGGCGCGTCGGTCGGAATGCGGTAGGCGCGAGCTGCGATACGCGCGATCGCCGGCGGGCCGGTGACGTCCGTCATGGCCGGGCTTGTCCCGGCCATCCACGGCTGCTTTCGGGCGAAACGGACAGGGACTCGCGGATGCCCGGCCCGAGGCCGGGCATGACGGGGCGCGCCATCACACCAGCTCGCGCACGCTGTCGGAGGCGACGGTGAGCGCGATCCTGCCGCGGTTCGGCGTGCCACGCGCCAAGGCCTCGGCGAAATGGGCCGCCTGGCTGAGCTTGATCTTGGGCGGCATCGGCGGCTCGTTCTGGTCGACCACCGCCTCGACCAGCACCGGCCCCGGCGTCTCGAGCGCCTCGCGCAGCACCTGTCCGCAGGTGGCGGGATCGTCGGCGCGAAAGCTCTTCAGGCCGAAGCCGCGCGCCACCGTCACGAAGTCGATCGGCTGCAGGTCGCAGACATATTCGGGATTGCCGAGGAAGACCATCTGCTCCCATTTGATCTGGCCGAGCGTGTCGTTCTTGATGACGATGATCTTCACGTCGAGACCGTATTTGACGCAGGTGGCCATCTCGCCCATCAGCATCGTCAGGCCGCCGTCGCCGACGAAGGCGACCACCTGCCGTCCGGGATAGGCCGCCGCGGCGCCGACCGCGTAGGGCAGACCGCAGGCCATGGTCGCGAGCGTGCCGGAGCACGAGAACTTCATGCCGCCGCGGATGTCGAGATGGCGCGCCGCCCAGGTGGTGATGGTGCCGGAGTCGGTCGCGACGATGGCGTCGTCGCGGAGCAGCCTGTTGAGCTCGGTCGCGACGACCTGCGGCTTCATCGGCCGGTCGGCGCGGGTGCCGCGCTCCTCCATCAGCGCCCGCCATTCCTTCATGCCGGCCTGGGCCTGCTCGAGGAACGAGCGGTCCTCGCGATAGGTGAGATGCGGCAGCAGGCGCTCCAGCACCTTGCCGGAATCCCCGACCAGCCCGGCCTCGACCGGGAAGCGCAGGCCGATGCGCTCGGCCGCGACGTCGATCTGCACCCCGCGCGCGCTGCCGGGCTTCGGGTAGTACTCGATATAGGGGAACGACGAGCCGACGATGAGGAGCGTGTCGCAGCCTTCCAGCGCCTCCTGCGACGGCCTGGTGCCGAGCAGGCCGACGCCGCCGGTGGAATAGGGGCTGGCGTCGGGCAGGGAACCCTTGCCGAGGAGCGGCTTCGCCACCGGCGCGCCCAGCCGCTCGGCGACCGCGGTCAGCTCCCTGGCCGCGCCGATGGCGCCGGCGCCGGCGAGGATCACGGTCTTCCTGCCGCCGTTCAGGATGGCGGCGGCGCGGGCGAGCTGGTCGTCGGTCGGAAGATGCGCGGAGACCGCCATCACGTCGGAGACGTGGTGGGGAATGTTGCGCTTGGAGCGCGGGTCGTCCGCGACCGGCTCGTCCTGGATGTCGACCGGGATCGTGACGTGGGCGACCCCGCGGCGGGCGAGCGCGGTGCGGCAGGCCAGCTCGACGACGTTCTCGACATGCGCCGCGCCCATGATGCGGTTGTTGTAGACCGCGACGTCCATGAACAGCTTGTCGAGCTCGACGTCCTGCTGGGTGTGGGTGTTGAGGAGGTCGTGGAACTGCAGGCCGGTGATCGCCAGCACCGGCTGGCCGTCGAGCTTGGCGTCGTAGAGGCCGTTCAGCAGATGGATGCCGCCGGGGCCCGAGGTCGCGACGCAGACGCCGAGCCGCCCGGTCCACTTGGCATAGCCGCAGGCGGCGAAGGCGGCCGCCTCCTCGTGGCGCACCTGGATGAAGCGGATCTGGTCCTGCCGGGTGCGGAACGCCTCGATGAGACCGTTGATGCCGTCGCCCGGGATGCCGAAGACGGTGTCGACGCCCCATGCCAGCAGGGTTTCGACGAGGGCGTCGGAGGCGGTCTTGGCGGCCATCGCAATCGTTCTCCGCAAATGGAAGTCGCGCGCCGCGAGGCTCGCGGAGCGGCGCCACCCCAACGGCAAGTCGCCGGCCTGCGTTCCCCCATCGCTGCGGCAAGTTGGTCCGCTCGGCGGCGGAACCATGGCGGCCCCGCCTCCGTTCGACACGCAAGCTTGCCGTGGCGGGAAAGCCGCCGGTGACGAGGGAGGCGGCCATGAAGACGAAGCTCGTCCACCGCTCGGCCGACGGCTTGCGCACCTTCGTCGTGGTCATGGAGACGGGCGATGAGGCGATGGCCGGGCTGAAGCGCTTCGCCCACGAGGAGGCGATCGAAGGCGCCGGCCTCACCGCGATCGGCGCCTTCAGCGGTGCGGCGATCCTCTATTTCGACTGGCAGACGAAGAAGTATCACACCATCCCGGTCGAGGAGCAGGTCGAGGTGGCGGCCGCCATCGGCGACATCGGCCGCGGCGAAAAGGGCGAGCCGGCGCTTCATCTCCACGTCGTGCTCGGCCGCCGCGACGGCTCGGCCCTCGCCGGCCATCTCGACAAGGGCCACGTCCGCCCGACGCTCGAGATCATCGTCACCGAAACGCCGGCCCATCTCCGACGCGTGCACGACCCGGAGAGCGGCCTCGCCCTGATCGACCTCACGCGGTGAGGCGGTGGCCCAGATCTTCCGCCCGCGGGCCGACGCGTTCGCGCGCGTGCTGCTCGCCGCGGTGCTGGTCCTGCCGCTGGCCCTGATCGGCTTCGTCTACGTCATCCACACCACGCCCTACACCACCGGAGAAGGCTTCGTCGTGAACCAGCCGGTGCCCTTCAGCCACCTCCACCACGTCGGCGAGGACGGCATCGACTGCCGCTACTGCCACACCTCGGTCGAGCAGGGCCGCTTCGCCGGCATGCCGACGACCCACGTCTGCATGACCTGCCATTCGCAGCTCTGGACCAACGCCGCGATGCTGGCGCCGGTCCGCCAGAGCCTCGCCGAGGACAAGCCGATCCGCTGGAACCGTGTCTACAAGCTGCCCGACTACGTTTATTTCGACCACTCCGTCCACGTGAAGAACGGCATCGGCTGCTCGAGCTGCCACGGCCGCATCGACGAGATGCCGCTGACCCGCCAGGCGGCGCCGCTCACGATGCGCTGGTGCATCGCGTGCCACCGCCATCCCGAGCGCGCGCTGCGCCCGCCGGACCAGGTCTTCTCGATGACCTGGACGCCGCCGAAGGACCAGCTCGCCGAGGGCAGGAAGCTGCTCGCGGCCTACCTGATCCACAAGGACCACCTCACCGACTGCTCGGTATGCCACCGATGACCGCCTCGCGCCGCGACGCGCTGAAGCTGCTCGCCGCCGCGGTCGCCACGGCCGCCGCCGGCTGCTCGGCGCCGCCCGAGGAGCTGGTGCCCTATGTCGACATGCCCGAGGGGCTGGTGCCCGGCGAGCCGCGCTACTACGCGACGGCGCTGCCGCTCGGCGGCTGGGCCCGCGGCGTCCTCGGCAAGACGGTCGACGGCCGGCCGATCAAGGTCGAGGGCAACCCGCGCCATCCCGCGAGCCTCGGCGCGACCGACGTCTTCATGCAGGCGGCGATCATGGATCTCTACGATCCCGCGCGCTCGCAGACGGTCGAGAACGCCGGCCAGGTTGCGACCTGGCCGGCGTTTCGCGCCGCGCTGGCCGGGCGGCTGGCGACGCCCGGCACGCGGATCGCGCTCCTCACCGGGCGCCTCACCTCGCCGACCGCGCGGCGCCAGATCAAGGCGCTGACGGCGAGATATCCGACCCTGGCCTGGCACGTGCACGAGGCCGCTGAGGACGCGGCAGCGGCGGCCGGGGCGGCGATGGCCTTCGGGCAGCCGGCGCGGGTGGTGCCGCGGCTCGGCGATGCCGCGGTGGTGCTGACGCTCGACGCCGATCCGCTCGGACCGGGGCCGATGCAGGTGCTGCACGGCCGCGGCTTCAGCCGCGAACGCACCGCCCGGCGGAATGACGGCCGCTTCGTGCGGCTCTACGCGGTGGAGTCGACGCCCACGCTGACCGGCGCCAGCGCCGACCATCGCCTCGCCTTGACGCCGGCCGCCATCGGCGATTTCGCGCGTTTGGTCGCAGAGAGGCTGGGCGCCATCTCTCCTCCCGCCTTGCGGGGAAGGTCGAGTCGGCCCGGCGAAGCCACCGCGAGCCGGGTGAACGGCACCCCCTCTTCGCAAGCGGAGCCCCCTGCCCCGGCGTATCCCCCACCCCAACCCTCCCCTGCAAGGGGCCAGGGAGTGGTGGCGGCGCCCGGCCCCGGCGATTGGGAGCGTTTCGCCGCGGCGGTGGCGTCCGATCTGATGCGGGCGAAGGGGCACGCGCTGGTGCTCGCCGGGCCGACGCAGCCGCCGGAGATCCATGCGCTGGCGCATCGGATGAACGGGCAGCTCCAGGCGCCGGTCGAGGTCTATGCCGATCCGCTGGCCGGCGAGGGCGCCGCGGATCTCGCGAGCCTCGTCGCGGCGATGCGGGCGGGCACGGTCGACGCGCTCGTCATTCTCGACGCGAATCCGGTCTACGACGCGCCCGCCGACCTCGGCTTCGCCGCGGCGCTGAGGCGGGTGCCCTTGGTCGTCCACGCCGGCCCCTATCGCGACGAGACGGGCGCCGCAGCGTCCTGGCACCTGCCGCTGTCCCACGCCTTCGAGAGCTGGTCCGACCTGCTGGCGCCGGACGGCACCGCCTCGATCGTGCAGCCGCTGATCCGGCCGCTGCACGACAGCCGTGGCCTCCACGAGATCCTGGCCATGCTGGGCGGTGCCGAAGAGCCGAAAGGCTACGACCTCGTCCGCGCGACGTGGCAGGCGCGGCATCCCGGTCCGGGCTTCGAGGACTGGTGGCGCAAGGCGCTGCACGACGGCGTCGTCGCCGATACGCGTTTCCCCGCCATTGCGAGCGACGCGAAGCAATCCGGGGCCACCGGCGCCGCGCCCGCGGGTCCCGGATTGCTTCGTCGCGCCGCGCCTCGCAATGACGGGGAAACCACCCTCGTCTTCCTCCCCGACCATTCGGCGTGGGACGGGCGCTTCGCCGCCAATCCGTGGCTGCAGGAATGCCCGCGGCCGATGACGACGGAGGTCTGGGGCAACGCGCTCGGCCTCGGACCCGACGACGCCCGCCGCCTCGGCCTCGACAGCGGCGATGTCGTCACCATCACCGTGGCGGCCCGTACCCTCACAGCCCCCGTTTGCATCCAGGAAGGCCACGCGCCGGGCGTCGCGAGCCTCACCCTCGGCTATGGCCGCACCCAGGCCGGCCCGATCGGCACGGGGCTCGGCGTCAGCGCGTATACGCTTCGCACCTCGGGCGCGCCGTGGGCGCCGGCCGGCGTCACCATCGCCAAGGCCCAGGGCCGGGCGGCGCTGCTCGCGACCCAGCACCAGTTCAAGCTCGACGCCGAAACCCGGGACATCCTGCCGACGATCGGCCTGGCGGAGGTCGTCGGCTCGACCGTGACGCCGAAGGGCGCGCCGGGTCCCAGCCTCTATCCCGCCGTCGCTTACGACGGCTACGCCTGGGCGATGGTGATCGACACCACACGCTGCATCGGCTGCAACGCCTGCATCGTCGCCTGCCAGTCCGAAAACAACGTGCCGGTGGTCGGCCCCGACGAGATTGCGGTCGGCCGCGACATGCACTGGCTCCGCATCGACGCCTATCGCGACGCGACCAGCCGCGCGCCCGGGCCCGGCTTCCAGCCGGTACCCTGCATGCATTGCGAGAAGGCGCCGTGCGAGCCGGTGTGCCCGGTCGAGGCCTCGGTGCATGACAGCGAGGGCCTCAACGTCCAGGTCTACAACCGCTGCATCGGCACGCGCTTCTGCGAGGCCAACTGCCCCTACAAGGTCCGCCGCTTCAACTTCTTCGGCTATGCCGACGGGCAGGAATATGCCGATCTCGGCGCCGACCTCGTGAAGGCCGCGCACAACCCCGACGTCACGGTTCGCGCCCGCGGCGTCATGGAGAAATGCACCTATTGCGTCCAGCGCATCAGCCGGGCGCGGCGCACGGCGGAGAAGGAGAACCGCTCGATCCGCGAGGGCGAGGTCGTCACCGCCTGCCAGGCCGCCTGCCCCACCGAGGCCATCGTCTTCGGAGACCGCAACGCCGCGTCGGACCCGGTGAGCCGCCTTGCGACCGAGCCGCACCACTACGCGCTGCTCGCGGAGCTCGATACCCGGCCACGCACCACGTACCTCAAGCGCGTGCGCAATCCCAACCCCGCGCTGGAGGGCGAGGGATGAGCGCGGCCCATCGTCATTGCGAGCACAGCGAAGCAATCCAGAGGCCGCAGGCGCGGCGCTTGGTGACCCTGGATTGCTTCGTCGCTTCGCTCCTCGCAATGACAGCGCGCATCCGCCGCCAGGAGCGCGCGCCGTGACCGCCGCCGCCGAGCGCCATGCGACGATCGTCGGCTATTTGCCGCCGAGCGAAACCGACACCTCGATCACCGCGCGCGTCTCGGATGCCGTGCTGAAGGTCCGGGTCGGCCGCATCTGGTGGCTGTGCGCGCTGGTCGCGGCCGGATTCACGCTGGCGCTCGTGATCGCGATCGTGGTGCTGTTCAGCGCCGGCATCGGCATCATCGGCGTGAACAGCACCGTCGTCTGGGGCTATTTCATCGCCAACTACGTCTGGTGGATCGGCATCGGCAACGCCGGCACGCTGATCTCGGCGCTCCTCCTCCTCACCCGCCAGAGCTGGCGCGCCTCGATCAATCGCTTCGCCGAGGCGATGACGCTGTTCGCGGTCTCGATCGCCGGCCTGTTCCCGATCCTGCATCTCGGGCGGCCGATGTATTTCTACTGGCTCGCGCCCTACCCCAACGTGATGGCGCTGTGGCCGCAATGGCGCTCGGCGCTGGTGTGGGATTTCTGGGCGATCCTGAGCTACCTCCTGTTCTCGCTGATGTTCTGGTATGTCGGGGTGATCCCCGACCTCGCGACGCTCCGCGACCGCGCCACCACCCGCGCCGGCCAGCTCCTCTACGGCGCGTTCGCGCTCGGCTGGCGCAACTCGGCGCGGCACTGGGCCCGCTACGAGCGCTACTATCTCGCGATGGCGGCGCTCGCGGTGCCGCTGGTCTGCTCGGTGCATTCCATCGTCGGGCTCGATTTCGCCGCGAGCCTCGAGCCCGGCTGGGCCGAGCCGATCTACCCGCCCTATTTCGTCGTCGGCGCGATGTACTCCGGCTTCGCCATGGTGGTGCTGCTGGCCGCGGCGATGCGCCGGGGCTTCGGCTTCCACCCGCTCGTCACCGATCGCCATTTCGAGGTGATGGGCCGCATCCTGCTGATGGCCGCGATCGTGATGGGCCTCAGCTACGCGACCGAGTGGTTCATGGCGTGGTACGGCGGCGAGCACGCCGAGCGCGACCTCGTCGCCTTCGAGTTCACCGGCGCCTATGCGCCGCTCTACTGGGCGCTGCTGTTCTGCAACGTATTCGCGCCGCAGATCCTGTGGCTGCAGATGGCCCGCAGATCAATGCCGCTGATGATCGGGGTGTCGCTCCTGATCCTGGTCGGCATGTGGCTCGAGCGCATCCTGATCGTGTGGGAGACGCTGTCGCACGACTACCTGCCGAGCGCCCACCGCCTCTACTACCCGACGCCGTGGGACTGGGTGTTCCTGGTCGCGCCGTTCGGCTTCTTCGCCCTGCTGTTCCTGGTCTTCGCCCGGCTCGTCCCGGTGATCGCGATGCACGACGTGCGCCGCCTGCGCCACGAGGAGGGCGCCGCATGACGGTGATGCTCCTCGCCGAGTTCCGCGATGCCGAGGCGCTCGGCGCCGCCGTGCATGGCCTGCCGCCGGGGGCGAGAGCGCACGACGCCTACACGCCGTTCCCGGTGCCGGGCCTCGCCGAGGCGCTGGGGCAGCCGACCTCGCGCATCCGCATCCCGATGTTCGCGGCGTTCGTGCTCATCGCCGGCGGCGCCTATTTCATGGAGTGGCTGAGCGCGGTCTATCTCTACCCCATCAACGCGGGCGGGCGGCCGCTGCATTCGTGGCCGGTCTTCGTCCTCTTCCCGTTCGAGATCGGCGTGCTGGCGGCCGCGGTCGCCGGCCTCCTGGCGCTGCTGTGGCGGAGCGGCCTGCCGCGCCTGAACCACCCGCTGTTCGACGTCCACCGCTTCGCCGCCGCCTCGCAGGACCGCTTCTTCCTCGCCGCCGAAGCCCCCGCCCCCGCCTTCGATGCCCGCCGCCTCCACGCGGCGCTGGTGCGCCACGGTGCCGTCATGGTGACGGAGGTCGGGCTGTGAAGCGGGCCTGGCATGCCGTCCGCCTACGCCCGCTCCCGCGCGGGAGCGGGGCGGCGGCAGCCGTGTGTGCGCTTCTCCTCGCCTTCTCGCTCACGGGGTGCAAGCAGTGGATGGAGCGGCAGCCGCGCTACGACACCTATGCGCCCTCCTCGCTGTGGCCGAACGGCAGCGAGGCGCAGCATCCGCCCGCAGGTACCGTCGCGCAGGGCGACCTCGCCTATGCGGCGGCGCTCGCGAGCCCGCCGGACGTGACGCCGGCGCTCCTGGCCCGCGGGCAGGAGCGCTTCGACATCTACTGCGCGCCCTGCCACGGCAAGGGCGGCGACGGCGACGGGCCGGTGGTGCAGCGCGGATTTCCGGCGCCGCCGTCCTACCATTCGGCGCGGCTGCTGGCGGCACCGGCCCGGCATTTCATCGACGTCATCACCAATGGCTACGGCGTGATGTACTCCTACGCCGACCGCGTCGCGCCGCGCGACCGCTGGGCCATCGTCGCCTATATCCGCGCGCTCCAGCAATCGCGCCGCACCCTCCTCGCCGAAGCGCCCGCGGCGCGGGAGCACCTGAAGTGAGCGGGCGGCTCGGCATGGCGCTTGCGATCGCCGGCGGTCTTGCCGCGCTGGCGCTCGTCGCCGGCGGCTTCTTCGCGACGGCGGCCGTGCTCCAGGGCTGGCTGGTCGCGCTGGTGTTCTGGTCGAGCCTGCCGATCGGCGCGCTGGTTCTCCTCCTGATCCATCGCCTGACCGGCGGCCGCTGGGGCGAGGCGATGATGCCGGTGCTGGCGCCGACGGCGACGCTGGTGCCGCTGTTCGCGGTGCTGTTCGTGCCGGTGCTGGCGGCGCTGGCGACGGTCTATCCGTGGGCTGCCGAGCCGGGCGCGCTGCCGGGCGACGTCGTCTCGGCCTACCTCAACCTGCCGGGCTACGTGCTCCGCACCCTCCTCGCGTTCATCGGGTGGACCATCTTCCTGCTCGCCGTGGTGCGGTTCGGCGCCGGCCCCCCGCTCGCCGCCCTCGGCCTCCTTTTCCACGGCGTCCTCATCAGCGCGATCGCCGTCGATTGGGCGATGTCGACCGACCCGCATGACCACTCGACCGCCTTCGCCGCACTGTTCGCTTGCCAGCAACTCCTCGCTGCGCTGGCATGGACCGCGCTGTTCGCCCCCGCGATCGCGGACGAGCAGGCGCGGCGCGATCTCGCCGGGCTCATGATCGCGACGCTGGTGGGGGTGTTCTACCTCGCACTGATGACCTTGATCGTGAGCTGGTACGGCGACCTGCCCCACCCGGCCGCGTGGTTCCACGCCCGCGTCCGCGGCGGCTGGGAGCTTGTGATTGCGCTGGTCTTCCTGCTCCAGGCGGCCGTCCCCTTCCTGATCCTGCTGCCGGCCTCGCACCGGCGCTCGCCGCCCTGGCTTCAGGCCGCCGGCGGCACGATCCTCGTCGGCGTCGCGCTCCATGTCGCGTGGTGGATGGGCCCGACTTTCCGTCCCGGCGCAATGGTCGCGGCCGTTCTTGCCGTAATCGCGATCGGGGCGGCGTTCATGCTCGGCTGGCGCCGCTTTGCGCCGGCGGCGGCGCTGGAGGCCGACCATGGCTGACGCCGCACGCGAGGAGCGCGACCCGCGCGAAGCTCCCACGGTCCACCACGGCATCGTAGTCGCGGTGGTCGCGATCGCGCTGGTGCTGGTCGCGATCGCGCTGGCGGTGCTCTGGGTGACCTACCGCTCGGCGATCGGTCCGATCGCGGCCATCACGCCGCCTGTCCGTTTCCCGGCGCCGGGGCTCGGCTTCCATCAAGGCGCGGAACGGCGCGACCAGGAAGCGGAAAAGGAATCGATCCTCGGCAGCTATGGCTGGATCGACCGCGATGCCGGCATCGTGCGGGTGCCGATCGGCGAGGCGATGAAGCTCGTCGCCGGGCGCGGCCAGGCCGCGTTCGACCCCCTTCCCGACCTTGGCGGGCGCAATCCGCCCGCCGCGCGTCCAGGCGGCTGAGCGATGCACGCGACGCTGCCGCTGTTCCCGATCGAGGCCTCGGTCCAGGCCGGGCGCACCGACGAGCTGTTCTTCATCGTGCTTGGCATGTCGGTCGTGGTGCTCGGCGTCGTCGCCGCGCTGGTGATCGGCTTCGCCATCCGCTACCGCCGCGGCTCACCCGCGAAGCGCGGCCCGCTGCCGCCCCTCATCAGCCGCGAGATCGAGATCGCATGGACAGCGGGGACGCTGTTCACCTTCCTCTTCGTCTTCTGGTGGGCGAGCTCGCTCCAGCTCGCCGCGAAGGCGCCGCCGGCCGACGCCATGCCGATCCGCGTTCTCGCCAAGCAGTGGATGTGGAAGATGGAGCACCCCAACGGCGTCCGCGAGATCAATACGCTGCACGTGCCGATCGGCCGCCCGGTGCGGCTGATCATGACGTCGCAGGACGTGATCCACAGCTTCTACGTCCCGGTGTTCCGGATGAAGCAGGACGTCCTGCCGGGCCGCACCACGACGACCTGGTTCCAGGCCACCCGGACCGGCACCTTCCGGCTCGAATGCGCTGAGTTCTGCGGCACCGACCACGCCCGCATGCTCGGCAGCATCGTGGTGATGAGCGCGCCTGATTTCGCGCTCTGGTCGGAGGCCCAGCCGGAGAGCGATAGCCTTGCGCAGAAGGGCGCGGCCTTGTTCCGCACCCTCGGCTGCTCGGGATGCCACGCGACGCAGTCGGCCGTGAAAGCACCCGACCTCGCCGGGCTCTACGGCCGTGCGGTGCGCCTCGCCGACGGTCGGACCGTGAAGGCCGACGACGCCTATATCCGCGATTCGATCCTGCAGCCGTTGAAAGACATCGTCGCCGGCTACCAGCCGATCATGCCGAGCTTCGCCGGCGCGGTCAGCGACGCCGACCTGCAGGACCTCATTGCCTATGTCCGCTCGCTGAAAGACGGAGGCACGCCATGACCGACGCCGCGCTCGGCCGCGTCCCGCGCGAGTTCCGCCGCAGCTATCTCGGCGAGGGCTCGACGCTGCTGTCGTGGCTCACGACCACAGACCACAAGCGCATCGCGATCCTCTACGCCATCACCATCACGGTGTTCTTCTTCATCGGTGGGGCGGCCATCGGCATCGTCCGGCTCGAGCTGATGACGCCCCAGGCCGACGTGGTCTCGGCCGATACCTACAACCGCCTTTTCACCATGCACGGCGTCATCATGGTGTGGTTCTTCCTCGTGCCGTCGATCCCGACCACGTTCGGCAATTTCCTCCTGCCGTTGATGATCGGTGCGCCTGACATGGCGTTTCCGCGCCTCAACCTGCTGAGCTGGTACGTCGCCCTCCTCGCCGGCGTCATCGCCATCGTCGCCATCGTCACGGGTGTCGGTGATACCGGCTGGACCTTCTACACCCCGCTCTCGACCGAGTATGCGACCGGCCACGTCGCCTGGACCGCGCTCGCGATCTTCGTCATGGGCTTCTCGTCGATCGCGACCGGGATCAACTTCATCGCCACCACCCACATGCTGCGCGCACCGGGCATGACTTGGTTTCGCCTGCCGCTGTTCGTGTGGGCGATGTATGCGGTGTCGATCGTGATGGTGCTGGCGACGCCGGTGCTCGCGATCACGCTGCTCTTGGTCATGGTCGAGCGAGTGCTCGGGCTGCCGATCTTCGAGTCGACGCTCGGCGGCGACCCGCTGCTGTTTCAGCACCTGTTCTGGTTCTACAGCCACCCTGCCGTCTACATCATGATCCTGCCGGCGATGGGCGTCGCGTCCGAGGTCATCCCCTGCTTCGCCCGCCGACGCGTCTTCGGCTACGCCTTCATGGTCTATGCCATGATCGCGATCGCCGGGATCGGCTTCATGGTCTGGGGCCACCACATGTTCGTCTCGGGCCAGTCGAACTTCGCAAACCTCGTGTTCTCCTTCCTCTCCTTCGTCGTGGCCGTGCCATCGGCGATCAAGGTGTTCAACTGGACGGCGACGCTCTATCGCGGCCAGATCACCTTCGAGGCTGCGATGCTCTACGCGCTCGGCTTCGTCGGTCTGTTCGCGCTCGGCGGCGTCACCGGGCTGATGCTGGCATGCGTCCCGATCGACATCCACGTCACCGACACCTATTTCGTCGTCGCCCATTTCCACTACATCATGGTCGGCGGCACCGTGTCGGCGTTCTTCGCCGGATTGCATTACTGGTGGCCCAAGATCACCGGCCGGCTTTATCCCGAGAGCTGGGCCCGCTTCGCCGCGATCCTGATGTTCTTCGGGTTCAATTTCACGTTCTTCCCGCAGTTCATCCTCGGCTATCTCGGGATGCCGCGGCGCTACCAAGTCTATCCGCCCGAGTTCCAGGCCTATCACGTCATGTCGTCGATGGGCGCCTCGGTGCTCGCGGCCGCCTATCTGCTCCCGCTCGGCTATCTGATGTGGTCGCTGTTCTGGGGCCGGAAGGCCGGCGACAACCCGTGGGGCGCGACCGGGCTCGAATGGCAGACCTCCTCGCCCCCGCCCAAGCGGAACTTCCTGGCGACGCCGCGGGTCATGGCCGGTCCGTACGAATACCACCCCGCCGAGGAGTCACCCGAAGCTGCCGGCGCCCCGATGAGCCGCGAGCCCCATCGCTCCCAAGGAGGCGGAGCATGAGCGACGCCGCGCTTCGCGAGCCGTGGGAGGACCTCCACCGCCAGCGCGAGGCGGCGCGCCTCGGCATGTGGGTGTTCCTGGCGACCGAGGTCCTGTTCTTCGGCGGCCTGTTCCTCGGCTATTCGGCGATGCGGGTGGCGCACCCGGCTGCCTTCGCCGAGGCCGCGAGGGAGACCCGCTTCTGGTTCGGCAGCGCCAATCTGGCGCTCCTGATGACGAGCAGCGCCACCATGACGGTGGCGGTCCGCGGTGCCCGCGCCGGCTTCGCCGGCATGGCGCGCTGGTGCCTGCTCATGACCGCGCTGATCGGCATCGGCTTCATCGCGGTCAAAGGCGTGGAATACCACCTCGACCTCGACGACGGCCTCTGGCCCGGGCCCGGCTTCGCACTCGGCATGGCGCCCGGCCAGATCTTCTGGGGCTTCTATTGGGTGATGACCGGCATCCACGCCGTCCATCTCACCATCGGGATCGTCCTGGTGCTGCGGCTCGCCCTTCTGTCCTGGCGCGGGCTTATCGGCCTTCGCGACAACCCGCAGATGCCGGTGGTCGGGCTCTATTGGCACTTCGTCGACATCGTCTGGATGTGCCTCTACCCCCTGCTCTACCTCGTGGGCCGGACATGAGCGCCGAGCAGCCGAGCCGGCGGGCGATCATCGGCCAGGCGCTTGTGCTGTGGGCGGTGCTGATCGTGCTCCTCGCGATCGCGGCGGTAACGGCGCATATCGACCTCGCGCCGTTCAACGTGCCGATCATGCTGGTCGCGGCGGCAATTGAGGTGGCCCTGGTCGCCGTGGTCGGGATGGAGCTCGACCGCTCGCCGGCGCTGCTCCGGCTCGCCGCGGTCACCGGGGTGATCTGGCTCGTCATCATGTTCACGCTGAGCTTCAGCGACTTTCTGACCCGCGCCGGCTGAACCTGCCACGGCGGGGCCGCCCCTCCGGGGCAAGCTGGAACGCAAGCGCAGCTAGCTGGTTAGCCTAGTGAAGCGGCGCCACGGCGCGCCGCTTATTCGCTTCTCGCCATCACGAACCACGGAGACTCTCAATGAAGAGCATCGCCCTGGCATTGGTCGCAGCCACCGCGCTATCGCTTCCCGCGCTTGCACAGACCTCGCCGACTGCCAACGAGCAGACCCAGACCCCATCCTCGCAGGTGCAGACGAGCCCCTCGGGCGGCATGCAATCGAACAAGAGCGAAATCTCAACCCCGATTTCGCCGGAAAGCCTGAGCAAGCAGCAGATCAAGCAGGTGCAGCAGGCGCTGAACCAGAACGGATTTCAGAACGTGAAGCCGGATGGCGTCTGGGGACCGGACACGGCAGACGCGCTGAAGCAATTCCAGCAGAAGCAGAACATCCAGGCGAACGGAGAGCTCGACCAGCAGACCCTGTCGGCGCTGAACGTCCAGGTCAGCAGCTCGATGCAGCAAGGCCGCGCCGCGACCGGCATGCCGCCCGAACAGAACAATGCGAGCGGCGGGATGGACGAGAACAACGGCGCAAAGTCCATCACCGGCAGCGGGATGAAGCCCGGGAGCGGCACGAGCGCGCACTGACCAGCACAACGAACGGCCTCAGGCGTGGTCGCCGGCGATCGCGGCGCAGCCGCGGAGCGCCGGCTGGCCGTCGAGGCGGACCAGATTGACCGCGATGCCGGCAAGGAGCCCGTCGAAGGGCGCCTTGTCGGCGAAGACCGTGCGGAAGCGCGCTGCCTCGACGAAGCCGGCGAGATGCGCGAGCACGCCGCCGGCGAGATAGACCCCGCCATGGGCGAGAAACGCCAGCGCCATGTCGCCGGCGAAACGCGCCAGCAGCCCGAGCAGGAGCGCCACCGCCTCCTCCGCCCGGGCCTCGCCGGCGGTCGCCGCGGCGACGATCGCCGGGGCGTCGCGATCGACACCCGTCTGGCCGTCCAGCGTGCGGATCGCGTGGTCGAGATTGGACAGGCCGGGACCGGAGATCACCGTCTCGGCCTGGACCCTGCCGAAGCGCTTGCGCAGCACGTCGAACAGGGCAGTCTCGCGCGGGCCGATCGCCGCGCATTCGACGTGGCCGGCTTCGCTCGGCACTGCGATCCAGCGCCCGTCGACGTGGAGGAGGCCGGCGACGCCGAGACCGGTGCCCGGCCCGAGCGCGACCTTGGCACCGTCGCGTCGCGGCGGCGCGCCGAGCGGCGTCAGCTCGTCGTCGTGGAGATAGGGCAGCGCTCGCGCCAGGGCGACGAAGTCGTTCACGACATCGAGCCGTGCGAGGCCATGGTCGCGGGCGAATTCATCGGTATCGAACACCCAGTCGCGGTTGGTCAGCTTCACGTGGTGGCCGTCGATCGGGCCGGCGACCGCGAAGACGCCCCTGCCCGGCTTGGCGCCGGTCCGCCTCCCATAGTCGGCGAGCGCATCGCCCAGGCTGCCGTAGCGCTCGTTCTCGAGGGCGATGATCGAGGCCGGATCCGGCTCGATCCCATCCGGTCCGACCAGGGCGAAGCGGCTGTAGGTGCCGCCGATATCGGCGACGATGACGGGCGCGGCCATGGCGCCGTGATGTACCGGCCGGCCGCCGGGGCGGCAAGGCTCAGGCTGCGAGCGCCGGGCCGAGGGCGGAGCGCACCAGCGCGGCGAAGCGCTCGACGGCAGGGTCGAGCGGCCGGCGCACGCCGAAGGCTTCCCGGATGTCGAGGTCGGGCACCGCGACGTCCAGACGGACTAGCTGCCCGGCCTCGACCAGCGCCTCGGCATCGCCGACGAAGAGGCAGGCGATGCCGCGACCGCGCACCGCCATGTCCTTGACGATCTCGCCGTAGTGAGCCTGGAACGCCACCGGATAGCCAGCGATGCCGATGGAGGCGAGCGTCCGCGTGACGATGCCGCCGAACTGCGAGCCTCTGACGGGCAGGATGAAGGGGTGGCGGGCGATTTCGGCGGCGGCGAGGCGGTGACGTCCCGCGAGCGGATGGCTCGGCGCGACGAACAGGCCGCCGGGCTCCGCGCGCAGCTTGCGGGAAGCGATGTCGGCCGGCGGCCCGTCGGAGACGAAATAACCGAGATCGGCCTCGCCCTCCTTCAGTGCCCGCACCACGTCCTCATAGGAGCCGCTGCGGATGACCGGCGTCACCGCCGGGTAACGCCGCAGGAACTCCGGGAGGCGCGGCTGGATCCAGCGCTCCATGATGTAGTGCTGGGCAATGACCCCGATCTCGCGCGTCGCCATCCCGTCGCGACTGCGTGGCAGCCCGGCAGCGATCGCCTCGGCCTGGGCCAGCAAGGCGGTCGCCTCCCGATAGAGTCGGCGGCCATGCTCGGTCAGCGTGGCGCGGGTGCCGCGACGGCGCTCCAAGAGGAGGCAGCCGGCTTCGGCTTCCAGCGCGCGAACGTGATTGCTGACCGAAGGCTGGGTGATCTCGAGCCGCGCGGCTCCCGCAGCGAAGCTCCCGGCATCCACGACCGCGACGAACACTTCGAGCTGGCGGAAGGTGGCGTGCAGCATGGTTGCTGCTCCCGGCCGATAGGCTGAACGCTATGGCAGCATAGCCCGGCGGTTGATTGCTCTCAACGACGGCGGTTCCCTATCGTCCGACCAATCGACCGAGGAGGAAACCGCCGTGCCGGATTCGCCGCTGCCCCAGGACGTCTACGATTTCGCCGCCGTCGCTGCGCCCCGTCTGCAATTCGCCTTCCGTATCCGCATCTTCTTCGAGCAGCGCATGCGCTTCCAGCCGACTACGCCGAACGGCGGACGGGTCTACGTGCCGCCGGCCGGCGGCGACATCTCCGGGCCACGCCTTCAGGGCCGCGTCGTTCCCTATAGCGGCGCCGACTGGGCCCGCGGCCACAGCGACGGCGCCGCCGAGCTCAACGCCCACTACATGCTCGAAGCCGCGGACGGCACCCCGATCTACATCCACAACCGCGGCTTCCTCTACGGCCGCGACGACGCCGGCAAGCCGGTCCGCAATCCGCAGCAGGTCGAAAACCAGACCGCGACCGGCCCCGGCAACGCCACCCGCTGGACGATCGCGCCGGACACCTATTTCGTCTGCATCCCGGAATTCGATGTCCCGGTTGGGCCGCACGACTGGCTGACCCGCAGCGTTATCCTCGGCCGCGGCACCCGCGTCACCGCCCCCGACCACACCGTGTTCGACTATTTCATCGTCAACCCGCCCAAGGCGTGGGGGTGACGGAGGCGTCGCCATGGCCCCCAATCCCTTCCCGAACCGCGGCACCGGCTTCTTCGCGCCGCAGCGTTTCGAGGCGGACGTCTATGACTGCGAGGTGATCGGCCGGATCCCGAAGGAGATCGACGGCGACTTCGTGCGGGTCGGCGCGGAATGGTTCTACCCGCCGAAGTTCGACGACGACGCCTTTCTCAACGCGGACGGCTATGTCAGCCGCTTCCGCATCCATGACGGCCGGGTCGACTACAAGGGACGCTGGATCCGCACCGAGCGCTTCGAGACCAACCGCGCCGCCGGTCGCCAGATGTACGGCTATTACCGCAACGGCTGGACCGACGAGCCGCAGATCCGCGATCCCGGGCACCCGGCCCGGCGCACCGTCGCCAACACCGCACCGATCGCCCATGGCGGCAGGCTGTTCGCGCTGAAGGAGGACGGGCTGCCCCACCAGCTCGACCCCGACACGCTCGACACCATCGGGGTGTGGGACTTCGAGGGCCGGTACGGCAGCCAGACCTTCACCGCGCACCCCAAGATCGACCCTGTGACGGGCGAGATGATCGCCTATGGCTACGAGGCGACCGGCCCCGCCAGCGACGACCTCTTCGTCGTCACCATCGACAAGGCGGGCAAGGTGAGCCGCGAGGTTCGCCTCAAGGTGCCATACGTCAGCATGATCCACGACATGGCGCTGACGCAGCGGCACATCCTGTTCCCGTTCTGCGGCTACGTTACGAGCCGCCAGCGCCTGGAGAGCGGCCAGATCCATTGGGGATGGGACCCGGCGAAGCCGGCGATGATCGGCATCCTGCCGCGCGACGGCGAGGCGAAGGACGTGCGCTGGTTCAAGGGCCCGAGCGGCTGCCTGATGCACACCTTCAACGCGCGCAGCGAAGGCGACAAGGTCATCCTCGAAGCGCCGTTCTGGGACGGCAATTTCTTTCCCTTCTTTCCGACCGTCGACGGCTCGCCGTGGCACATGCCCAAGGCGTATGTCCGCCGCCTGACCTTCGACCTCGCCTCGAAGGACGACGGCTGGCAGGAGGACATCCTGTTCCAGACGCCGGTGGTCGATCTCGGCCGGGTCGACACCCGCTACATGTCGCTGCCGACCCGCTATGGGTTCACCGGCTTCGGCGATCCGGGCCGTCCGTTCGACCGGCGCCTGCCTGCCGAAACGCGGCCGCGCATGATCAACTGTTACGGCCGCTTCGACTTCGCAACCGGCACGCTCGACCGCTACTTCGCCGGCGAGAGCCACAGCCTCCAGGAGTGCTGCTTCGTTCCCCGCACGGCAGATGGGCCGGAGGGCGACGGCTGGCTGATCGGCGTCGCGCAGAACCTCGCCGAGATGCGCTCCGAGCTCGTGATCGCCGATGCGCAGCGTCTCGGCGAGGGCGACGTCGCGCGTGTGATCCTGCCGTTCCGCACCACCGCGCAGGTCCACGGCATGTGGGTGCCGGCCGGCACCGTCCACCCGGCATGACCGTGGCGGCGGCGGAATATGACTATGTCGTCGTCGGCGCGGGCTCGGCCGGCGCCGTTCTCGCGGCACGGCTGACCGAGGACCCGGCCGTCCGCGTGCTGGTGCTGGAGGCCGGCGGCCCCGACCGGCACCGGCTGATGAAGATGCCGCTCGGCTTCTTCCCGATGCTCCGCGATCCCGGCGTGAGCTGGGGCTACAAGACCGAGCCGGAGCCTTACGCCGATGACCGCGTGCTGCCGCTGCCGCGCGGCAAGGTGCTCGGCGGCTCGTCGTCGATCAACGGCATGCTCTATGGCCGCGGCCATCCCCGCGACTACGACCAGTGGCGCCAGCTCGGCGCGGCCGGCTGGAGCTATGCCGACGTCCTCCCCTATTTCCGCCGCGCCCAGGCGAGCTGGCGGGGCGCCTCCGATTATCGCGGCGCTTCCGGGCCGCTGACGGTCTCGCGACATCAGACCGACGAGGCCATTTTCGCGACGCTGATGGCAGCGGCGACAAATCTCGGCCACGCCGTCGCGACCGACCTTGACGGCTCCGAGCACGAGGGCTTCGGCAAGCCCGATTTCACCACCCATCGCGGCCGCCGCGGCTCGACCGCAGTGCGCTACCTCAGGCCGGCAATGGCGCGGCCGAACCTCGCGGTCGAGATCTCCGCGCTGACGACGCGGATCCTGTTCGAGGGCCGCCGGGCGGTCGGAGTCGAATATCGGCAGGACGGCCAGGTGCGGCGGGCGCGGGCCGCGCGGGAGGTGGTCCTCTGCGGCGGCGCCTACAACTCGCCGCAGATCCTGATGCTGTCGGGCATCGGGCCTGCGGACGAACTTGCGGGGGCCGGCATCGCCCCATTCCACGATCTGCCCGGTGTCGGCCAGAACCTCCAGGAGCATGCTTCGGTCGGCGGCGTCTTCGAGCCGGCGCGGCCGATCCCGCTGATCCGGGAGATGCGCTTCGATCGCATGGCGATTGCGGCGGTCCAATGGTGGGTGCTCGGCACCGGCACGATCGCAAACCTGCCGCTCGCCTGCATCGCGTTCTACCGCAGCCGGCCCGAGCTGGAGCGGCCGGACCTGGAGTTCATGGTCAACTCGACCGGGATCGATGCCCGGGTGTGGTTCCCGCTGATCCGCCCGAGCCGCGGCAACGCCTTCTGGGCGACCAATATCCTCCTCCACCCGGCGTCGCGCGGCTGGGTCAGGCTGCGTGGCGCCGACCCTGCCGCTCCGCCGCGCATCCAGCTCAATCTGTTGAAGGAAGAGAGCGACCGCGCGACCCTGCGCTGGGGTTTCCGCCATATGCGCGAGTTCTTCGCGACCGAACCGGCAGCGAGCCTCGTCACGGGCGAGCGATTCCCCGGCATGGCCGTGAAAACGGATGCCGAAATCGACGCCCACATGCGGGCGACCATCGGCACGGCGCACCATCCGGTTGGCACCTGCGCGATGGGCCAGGGACGCGAGGCCGTCGTCGACGAGACGCTGAGAGTGCGGGGGCTTGACGGCCTGCGCGTTGTCGACGCCTCGGTGATGCCGACCATCGCCGGCGGCCATACCAACGCCGTTGTCATCATGATTGCGGAAAAGGCAGCCGACCTGATCCGGGGCAAGAGCCTGGCGGCTGCCGAGATTGCCGCCTGAAGGGAGGGAACCATGAAGATCGCCCGCCGCACCTTTCTCGCCGGCCTCGCCGCGAGCGGCGCCGCGACCGCCCTCCCCGGCATGAGCCGCCGGGCCGTGGCCGCCGACAAGCCGTTCGTCGCGGTGCTGAGCCAGAATCCCGACACCATCGACCTCACCAGCGCGACCAATGCGCCCTCGGTCGCGCCGGCGATGGAGAACGTCAACGAGCCCCTGATCGGCCGCGACGCCCACGGCCAGCCGACGCCGACCCTCGCCACCTGGGAGATCGCGCCCGACGGCAAGGCCATCACCTTTCATCTCCGCAAGGGCGTCAAGTTCCACTCGGGCGACGACTTCACCGCCGCGGACGTGGCTTTCAGCGTCGAACGGATGCTGGCGAAGGTCCCGACCTACAAGCGCAACATGGCCAAGCTCGACCGCGTCGAGGTGGTCGATCCGCTGACGGCGCGCTTCGTGCTCAAGGCGCCGAGCGTCGACATCATCTACGGCGCGCGGGGCGCCTATATCGTCTCCAAGGCCTATTACGACCGGGTCGGCGACAAGACCTTCGCCGCCAAGCCCGTCGGCACCGGCCCGTACAAGCTCGTCGACCACCAGATCGGCCAGCACATCGATCTCGCGGCCTTCGACGGCTATTGGGGCGGCGCGCCGGCGGTGAGGCAGGCGCGGCTCCGCTTCATCACCGAGGAATCGACCCGGGTTGCCGCGCTCCAGAGCGGCGAGGTCGACCTCATCATGAACACGCCGTTCGACCGCGTGGCCGGACTGAAGAAAGCCGACTTCCATATCGTCGGTGCCGACGTCCACCCCACCACCTCGGTGCAGATCACGTTCGGCAATCCGAAGATGCCGTGGTCGGACCTCAAGGTCCGCCAGGCGATGGCCTACGCGATCGACGACAAGGCCATTGTCGACAAGCTGTTCGACGGCATCCCGAAACACTATGCGCTGTTTGCGCCGCACGAGGTCGGCTACGACCCATCGATCGAACCCTACCCTTATGATCCCGCCAAGGCGAAAGCGCTGCTGAAGGAGGCCGGCCACCCGGGCGGCTTCGATATGCGGCTGGTCTATTGGACCGGGAACTATGTCGGCATGCGCCAGACTGCCGAGGCGGTAACGCTATTCTGGCAGGCGGTCGGCATCCGCGCCAAGCTCGACGCCTACGACCCGCCGCACATGATGCAGCTCATGCGCTCGTCCTTCGCCAAGCGCGACACGATCGACTTCGTCCTGCTGTCGCCGCTGCCGCTCGCGAACTTCGCCGATCCGGCCTATGCACTCAACTTCGCCTTCAGCTCGCACTCGCCGTTCTCGGCCTATGTGAACCACGCGTTCGATGGGATCGTCGCCGAGGCCGACGCGACGCTCGACAACGACAAGCGCGCGGCGCTGGTGCGGCAGGCCTCGAAGCTCCTCCACGGCGACGTCGGCTGCATCCCGCTGTGGAACAACGTGTCCGTCTTCGCCATGAAGCCGAACGTGAAGCTCACCCCGATCGACGGCGGCATCGCCCTGTTGCCGCTGAAGGGCGTCACGGTGGGGTGAAGGCCCTTCCATCGGCAATCGGCGAGACGGGCGGAGACCGATGAAACGGAGAACGACGTCTACGCCATAGCACTCTAAGCGATCCTCGTCCGCTTAAGACTTGCGCGCCGACACCAGCAGCATCATCGGGCGCTCGAGTTCTTCGGCCAGCGCGGGCATGCGTTCGATCTGATCGGGGGTCGGTGCGAACTCCTCGATTCGACGCAGTTCGAAACCCGTTCCGATCAGCGTGTTGAGCGTCGTGCCGAGCGTGCGATGATATTTGACGACACCCTTGGCGAACCAGTCCGTGCGCCGTTCGCCTTCGACCGAATAGCCGTTGACCGGCCAGGTCTTGCGGCCGTCTTCGTCCGATATCCAATGCGGATGCGCCGCCGCCATGTAGACCGGATGCTCGATGGTGAAGACCAGATCTCCGCCGGGCATCAACGTCTCGTGGATCACGCGGATCAGACGCCCGAAATCCTCGACGTAGTGAAAGGTCAGTGCGCTGTAGACCAGGTCGAACGCCGCCTCGGGCAGGTCCAGCGTCTCGATATCCGCGATACGATATTCAATGGCCGGATCGGCCGTATCAGCCTTCGCCCGAGCGATCATGTTCCGTGACAGGTCGAAGCCGACCACCGAGGCCGCACCATGGTCCCGCATCCAGCGCGAGGCCCAGCCGAAGCCGCATCCGAGATCGGCGACGCGCTTGCCGGTCAGGTCCGGCAGCATGGCCCGGATCGCGGGCCATTCGGGGGCACCGTCCAGCCCGCGAATCTGCCGGGGCAATTGGCTGTAGCCTGCGAAGAATTCGGGGTTGTCGTAGATGTTCTGTGCCATGACCGCCGCCAATCAAACGCTGGCCGAGCCACTGCCCGGAACGAGGTGCTCGTCCCGAATGACAGCCAGGCCTTCGCGGAACGTCGTGACGCCGAAATCGGGGAACCGCGCCTTGAACTTGGCTGAGACGAAGATGTTGTCCGCTTCGTAGCGCGGCAGCAGTTCCGCCGCATCCCAGATGCGCCTGCTGAACAAGCCCGCCAGTCGCAACTGCCAGCGCTTGAGCACCTGGTACCGGGCGTCGGTGCCGAACTGCTCCGCGGCGAGTTCGACCAATGCGCGATAGGTCAGGCGGTCATCGTCGCAGGGCAGGTGCCAGCTCTGGCCGTAAGCGTCAAACGTGTTGCCCAGCAGCGCCATGGCCCGGCTTGCATCCGGCGTGTAGATCAGGGTGCGCAACGTGTCGTCGCGTAGGAAAACGCGCGCGGTTTTGCCCTGTAGCAAGGGTTCGACGATGGCGCTGTTGGTGATGCTCTGCGTCTTCCCCGGCCCGTAGAATTCGGGAGCTCTGCAGATCATCGCCGTCAGGCGCTTCTGGTCCATCGCCGCGAGCAGCTCTGTCGCGATGGCAGCGCGAATGCGCCCCCTCTTGCCGTAAGGCCGAAATTCGGTGTCTTCCGTTTGGGGCTCATCGGTCTGCGGATACATGTAGGTGTTGTCGAAAAACACCAGCCGCGCGTCATGAGCGGCACAGGCATCGATCACATTCTTCATGATGACCGGCCATTGCTCGACCCACAGCCTCGTATCCAGCGGGAGCCCGGCGGTCAGATAGGCGATCTCCGAGCCTTCGACCGCTTGCAGCGTCTCCTTGGCGTCGAGCAGGTTCGCTTTGTGAAGCTGGTCGGTATCGTTCACCTTTTTCGGATTCCGGCTCACCAACCGAATGTCGTCGGTGAAGTCGCGCTTGAGATAGACAGACAGTTCGCGCCCGATCTGCCCAGAAGCGCCAAGAATAGTCTGCATTTTCTTTCCTTAGCCTATGAGGCTTTTCAAACATAATATCTGCAACGGGCGACGGCCACGATACGTTTGCAGCGGGAAGATCGAAGAGACGAGAAAGGTGTCGATAGATACGTTTCACGTTCTCAAACAGTCACCCCTCTCAGAGAGGTCGCGTCAAGGCGCTCGGCTGGGCACGACGCGGCGTCGATCTTGCAGATGCGCTGCATTCGCCAAGGCGGAAGACTGCGACGCCTTCGTCAGCTTCGACCGTGCCTTCGTCAAGGCGGCGGGCACCCGTGCCGACGTGACGGTTCGGCTGCCCCGAGCCGATCACAGTGGGCGGGGGCGGCGCGGGACGCCCAGCGCGCATTCGAGCGCGGCCGTATCCCAGGCACCGAGATCGGCGGCGGCGCGGTAGGTGCTCGCGAGGAAGGCCAACAGGATCGCCTCGGGGTCGGCGGCCCGCCTGACCGCATCATAGGGCAGGACGAACTCGCCGAGGCGCTCCTCGAAATAGGCCTCGGCGGGCTGCACCGGCGCGGCGGCGAAGCCGGCCGGGGCCGGATACGCATAGGAATAGAACGCCGGAAACGCGATCGGCCCGCCGCCCGGCCAGAAGCCGGCGGACGAGACCTCGTGGCTGTACGCCTCGCGCGTAACGGCGTCCGGCAGGCCGGGAATGCCGCCGGGATGCGGCGGCGCCCGGCGGCTGGAGAAGCGCGTCACGGCGAGGTCGAAGCTGCCCCAGAACAAGTGCACCGGGCTCGCCTTGCCGAGGAACGCGGTGCGGAAGTGATGGAAGACGGCGCTGATCGCCACCAAGGCCTGGAAGAAGCGCCGCGCCGCATCCGCATCGTAGGGCCGCGGCCTGTCGTCGGCGGCGAACGGCACCGGGTCGGCGACCTCGTTGGGGATGCCGTGGAAATCCGGGTCGCCGCCGATTTCCGCGATGAGGGCGCGGATTTCGCGGTGGAAGGCCGCGACCGACATCGGCCGGAGCGGGACGCGCGCGCGGCGCCCGTCGCTCGCCCTGCCCCAGGCCGCGTGCTCGATCAGGTCGAAGCCGAGCTCGATGCCGCCAGGGCCGTCGGGGACCAGCCCGGTGGTGAAGCCGCGGGCGTCGAGATAGAGCGTCGCCTGCCACGAATGGTTCAGCCAGGGCGTGCGGGCGAAGCGGTACTTGCCGAGGATCTGGCTGTAGAGCTGCAGCGCCGCACGGGTCTCGCGCCAGGGCGGAAAGGGGATGTCGGGCCAGATCGCGGTCATCCTACGTCCTCCGCATCACGAGCGGGCCGGCCGGTCGCGGCCGACCGGCACGGCGGCGCCGCGACCGCACCGGCGGTCACGACGGCATGGTCTGCACCATCCTGCCGGAGAACGCCAAGATTCAGAGGATCGCCGAAACGGCGACGCTCGACGGGCCCGCGTTCCCGCGCGCCGAAATCGAGCAGCTCCGTCGCGACATCAGCTGGCCGGACGGTTCAACGTGACGTTCGGCGATCTGGTCCGCGGGGCGCGGCGCCGCGGCGGCTGACCGCCGCGGCTTCCCCGCCTGTCGCCTCAGAGCCCGATCTTGACCGACTTCAGCTCGGTGAAGATCTCGATGCCCTCGCGGCCGTTCTCGCGGCCCCAGCCGGACTGCTTGTAGCCCCCGAAGGGCAGCGCCTCGTCGAGGCCCGAGGAGTTGATGCTGATCGAGCCGGCCTTCAGCTTCTTCGCCATCTTGTGGGCGACGCCGACGTCGCGCGTCCACACATAGGCGGAGAGGCCGTAGCTGGTGTCGTTGGCCTCGGCGGCGATGCGGTCGAGGTCGTCCTCGTCGAACGACATCGCGCAGAGCACCGGCCCGAAGATCTCCTCGCGCCGCACCGACATCTCCGCGGTGGTGCCGGTCAGGACGGTCGGCTCGACGAAATAGCCCGCACGGTCGAGCCCCTTGCCGCCGACCACGGCCTTGGCGCCGGCCTTCTCGCCGGCCTTGAGATAGCCGGTGACGCGCTCGAACTGCTCCTGCGACACCACCGGGCCGAGATCGGTGTCGGCCTCGACGCCAGG
This sequence comes from Hyphomicrobiales bacterium, assembly GCA_035547055.1. Taxonomy (GTDB): domain Bacteria; phylum Pseudomonadota; class Alphaproteobacteria; order Rhizobiales; family Methylopilaceae; genus DASZVN01. The sequence goes on from DASZVN010000035.1 coordinate 32,659, forward strand.
TCCGATCTTGAGCTTCTTCGCGTGCGCCGCGACACCTTCGACGAGCTGGTCGAACACTGATCTGTGGGCGAACAGGCGCGAGCCGGCGGCGCAGACCTGCCCGGTGTTGAAGAAGATGCCGTTGGCGGCGCCCGGGATGGCCTGGCTCATGTCGGCGTCGGGGAAGACGATGACCGGCGACTTGCCGCCGAGCTCGAGCGTGACGCGCTTGAGGTTGCCGGCGGCGGCCTGGAGGATGAGCTTGCCGACCTCGGTCGAGCCGGTGAAGGACACCTTGTCGACGCCGGGATGCGCGGTCAGCGCCGCGCCGGCGGTCTCGCCGAAGCCCGTGACGATGTTGATGACGCCCTCCGGGAAGCCGGCCTCGAGCGCGAGCTCGCCGAGGCGGAGCGCCGACAGCGGCGTCTGCTCGGCCGGCTTCAGGACGACGGTGCAGCCCGCCGCGATCGCCGGGGCGATCTTGTTGGCCGCCATCATCATCGGGAAGTTCCACGGCGTGATCAGCGCGCAGACGCCGACCGGCTCGCGCAGCGT
>DASZVN010000036.1:0-3498 GCA_035547055.1 Hyphomicrobiales bacterium
TGAACGACTTCATCAACGTCTCGACCGGCCGCAACATGGCGACGCTCGACGACTTCCCGAGCCGCCTGCTCCACATCTTCCGCAGCGGCGGCAAGACCTCGATCGGCGTCAAGGACACCGAGCTTTTCATCGCCGAGGCGGAGCGGCTGGGCACGCCGCTCTGGACGGCACCGAAGGTGCTGGAACTGTTCCTCGACGGCGCCGCCTACGGCGAAAATCCCGCCGACGACCTGCCGCTCGCCGATTACGTCCGCCGGCTTGGCGACATCGCGGAGCGGAAGAAGGCCGCGCAATCGTAGGGTGGGCATCGGCCTGCCGATGCCCACGTCCAGCGCCGCACGTGGGCAACGCAGGCGTTGCCCACCTACGAGGCTTCCGCCTCGGCCGACGCGCCGGTCGCACCGCGGCGTCCGGCAGCGCCGCCTTTGACGCCCCTGGCGGCGCGGCGGCGCTTGGCGAGCTTTGCCTCGTCGGCGCCGAGCTGCTCGGAGGCGGCGTAGAGGCGGTGGAGAATGTCGACCAGGACCGCGCGCTCGTCGTCGGTCAGCGCGGCGGTCAACTGGCTGGTCCGCTCGTGGCGGATCGGACGGCATATTTCGACCAGGCGCCGGCCCTTGGCCGTCAGGGTCCATACCCTCCGGCGGGCGTCGTTGGGGTCGGCGGTGTTGCGGGTATAGCCCCGCGCCGTGAGGTCGCTCAGCGAGCGGCTGACCAGCGCCTTGTTCATCGCCATGTAGTCCGCGAGGTCCTTCGACACCCGCGGGCCGAGCGCGCCGATGGCGTTGAGGATCTGCACCTGGGGCACGCCGAGATCGAATTCCAGCGTGTAGCGCGCCATCGAGGCCCGGAGGATCGAGCGCGACAGCCGATGGATGAAGAACAGGATCGGGTCTTCCCGCCGATCGGGCGTCATGTGCCTGCCTCTGCCGTCCCGCGCGCCGGCCCGTGCCGGGCGCCACGGTGGATTAGCACCGCCCGGCGCGCGTCGCCAAGGCGGCGGCGCGGGCAAGCTGGTTGACGTGTAAACCGATCGCCGGGCTATGATGGCGGCGACAACGAGGGAGGGAAATGCGATGCGCGGCATGATCTTCGCCGGCGACCGGCAGGTCGATTTCGCCGAGGTGCCGGATCCGACGCCCGGCCCGGGCGAGGTGGTGCTCGCGATCAAGGCCTCCGGCATCTGCGGCAGCGACCTGCACATGTATCGCGGCCCGAAGGGGATGCGCCTCCTCGGCGTCACTGCGGAAGGACCGATCATCGCCGGGCACGAGCCCTGCGGGGTGGTCGCCGCCGTCGGCCCCGGCGTCACCCAGTTCGAGGCGCGCGAGGGCGACCGCGTGATGGTCCATCACTATTGGGGCTGCGGCGTCTGCCGCCACTGCCGCGCCGGCTGGTCGCAGCTTTGCGAGCGGGTGGCGCCGACGGTCTACGGCATCGGCGCCCACGGCGCCCATGCGCCCTACATGAAGGTGCCGGCACGGACCCTGGTGCCGCTGCCCGAGGCGCTGTCGTTCGAGGCGGGCGCCGCCATTTCGTGCGGCACCGGCACCTCCTATGCGGCGCTGAAGCGCCTCAAGCTGACGGGCGGCGACACCATCGCGGTGTTCGGGCAGGGACCGGTCGGCCTCGCCGGCACCCAGCTTGCCGCCGCGATGGGCGCCCGGGTGATCGCGCTCGACGTCAGCCCCGAGCGGCTCGAGCTGGCGAAGGAGGTCGGTGCCGCCGAGACGATCGACGTGTCGGCGGCCGACCCGGTCGCGGCGATCAAGGATCTGACCGACGGCCACGGCGCCGATCTCGCGCTCGAAGCGTCGGGCGCGAGCGAGGCGCGCAAGGCCGCGATCGCGGCGGTCGACATCTGGGGCACGGTCGCCTTCGTCGGGGTCGGCGGCGAGCCGGCCGTCGAGGTCGGGCCGATCATGCGGCGCCAGATCACCGTGTTCGGCTCGTGGACCTTCTCGAATATCGGCCAGGCCGAATGCGCCGCCTTCGCCGCCGAGCGCGGCGTCGCGGTCGACCAGATCTTCACCGATCGCTGGCGCCTCGACCAGGCCGCCGACGCCTATCGCCGGGTCGACGCCCAGGCCGCCGGCAAGGGCGTCTTCCTGATGTAGCGCCCGCCGGCCCCGACGCAGCGAGCGGCGAAAATGTGCGCCGCCGCGACGGAGTCGCGGCGGCGCATTCCTTCTGGAAGCTGGCCGTCAGTTCAACGGCACTGCCGCACGCGGCGCCAATGATAGGGGCCACGCACCATGACCCAGCGGCAGCGCAGGCCGGGCCGCACGACTATGGCCGGACGGGGAGCCACGACGACCGCCGGCGGCGGAGCCGCATAGACGACAGGCCCCGGCCCCGGCGCACAGCCAGCGACAAAACTGGCGCCGAGCAGCCCGACCGCCGCCAGCGTGATCTTCTTCACATCCATTTGCCGTCCCTCCTGTGGGTTTGGCGCCCTGATGGTCCGCCCACGGGAGATAACGAATTGTTCGCGACGGCCACGCCCCCGGGAGCGGCCACCGCAATTGGCTTGGAACGAGCGGCAGAGACCCGCACCTGCTCAGAACGGGATGTCGTCCTCCATGATCTCGCTCATGCGGCCGCCGCGGCCACCGGCGCCGGCGGGCTCGGCCAGCGCCGGGCGGCGATCCTGGCCACCGCCGCGGCCATAGTCGCTGCCGCCCTCCTCGTAGTCGCCGCCGGCGCTGCCGCCGCCCTTGGTGTCGAGCATCGTGAGCTCGCCGCGATAGCGCTGCAGCACCACCTCGGTGGTGTATTTCTCCTGGCCCTGCTGGTCGGTCCATTTGCGGGTCTGGAGCTGGCCTTCGACGTAGACCTTCGAGCCCTTGCGGAGGTAGTTTTCCGCCACCTTGGCGAGCTGCTCGTTGAAGATCACCACGCTGTGCCACTCGGTGCGCTCGCGGCGCTCGCCGCTGGCCTTGTCGCGCCACGTCTCCGAGGTCGCGATGCGGAGGTTCACCACAGGCTCGCCGGAATTCAGCCGCCGCACCTCGGGGTCGCGGCCGAGATTGCCGACCAGGATCACCTTGTTGACGCTGCCTGACATGCCCATCTCCTTCTCGTCCGTGGGCCGGGTCCCTACCCTAGCCGTCGGGCGAGGCCGGCGCATCGCGCCCGGCCTCTTGTCCACAACGCCCATCGGCGGCAGGGTGGACGTAATCATTCGTTCACGTTACGTTCCTATCATCCCGGGACGCCGCCGGCAAGCCGCCCCATCTCCCGTGGGTCGCTTCCCTGCCCCGCCCCGGCCGGGTGCCGCATGAAGAGCAGCGTTTCCCAAGGCGACGGCCGCGTCATCTCGATCCGCGGCGCGCGCGAGCACAATCTCAAGAACGTCGACATCGACCTGCCGCGCGACCGGCTGGTGGTGCTGACCGGCCTCAGCGGCTCGGGCAAGTCCTCGCTCGCCTTCGACACCGTCTATGCCGAGGGCCAGCGCCGCTATGTCGAGAGCCTCTCGGCCTACGCCCGCCAGTTCCT
>DASZVN010000037.1:0-4228 GCA_035547055.1 Hyphomicrobiales bacterium
GCCGGTCATTGGATCGAGCGCCGCCGGGTTGTAGGGCATCGAGACGCGGAGCGTGCCGCCGCTTCGCGGGGCCGGTTCCGCCGCGCGGACGCGCGCTGGCAGCAGCAAGGCGCCGCCGGCCGCCGCCGTGCCCTTGAGGAGTGTACGCCGGTCGATCGTCCCGAACCGTTTGCCGCTGTTCATGCCAACCCTCCCATGCTAGCGCCGCGTCAGCTATCCCCCGTCATCTCGCAAGCGGCGAAGCCGCTATCCGGATCCGGTCGCAGGTGCAGCGCCTAACCCCGGCTCTCCGCTTCGCTCCGGCCGGGATGACAGGGGCGTGAGCCGGCCTCAAAGACCATTCGACTTACGCCGCGAGCCACACCTCGGTGAACTTCGGCGACTGGAGCAGGCCGAAGCGGAAGTTCTGCACCTTCTCGCTGCGGATGGTGATGCCGGGCGAGATGTATTGCGGCAGCTCCATTGCCTGCTCGATGGTGAAGCGCTGCAGCTTGGCGAAGGCCGCCTTGCGCGCGTCCTGGGTCTGCGCCTCGCTGGTCGCGTCGGTCAACGCGCGATAGCCCGGCAACTCGATCGAGGCGGCGTTCAGGAGCGCGTCCTTGGCATAGAGCGCGTCGTAATATTGCGTCGGGTCGGGGTAGCCGCCGGATGGGGCGATATACATGTCGCCATGCTTCTGCAGGTAGAACTGCGTCGCCACCTGTACCGGGGACTGCGCCGTCAGCTTGACGTGGATGCCGACCTTGGCGAGCTGGGTGACGATCAGCTCCTGGCGCTGCATCGAGGCCTGGTCCGGCCAGCCCCAGCTCGTGATGGTGATGCCGTTCGCGAAGCCGGCCTCGGCGAGGAGCTTCTTCGCCCGGCCGGGATCGTAGCTGTAGTAGTCGAAGGTTGCCGGATCGGTCGCCCAGAAATTCTTGGGCATGATGAAGCTCGACGGCTCGCCGAGCCCGTGCATGATGACCTGGTTGATCTCCTCGCGGTTGATGCCCCAGTTCAGCGCCTGGCGGATGCGGACGTCCTTCATCGGCCCCTGCGCGTAGTTGAGATGCGCGCCGAAGAACAGCAGCGCCGGGCTCGCCGTCGCGACCAGGCCCTTGATCTTGTCGGCCTCGAGCTTCTGCGTGACGCCCATGTTGAAGGCGAGCTGGGTCTCGCCCGCGATTACGGTGCGAGCGCCGGTGTTGAGCTCGTTGATGATGCGGAGCTCGACGCCTTCGAGATAAGGCAGGCCGCCGCCGCGCCAGTAGGTCTTGTTGCGGGTGAGGGTGATCTTGTCGTTGTCCTGCCAGGACACGAAGGTGAACGGCCCGGTGCCGACCGGCGCGCGGTCGACGTTGCCGCCCTTCGCCGCCTGGATCGATTTCATCGACACCATCAGTCCGGCGCGGTTGGTGAGGATCGCGGGCAGGCCTGAGTTCGGCTTGGTGAGGTGCAGCGTCACCTGGCTCTTGCCGGTGACCTCGACGCTCGCGACGGTCGCGAGGTCCGGCTTCACGTTGGAGCGCTTGTCGCTCTTGTAGCGGTCGAGGTTGAACTTCACGACCCCGGGCGTCAGCGGCGAGCCGTCGTGGAAGCTGATGCCGTCGACGAGGTCGAGCACCAGCGTCTTCGGGTCGGTGAACTTCCACGCCTTGGCGAGGCCGGGCTTCAGCTCCAGCGTGTCGGGGTCGAAGTCGATCAGGGCGTCGTAGAGGCAGAACAGCGTGTTGAAGTCCGGCAGGTTGCGCCCGGTCATCGGGTCGAGCGCCGCCGGGTTGTAGGGCATCGCAAGCTTGAGGATGCCGCCCTTGCGTGGCTCCGCCGCCGCAGCCCTCACACTGGCGGGGAGGAGCAGCGCGGCGCCGGCCGCTGTCACCTTGAGGAAATCGCGCCGCCCGATCCCGGCACCGCCCGTCGTCTTGTCGCTCATCGCATCCTCCCGATTTTTCGGTGCCGATCGAAACGCTGGGGGTCTTGAGGAGTCAACCGCTGCCTTTGTCATCCCGGCCGCGGCGAAGCGGAGAGCCGGGATCCAGGGCTCGACGTAGCGATTGACCGAATCACGCTTCGCGCGTCCGGGATGACGGGCCTCCCCTCTACGAACCCCAGGGCGCGAAATCGTCCTCGCGAAGCTCCAGGCCGAAGCCGGGCGCGTCGGACAGCTTGAGGCGGCCGTTCACTGCCCAGGGCTGGCCGGGTAGGACGCCCTCCTTCAGCGGCACCCCGGGCGCGGACGGCATCCAGTATTCGGCGATGGCGGATTCCGGCAGCGAATAGGCGAAATGGATGCCGGCGGGCACGCTGCCGCCGGCATGGGGCACCGTGGCGAGGCCAGCCGCTTCGGCGATCGCATAGATCTTCAGCCCCTCAGTGAGGCCGCCGCACCAGCGAAGGTCGGGCTGCAGGACGTCGGCCGCGCGCTGCTCGACGAGCTGGCGGAAGGCGTGGCGGCCGTGATGATCCTCGCCGGTCGCGATGGCGACGGTCGGGAACGCCTTCTTCAGCGCAACGTGGCCCTCGAGGTCGGCCGGGATCAGCGGCTCCTCGATCCAGCGGAGGCGATACGGCCGGAGGCGCTCGATCAGCCGACCGGCGAACTCGACGTTGAACGACATGTTCGGGTTCAGCATCAGCTCGGCGTCGGGGCCGACGGTCTCGCGGGCCTTGGCGACCTTCTCCTCAAGCCGGTTGATGCCGGCGAGGCCGTCGTCGTAGTGCGCCGGGTTGCTGATCTTGAACGCCCGGAAGCCGAGCTCCATCGCCCAGTCGAGGTCGTCGGTAGTGACATAGAGCTCGACGGCATCGCGGCATGGCCCGCCGATCAGGCTGTAGACCGGCACGCCCAGCAGCTTGCCCTTGAGATCCCACAGCGCCTGGTCGATCGTGCTCCTGGCCACGCTCGCGAGGCCGGTGGCGCCGAAGCGCTGCGAATAGCGCCACATCAGGTCGTTGAGATATTCGGTCGCGAGGCAGTCACGCCCGGTGAGCAGCGTGGCGAAGCGTGTGACGATCGGTGCGACGAGATCGCCCCAATGGCCCTGGCCGATGCCCCAGGTGCCGTCCTCGGCGGTGACGCGAACCCAGATCTCCGGCAGAACGACGCCGGGGATGTCGCGCACGACGCGCGAGAACTCGGGATATTTGGCGATCGGGAACGCATGCGGCGCGCTGGCGAGATAGCCCGGCCGCCGTGCTTTGGGGTGCGGCGTCGGCGAAGCGGGCCGGTTGAGCCGCCAGGCGTCGATCGACTTGATTTTCATGGGCCCCTCCAGGCCGTGGCGTGGAGTCTATAGCAACGGCTGGCGAGGCTGGCACCGCCGTCATTGCGAGGAGCGAAGCGACGAAGCAATCCAGAGGTCCCAAGCGCTGGGGCCCCGAACCCCTGGATTGCTTCGCTTCGCTCGCAATGACGGGGCCAGCGCGCTGCCAGCCTTGAATCCGGATGAAGGACAGGCCAATTGTGCCGCGCCCGCCCCAGCCTGGATGCCGCCATGTCCCGCCTGTTCAGCCCGATCACGCTTGGCCCCGCCACGCTCAACAACCGCATCGTGGTGGCGCCGATGTGCCAGTATTCGGCCGACGACGGCTCGGCGACCGACTGGCATGTCCAGCACCTGATGACGCTGGCGATGTCGGGCGCGGCGTTGGTCGTGACCGAGGCGACCGCGGTCGAGCGGCGCGGCCGCATCTCGAACCGCGACCTCGGCCTCTACACCGAGTCCAACGAATACGCCCTGACCAAGGTGCTGAACGCGGCGCGCACCGTGGCGGCGCCGGGCACGCGGTTCGGCGTGCAGCTCGCCCATGCCGGGCGCAAGGCCTCGACGCCAGTGCCATGGGAGCGCGTGCCGGGCCACGAGATCGGCGATCCGCCCTGGCAGACCATCGCACCCTCGGCGATCCCCTACGGCGAGAACTGGCCGCAGCCCAAGGCGATGACCGACGACGACATCGAGACGGTGACCGCGGCCTTCGTCCAGGCGGCGCTCCGAGCCCGCCGCGCCGGCTTCGACGAGGTCGAACTGCATTGCGCCCATGGCTACCTGCTCCACGAGTTCCTGTCGCCCCTGTCGAACAAGCGCACCGACCGCTGGGGGGGCGATCGCGCCGGGCGCATGGCGTTTCCGTTGAAGGTCGCCGACGCCGTGCGTGCCGCGGTGCCGGACATGATCGTTGGCGCCCGCATCTCGGGCACCGACTGGGTCGAGGGCGGCTGGGACATCGCGGATTCGATCGCCTTCGCGCG